>NZ_JBHXFE010000008.1:77966-204600 GCF_042722475.1 Streptomyces sp. NPDC127092
AGGGTGTGGGGGGGGGGTTCCAACTTAGGGGATGGTGGTCGGTGGGGAACCAGGGCTTTTGTTTTCGGACCCCGCTCCCCCCCGCCCTCACCCGTGGGCGAAGGGCCCCCGCCACCGAAACGGTGCCGGGCCCCTTCCGCGTGTGGACCCTGGTCGGGCCGGTCAGGCCGCGGCCTTGCCGAGCACGAAGGTGCGGGCCGTGGTGGCGACACGGCGGCCGAGGTGCTCGGCGGTGGCGATGTCGGCCTTGTGGACGCCCTCGGGGCCCAGGTCGTTGTGGGTCTGGGCGGCGGCGCCGGAGAAGAAGCCGAGGCGGTTGATGTCGTTCTCGGAGGCCTCGCTGGTGTTCCAGCCGGGCTTGAGACCGAGGTTGACCCAGGTCATGCCGTGCTGGCCGGCGAGGGTCTGGAAGAACTGCAGGGTGTGCAGCTTGTCGCCGCTCTTCGAGCCGGAGTTGGTGAATCCGGCGGCCAGCTTGTCCTGCCAGGCGTCGGCGAACCAGCGCTTCGAGGAGGCCTCGGCGAACTGGTGGAACGCGCCGGACGCGGTGCCCATGTAGGTCGGCGAGCCGAAGACGATCGCGTCGGAGCCGTCGAGGAGCTCCCACTGCGCGTCGGTGATCTCGTCGACCCTGATCAGGTGGACGGTGGCGCCGGCCTCGGCGGCACCGGCACGGACCGCCTCGGCGAGGACGGCGGTGTGGCCGAAACCGGAGTGGTAGGCGATGGAGACGACGGGGGTGGTCATGGAGGGACTCCTCGGCGAAAGGCGTGAAGGACGGCAGGGGAACGACAGGAAGTAGAGCACTAACTTTTGGAAAGCGCAATAGAGGAGTTAGCGCTTCCTGGCGCACAGCGCTGCGCGCGCGTATGGTAGGTGCATGACTGACGACCTCGCCTACGACGTGTTCGCGAAGTCCTGCCCCTCGCGCGGCACCCTGGAGCACGTGACCGGCCGCTGGGGCAGCCTGATCCTGGGCGCGCTCCACGAGGGCACGTTCCGCTTCAACGAGCTGCGGCGCAGGGTCGACGGCGTGAGCGAGAAGATGCTGTCCCAGACGCTGCACGCGCTCGAACGCGACGGCCTCGTCCACCGTGACGCCCAGCCCACCAATCCCCCGCGGGTCGACTACCGCCTCACGCCGCTCGGCCGCGAGGTCGCAGACCAGCTGCTCGGCCTGATCCACCTGGTCGAAGGCCGGATGGACGAGGTGCTCGCCGCCCGCGAGAGCTACGACAACGGGCAGCCGGCGACGGCCGCGCCGTAGCGCCGGTCACCCCGCGCGCATCAGAGCGTGACGCGCGGCGGGCGCTGGCAGCGCGGGCAGAAGTAGCTGGAGCGGTTCATCCACGGGCGCCGGCGCATCGGAGTGCCGCACCGCCGGCACGGCTCGCCTTCCCGCCCGTACGCGTCCAGGGACCGGTCGAAGTAGCCCGACTCGCCGTTCACGTTCACGTACAGGCTGTCGAAACTCGTGCCGCCGGCCGCGAGTGCCGCGTTCATCACGTCCCTGACGTGCCCGAGCAGCTCGGCCGCCCGCGGCCGGGTGATCGTCGCCGTCGGCCGCTCGTAGTGCAGCTTCGACCGCCACAGCGCCTCGTCCGCGTAGATGTTGCCGACCCCGCTGATCAGCGACTGGTCGAGCAGCGCCCGCTTGACCGTGGTGCGCCGCAGCCGCAGCGCGGTGGCGAAGGCCGCGTCGTCGAAGGCGGGGTCCAGCGGGTCGCGCGCGATGTGCGCGATGACGTCCGGGAGCCCGTCGGCACTGTCCGGGGCGGTGTCGTGCAGCGAGAGGCCGCCGAAGGTCCGCTGGTCGACGAAGCGCAGCTCGGTCCCGGCCACGCCCGCGGCGAGGTCGCCGCCGGACGGGGCGAAGCGGATCCGGATCCGCAGGTGCTTCTCGTCCGCCGCGTCCTCGGGCTGCACGAGCAGCTGGCCGCTCATCCCGAGGTGGCCGAGCACGGACGCCTCACCGCCCTCGAGCGGCAGCCACAGGTACTTGCCGCGCCGCCGGGCGATCCCGAAGCGCTGTCCCTTCAGCCGTGCGGCGAAGTCCGCGGCACCCTCCGGATGGCGCCGCACGGCCCGCGGGTGCAGCACCTCCACCTCCGTGACGGTCCGGCCCGCGACCCACCGCTCAAGACCGCGTCGTACGACCTCGACCTCGGGCAACTCGGGCACGGGACTCCTCCGGACGGCTCTCTTCGGCTGATGCCCGCAGCCTACAACCGCCCTGACACGACGCTGCCCCCGTCCCCTGGACAGGGGGCGGGGGCAGCGTCGGAAAACGAAGGATGGAACGAAGGGGTCAGGCCGTGGCCTGCTCGTCGGAGGCGTTCTCGGCCTCGGCCGCGGCCTTCGCCGCCGCCGCCGCACGCTCGTCCGCGGCGGCGCGGATCTCGCGCCACGCGGACTCCGCCGCCTGCTGCTCCGCCTCCTTCTTGCTGCGGCCGGTGCCGGTGCCGTACGAGACACCACCGACGCGGGCAGCAGCAGTGAAGGTCTTCTCGTGGTCCGGCCCCTCCTCGCTGACGAGGTACTCCGGAACGCCGAGCCCCTCGGCCGCGGTCAGCTCCTGGAGGCTGGTCTTCCAGTCCAGGCCGGCGCCGAGGTTCGAGGACTTCTCGATCAGCGGGTCGAAGAGCCGGTGCACCAGCTCGGACGCCGCGTCGAGGCCCTTGTCGAGATAGACCGCGCCGATCACCGCTTCGAGGGTGTCGGCGAGGATGGACGCCTTGTCCCGGCCGCCCGTGCCTTCCTCGCCCCGGCCGAGCCGGATGAACGAGCCAAGGTCGAGGCCGCGGCCCACGTCCGCCAGCGCACGCGAGTTGACCACCGCGGCCCGCAGCTTGGCCAGCTGGCCTTCGGGCAGGTCGGGGTGGGTGCGGTACAGCGTGTCCGTGACCACCAGGCCGAGCACCGAGTCCCCGAGGAACTCCAGCCGCTCGTTGGTGGGCAGACCGCCGTTCTCGTACGCGTACGAACGGTGGGTGAGCGCACGCACCAGAAGGGCGGACTCGAGCTGATACCCGAGCCGCCCTTCCAGAAGCGTGTGGGACGAGGCCGAATTGACGTGGTCAGACATCGTGCCTCTCACCGGCCCCTCAGACGGAGAGGACCTGGCGCTTGTTGTAGGTGCCGCAGCTCGGGCACGCGATGTGCTGCTGCTTCGGCTCCTGGCACCGCTCACACGAAACCAGGGGGGTGACCGCAGCCTTCCACTGCGACCGGCGGTGGCGCGTGTTGCTGCGCGACATCTTCCGCTTCGGAACAGCCACGGCTACTTCTCCTGCTTCTCGTCGACACCGGATGCGGCATCGCTCATGTTGTCCTTCTCGTCGGCTCCCAGTGAACCGGCGAGTCCCTGCAGTGCCGCCCAACGCATGTCGACGGCGTCATGGTGGTGGTCCGGGTTGTCGTTCAGGTTGATTCCGCACTCGGAACACAGACCTGCACAGTCCTCCCGGCACACCGGCTGCATGGGCAGTGCGAGCACCACCGCATCGCGCAGCACGGGCTCGAGGTCGAACATGCCGTCCTCGAGGGGGATCATGTCCTCGTCGTCCTCGGCTTCGTCGTCCGCGGCCGCCTTGACGCGGCCCCGGTCGTCGGAGTCGGGGTACGAGAACATCTCCTGGAAGTCCGCGTCGAGCTCCAGCTCGACGGGCTCCAGACACCTTACGCACTCCCCCTCGGCCGATGCACGGGCGGTGCCTGTGACAAGCACCCCTTCCATGACCGACTCGAGACGGAGCTCGATCTCCACCGGGGCGCCCTCGGGCACCGCGATGACCCCCGCGATCCCCAGGTCACCGGGGGCGTCGACCGTGCGGGAGAGCCGCTGCATGGCACCAGGACGCCGCCCCAGCTCGTGCGTGTCGAACACGAGGGGGTTGCGATGGTCAAGGCGCGTGCTCAGGGTTCTTCCTGCTTTCGGATCGTTCACAACGTGAGGGGCTGCCTTGCGCGGGCAGCACTGATCGCGGACATACGCGCGACCGAACAGCCAGAATACTGGACGCTTCGCTCAGGGCCCAATCCGGGTCAGTGACCCTGCTCGTAGCGGCGCAGCTGCTCCAGGTCGATCATGCTCGTGTCGAAGAAGCTGGTCTCGTCCAGCGCCGCGGACGGCGGCTGCTGCTGGACGTGGGGCTGCGCCTGCGGCTGCTCGTAGCCGTACTGCTGCTGGTACGCGTAGGGGTCGGCCTGCTGCGCGGCGTAGGGCGCGGCGTAGGCCGCTCCGGCGGAGCCGGTGCCCGCACCGGCATACGGGTCCTGGACCGGCTGCTGGTAGCCGTACGGGTCCTGGACGGGCTGCTGCTGGTACCCGTACGGGTCTGGCTGGACCTGCTGCGCCGGGATCTGCACCGGCTGGGGCTCGGCGGCCGGCTCCGGGTCGGCCAGTTCCGCGAGGCCGGCCAGGTAGTCGGCGTCGCTGGTGTGCAGCGGGTTGCCCGCCGCGTCCTGTGCGGCCATGTGCTCGCCCAGGGCGTCGCTGGCGATCCGGCCGTGCAGCTTCTGCCGGCCGCGGCCGACCGCCTCCAGCGTCTTGCTGAGGACGGCCTCGAAGGCGCCCAGCTTGGCGTCCACGTAGGAGTCGGCCCGCTGGATCAGGGTCTGCGGGTCCGCGCTGTACTCGGGGGCGTCCTCGTCGGCGTAGCCCTCCGCGTCGACGCCGGGGCCCCGGCCGAGGAGCTTCTCGCGGCCGCGGTCGACGGAGGCGATGGTCTTGTTGAGGACGACCTCGAAGTTGGCGAGCTTGGAGTCGACGTAGTCGTCGGCCTCGGCCCGGATCTCCTCGGCCTCGCGGCGGGCCTCGCCCAGGATCCGCTCGGCCTCGTCCTGCGACTGGCGGGCCACCTGGGTGTCGGAGATCAGCGAACCGCGCTCGGCGTGGGCGGCCTCGATGATCCGCTCGGCCTCCCTGCGGGCCTGCTCGACCATCTGCTCGCGCCCGCCGAGCAGCTCCTGCGCCTGGGCGAGGGAGCCCGGCAGGGCCTCGCGGACCTCTTCGAGCAGCGCGAGCAGCTCGGCACGGTTGACCACGCAGGACGCCGACATGGGCATGGAGCGGGCGCTCCGGACCGTCGCGACGATCTCGTCGAGCTTCTTCTGCACGTCCACCGGTGCTCGCCACTCTCTACAGCTGGATGGAGACGGACGGGACGACTGTAAGGCCAGTCGGCCCCTGTCCGGGACCAGGTGACGGAGCGTCAGCGGCGGTGGCCGGCGGTCACTGCCCCGAGCGGTTCTCGGCGAGCCGCTCGGTGAGCCGGGAGAGCACCGCGGGCGGCACCAGGTGGGAGACGTCGCCGCCCCAGGCCGCGACCTCCTTGACCAGGGAGGACGACAGGAAGCTGTACGTCGGGTTGGTGGGCACGAACAGCGTCTCCACGCCCGAGAGGCCGTTGTTCATCTGGGCCATCTGCAGCTCGTAGTCGAAGTCGCTGACGGCCCGCAGTCCCTTGACGATGGCGGGGATGTCGCGCTGCTTGCAGAAGTCGACGAGCAGGCCGTGGAAGGACTCGACCTCGACGTTCCCGAAGTCGGCGGTGACCTCGCGGATCAGCTCGATCCGCTCGTCGACCGTGAACAGGCCCTTCTTCGACTGGTTGATCATCACCGCGACGTGCACGACGTCGTACAGCTTGGAGGCGCGGGCGATGATGTCGAGGTGTCCATTGGTGATCGGGTCGAACGACCCGGGACAGACGGCGCGGCGCAACTTGGTTCCCTCGCTCTCCGGTCCGGTCATCGTGCGTCTTCGCACGTAGAGGCGGCGCGACCGTACCAAAACGTGCCTTCGCCGTAGCGACGGGCCCGCAGGGGTGCGAAGCCGTCCGGCCAGCCGAACTCGCCGCCGCGGGTGCTGCGCTCCACGGTGACGAGGGCATCCTCGGCGATCCAGCCCCCCGAGCGCATTGTGAGGAGGATCTCCCGAAGATCGTCGTCGGCGACCGCGTACGGCGGGTCGAGGAAGACCAGGTCGTACGGCTCGGCCGGCGCCGGTCCCGACACGATCTGTTCCGCTCTGCCCGTACGGAACTCGGCGCCCGCCAGCCCCAGCGAGCGGATGTTCTCGCGCACGGTGCGCGCGGCGCGCTGGTCGGCCTCGACGAGCAGGGCGTGGGAGGCGCCGCGGGACAGCGCCTCCAGGCCGACGGCTCCGGAGCCCGCGTAGAGATCGGCGACGCGGGCGCCGGCGAGGCCGTGGAAGGACTCCCAGGTGGAGAAGAGACCTTCCCTCGCCCGGTCGGAGGTGGGCCGGGTACCGGTGCCCGGGGGCACCGCGAGTCGGCGTCCGCCGGCGGTGCCGGCGATCACGCGGGTCATCTGGGGTCCTCGTCATCCATAAGCCGTTGCGTAGGCAATAGCTTAGGGCGGCGCGGGCGGGAGGGAGACGGCCGTGCGGCGGTCAGCCCTTCTCCAGGTACTCCTCCCGGTCCTTGTCGAGGAGCGCGTCGAGCGCGGTGCGCAGCGCGGGGTGGCCGGTGAGGCCGGGGTCGGCGAGGACGAGGGCGGTGGCCTCCTCGCGGGCGGCGGCGATGACCTCCTCGTCCTCGATGACGGCGAGCACCCGCAGCGAGGAGCGGACGCCGGACTGGGCCTGGCCGAGGACGTCGCCCTCGCGGCGCTGTTCGAGGTCGATCCGGGAGAGCTCGAAGCCGTCGAGGGTGGACGCGACGGCGTTCAGCCGCTGCCGCGCGGAGCTGGCCTCGGGCATCTCGGAGACGAGCAAGCAGAGACCGGGGGCGGAGCCCCGGCCGACGCGGCCGCGCAGCTGGTGCAGCTGGGAGACGCCGAAGCGGTCGGCGTCCATGATCACCATGGCGGTGGCGTTGGGCACGTTCACGCCGACCTCGATGACGGTGGTGGCGACCAGGACGTCGGCCTCGCCGGCGGCGAAGCGGCGCATCACGTCGTCCTTGTCGTCGGGGTGCATCCGGCCGTGCAGCACCTCGACGCGCAGCCCGGCGAGCGGACCGGCCCGCAGCTGCTCGGCGACGTCGAGGACGGCGAGCGGCGGACGCTTCTCGGCCTCGTCCTCGGGACTCGCCTTCTTCCGGGACTTCTGGTCCTCCTCGTCGCCGATGCGCGGGCACACCACGTACGCCTGGTGCCCGGCCTCGACCTCCTCGCGGACCCGCTCCCAGGCACGGGCCAGGAAGTGCGGCTTGTCGGCGGCGGGCACGACGTGGCTGGCGATCGGGGACCGGCCGGCGGGCAGCTGGTCGAGGACGGAGGTCTCCAGGTCGCCGAAGACGGTCATCGCGACGGTGCGGGGAATGGGCGTGGCCGTCATGACGAGCAGGTGCGGCGGCTGCTTCCCCTTGCCGCGGAGGGCGTCGCGCTGTTCCACGCCGAAGCGGTGCTGCTCGTCGACCACGACCAGACCGAGGTCGTGGAACTGCACCTTGTCCTCGATGAGCGCGTGCGTGCCGATGACGATCCCGGCCTCACCGGTGACCAGGTCGAGCAGCGCCTGCCGCCGGGCCGCGGCGCCCATGGAACCGGTGAGCAGCACGACCTTGGTGGCGTGCTCGGCCCCGCCGAGCATTCCCCCCTCGGCGAGCTCCCCCATCATCTCGGTCACCGAGCGGTGGTGCTGCTGCGCGAGGACCTCGGTGGGCGCGAGCATGGCGGCCTGCCCTCCGGCGTCGACGACGGCGAGCATGGCGCGCAGGGCCACCATGGTCTTTCCGGAACCGACCTCGCCCTGGAGGAGGCGGTGCATGGGGTGGTCGGTGGCGAGGTCGTCGAAGATCTCCCGGGAGACCTTCTGCTGGCCCTCGGTGAGGGTGAAGGGGAGCCTGGCGTCGAAGGCGGTGAGCAGGCCGTCGGGGGCCGGGCGGCGGGCGACGGCGGGGAGCTGGGTCTCGGCGTGGCGGCGGCGCGCGAGCGCGACCTGGAGGACGAAGGCCTCGTCCCACTTGAGGCGGTCGCGGGCGGCGGCGATGTCGGCCTTGGTGCGGGGCCGGTGGATGCGGGTGAGCGCGTCGGGCAGGTCGGTGAGGCCGCGGCCCTCGCGGAGGGCCGGCGGCAGCGGGTCGACGAGGCCCTCCCAGCCGGTGGCGGCCATGGAGTCGAGGGCGATGCCGACGGACTGCTCGATGGTCCAGGACTCCAGCTGCTTGCACGCCGGGTAGATGGGCAGCAGCTCGCTCGCGAAGGCCTTGACGGTCTCGGTGCCGCTGTCGGCGTCGAGCAGCTTGTACTCGGGGTGGGCGAGCTGGAGGCGGCGGTTGAAGACGCCGACCTTGCCGGCGAACATGGCGCGCCGGCCGGGCAGCAGTTCCTTCTGGTGGAAGTGGACGGTGCGGCCGAAGAACACCAGCTGCATCCGGCCGCTGCCGTCGGTGATGGTGACCTCCAGGCGCTGGCCCTTGCCGCGCCCGCCCTTGTTGAAGGTGTGCACGCGCGCGTCGGCGACCTGGGCGACGACGGTGACGTGCTCGTCCAGCGGCAGGTCGGCCAGCGCGGTCAGCTCGCCGCGCTCGGCGTACCGCCGGGGGTAGTGGTGGAGCAGGTCGCCGACCGTGTGCAGGTCCATGTGCTCGGCCATGACCTTGGCGGTGGCGGCGCCGAGCAGGTTCTTGAGCGGGTCAGCGAGCTGCATGACGGCTCCTTCGGGCCCGCACCCGGGCAGCCCTCACCGCCGGGGGTCCGGGGGTCGTCCCCCGGGCAGGCACAGCCTCGGCCGTCACCTTGGCGGTGGCGGCGCCGAGCAGCTTCTTGAGTGGTTCGTCGAGCGCAGGCACGCGATCCATTGCACACCACGGGACTGACACCCGTCGCGCCGCCGCGACGGCGATCCTCGCGGCCGCCCGGGCTACTCGACGCCGACGAGCAGCGGCGGCGCGCCCTCGCCCGCGTGGTAGACGGTGGTGTCGACGGCCAAGTACGTGGTGCGGACGTGCTGTTCGAGGGTCGCGGCGAGGCCGGCGGGCGTGTCGTCGGCGATGACGAGGGTGACCAGCTCGCCGCCCGCGGAGAGCATGCGGTCGAGGACCGTGACGGCGGTGACGGTGAGGTCCTGGCCGATGACGGCGACGTCGCCCTCGATGAGGCCGAGGACGTCGCCGGCCTGGCAGACGCCGGCCGAGGTGAAGGACTGGCGTTCGGCGACGGCGAGTTCGGCGTAGCGGGTGGCGCCGGCCGCGGCCGTCATGGCGACGACGTCCTCGTCGAAGCGGCGGTCGGGTTCGTGGACGGCGAGGGCGGCGATGCCCTGGACGGCGGCGCGGGTGGGGATGAGGGCGACCCGGATGCCCTCGGCCCTGACCTGTTCGGCGGCCGCGGCGGCGATCTGCCGCAGCTCGGTGTCGTTGGGCAGCAGGACGACCTCGCGGGCGTGGGCCCGGCGGATCGCCTCGGCGAGGTCGGTGCCGGTCGGCGTCTCGCCGGGGCGGGCGACCAGGGTGGTCGCGCCGGCCTCGGCGCACAGTCCGGCGAGGCCGTCGCCGGGCAGGACGGCGACGACCGCGCGCCCGGCGGGTTCCGGGCGGGCCTCGAAGTGGGTGACGCGGATGCGGTACGGGCGTCCCGCCTCGACGCCGGCCTCGACCGCCGCGCCGGCGTCGTCGACGTGGACGTGGACGTTCCACAGCCCGTCGCCGCCGACGACGACCAGGGAGTCCCCCAGGTCGTCGAGGCGGCGCTTCAGGGTGTCCACGGCGGCGTCCTCGGCCTCAAGAAGGTAGATGACCTCGTAGGCGGGGCCCGCGCCGGAGAGGCAGTCGCCGAGGACGACCGGTCCGTGCGCGGGTTCGGCGAAGGGTGTCGGCGCCTCGCCGGTCAGGGCCTCCACGAGCGCGCCGAGCACCGCGACCAGACCGCGTCCTCCGGCGTCCACGACGCCCGCGCGGCGCAGTACGTCCAGTTGCCCGGGGGTGTGCTCCAGGGCCGTCCTCGCCCCCTCGTAGGCCCTCCTGGCCACCGTCACGAGTTCCCCGCCGGCCGCGCAGGCGGCGGCCGCCGCGTCGGCGACGGTGAGGAGGGTGCCCTCGACGGGGTGGGCGACGGCCCGGCGGGCCGCCTCGGCGGCGCTCGCGAGGGCGCGGGCGAGGTGGTCGCCGTCGCCGCCCTCGGCGAGGACCGCGGACATGCCGCGGAGCAGCTGGGAGAGGATGGTGCCGGAGTTGCCGCGGGCGCCGATCAGCGCGCCGTGGGCCATCGCCCGTATGATCTCCGCCACGTCGGGGGCCTCCGGGGCTCCCTCGGCGAAGGCCTCGTCGGCGGCCCGGGCCGCGGACTCGACGGTCAGGTACAGGTTGGTCCCGGTGTCGCCGTCCGCGACGGGATAGACGTTGATGGCGTCGATCTCCTCGCGCTCCCTGCCGAGCGCCGCCAGCGCCCCTGCGCACCAGGATCGGACCGCTTCGGCGTCGAGGGTCTGCGGTGCTCGCGGCAACGGGTGGTCCTCCTGTGCTTCGCGGTGGGTTCACCGCAGGGTAGACCCGCGTCCGTCCGGAGCCCGGGGCGGGGGCCCGGCGGACCGTGGTAGTTTCGTTCCACGGAAGCAGTCGTTGTATGCTGCTTCGGTTGCCCGGCACAGTCGGGCCATTCCCCCGGCAAGCCACTTCAGATCCCTGATCCGATCCGGTGCGCCGGATTTCACTGTAAATCTGAAGTCTTTGGAGTGACCCGTGGCTGCCAACTGCGACGTCTGCGGCAAGGGGCCGGGCTTCGGCAACAACATTTCGCACTCGCACCGCCGTACGTCTCGTCGCTGGAACCCGAACATCCAGCGTGTGCGTGCCGTGGTCGGTCGGACGCCGAAGCGGCTCAACGTCTGCACCTCGTGCATCAAGGCCGGCAAGGTCTCGCGCTAATTGGTGCTCCCCCGCGTCAAGCGGGGACAGCCCCGCCGACGTTTCGTCGTAGCGCAGCCCTGCGGTTGCCTTGAAAGGCCGGTTCACCTCGGTGAACCGGCCTTTTGCCATGCCCGGGGCCATGTCCCGGGGACGCCTCAGCGCAGGCGCCAGGCGTGGTCCACCGGGCCGATGCCCCCGCCCAGCGCGAAGCCGGCGGCGATCGCTCCCGTCACATAGGTCTTCGCCTGCCGTACGGCCTCCGGCACCGTCAGCCCCTTCGCGAGCCCCGACGCCACCGCCGAGGCGAGCGTGCAGCCCGTCCCGTGGGTGTGCCGGTTGTCGTGGCGCGGGGCGCGCAGCCACAGTTCCTCCGAGCCGTCCGTCAGCAGGTCCACGGCCTCCTCGGCCGAGGCCGCGAGGTGTCCGCCCTTGATCAGCGCCCAGCGCGGCCCGTACGCCAGGATCGCCTCGGCCGCCCGCCGCATCCCGGCCTCGTCCTCGACGGCGAGGCCGGTGAGCTGCGCCACCTCGTCCAGGTTCGGGGTGGCGACGGTCGCGACGGGGAGCAGCTTCGTGCGGACGGCGTCGAGCGCGGAGGCCGCGAGCAGCGGGTCCCCGTGCTTGGAGACGCCCACCGGGTCCACCACGACGGGCACGCCCGTGGCCCCGGCCGTCCCGGCGAGGAGTTCGGCGACCGTCTCCACCAGCACGGCGGAGGCCAGCATGCCGGTCTTGACCGCCTGGACGCCGATGTCGTCGACGACGGCCCGGTACTGGGCCCGTACGGCCTCCTCGGGCAGTTCCCAGGCGCCCTGGACGCCCAGCGAGTTCTGGGCGGTGACGGCGGTGATCACGCTCATGCCGTGGACGCCGAGCGCGAGCATGGTCTTGAGGTCGGCCTGGATGCCGGCGCCGCCGCCGGAGTCGGATCCGGCGACGGTGAGGACCAGGGGCGGCCGGGAGGTCATTCGGCGCCGCCGAAGTGGTCCCAGCCGCCCTTGCTGTGCCAGGGCGCGCCGTCGACGGTCACCTGGGGCAGTGCGGAGGGGTTGAGGACCTCGCCGATGACCTTCCAGCGGGCGGGGAGCTTCACGTCCGGCGGGAAGGTGGCGACGATCGCGTGGTCCTCTCCCCCGGTGAGCACCCACTGGAGCGGGTCGACGCCGACGGCCTGGCCGATGTCGTTCATCTGGCTGGGGATGTCGATGAGGCCGGAGCGCAGGTCGATGCGGACCTTGCTGGCCTCGGCGATGTGTCCGAGGTCGGCGATCAGGCCGTCGCTGACGTCGCACATGGCGGTGGCGCCGAGGCCGGCCGCCGCGGGGCCCGCGTGGTACGGCGGCTCGGGGCGGCGGTGGGCCTCGACGAAGGCGCGCGGGGAGCGGAAGCCGCGGGAGAGCACCGCGTAGCCGGCGGCGGACCAGCCGAGCCAGCCGGTGTAGGCGACGACGTCTCCGGGCTGGGCTCCGCCGCGGGTGACCGGGTCGTGGTTGCGCAGGTCGCCGAGGGCGGTGATGGAGACGGTGATCGTGTCGCCGCGGACCACGTCGCCGCCGACCACCGCGGCGCCGGCGACCTGACATTCGTCGCGCAGTCCGTCCATGAGTTCGGTGGGCCAGGTGACGGGGAGCTCGGCGGGTACGACGAGGCCGAGCAGGAGCGCGGTGGGCACGGCGCCCATGGCGGCGATGTCGGCGAGGTTCTGGGCGGCGGCCTTGCGGCCGACGTCGTAGGCCGTCGACCAGTCGCGGCGGAAGTGACGTCCTTCGAGCAGGATGTCCGTGCTGGCCACCACGCGCCGGTCGGGGGCGGAGACGACCGCGGCGTCGTCGCCGGGCCCGATCCGCACCGCGGGCGTGGAGGTGAGCCGGGAGGTGAGCTCCCTGATGAGCCCGAACTCGCCGAGCTCTCCGACTGTGCCCTTCACCGCGATTCACCTCGTGTCGTCGTGCCGGCCGCCGCGCCGCTCCGCCGCTCCTCGCCGTGCGGGTCGCGGGCCGTCACCGTGCCGGATACCGTCAAGTAGACCGTCAACTTCTCATGTGCGTGCGCCACCCCGCGTGCGCCTCCGAACCCGGAGGTCTCCCCGCGGCCCGCGGCGACGCGGTACCGTGGCGTCTCTTTCTCCCACAAGATCCTCGTGGCCGCCCTGGAGGTTCCGTGGTACAGGCGTACATCCTTATTCAGACCGAGGTGGGCAAGGCGTCGACCGTCGCCGAGACCATCGCAAAGATCGCGGGGGTGATCCAGGCGGAGGACGTGACGGGTCCGTACGACGTCATCGTGCGCGCGGAGGCCGACACCGTCGACGCGCTGGGCCGCATGGTGGTCGCCAAGGTCCAGCAAGTGGAAGGAATCACGCGCACCCTCACCTGCCCGGTCGTGCATATCTAGCCCCCGTCTACCCTTGGCCGGTGACGTCTTCCCACCGGCCCTTCGGCCTGCCCGCTTCCGCCGCCGCGGCCGTGCTGCTGCTGGCCGCCACCGGCTGTTCCGCCTCGGAGACGCCGGTGCCGGTTCCCAGCCCTCCGGCGGCCGAGGCCGCCCTCTGCCGTGCCCTCGCGAAGGAGCTGCCCGGCACCGTGGCGGGTCTGGAGCGGACCGGCACCGAGCCGGAGTCCGAACTGACCGCCGCGTGGGGGGATGCGGCGATCGTACTGCGCTGCGGCGTGCCCCGGCCCGAAAAGATGAACGATCCGCAGGCGCAGGGCGTCGAGGCCGACGGCGTCGGCTGGCTGGTCGAGCAGCGCGAGGGCGACGGACCCCGCTTCACCACCACGTACCGCAGGACGTACGTGGAGGTGTCGCTGGACGAGCGGTACGCGCATGACATGGGCCCGCTCGTGGATCTCGCCGCCCCCGTGAAGAAGGCCGTCCCCCCGAGTCTGTGACCCGGGGGTCCTGATCAGCGCAGGCCGGTGGAGCGGTTCAGCGCGGCCTGGATGAGCCGGTCGACGAGCTCCGGGTAGCTGACGCCGCTCTCCTGCCACATCCGCGGGTACATGGAGATGGGCGTGAAGCCGGGCATGGTGTTGATCTCGTTGATGACGAAGTCGCCGTCCTCGGTGAGGAAGAAGTCGGCGCGCACCAGGCCCTCGCAGGAGACGGCCTCGTAGGCGGCGACGGCGAGCCGCCGGACCTCGGCGGTGGCCTCGTCGCCGATCGGCGCGGGCACCAGGCCGGAGGCCGAGTCGATGTACTTCGCCTCGAAGTCGTAGAAGTCGTGGTCGGTGACCGGCGGGATCTCGGCGGGCACGCTGGCGCGCGGGCCGTCCTCGAACTCCAGGACGCCGCACTCGATCTCGCGGCCGCGCACCAGCGCCTCCACGATGATCTTCGGGTCGTAGCGGCGGGCCTCCTCGATCGCCTCGTCGAGGCCGGAGAGGTCGTCGACCTTGGTGATGCCGACGGAGGAGCCGCCGCGGGCCGGCTTCACGAAGAGCGGCCAGCCGTGGTCGGCGGCGAACTCCACGATCTTCTTGCGGGCCGCGGCCGGATTCTGCTCCCACTCACGCGGCCGGATGACCTCGTACGGGCCGACCGGCAGGCCGAAGGAGACGAAGACCCGCTTCATGTACTCCTTGTCCTGGCCGACGGCGGAGGCGAGGACGCCCGCGCCGACGTACGGGATGCCGGAGAGCTCAAGGAGGCCCTGGAGGGTGCCGTCCTCGCCGTACGGGCCGTGCAGCATCGGGAAGACGACGTCGACCTCGCCGAGGGCCCGCGGCAGGGAGCCGGGCTCGTTGAGGACGACCTCGCGGCTGGCCGGGTCGACGGGCAGGACGACGCCGCCGGTCTCGGACTCGGCGAGCTCGGCGACGTCCGGGAGGGCGCGCTCGGTGATCGCCATCCGCTCGGGGGCGTCGGCGGTCAGCGCCCAGCGCCCCTCCCGGGTGATGCCGATGGGCAGCACGTCGTACTTGTCCCGGTCGATGGCGCGCAGGACGGCACCGGCGGTGACGACGGAGATGGCGTGCTCGGAGCTGCGTCCGCCGAAGACGACGGCCACGCGCGGCTTGCGGGGGCTCTGGGTGTTCTCGCTCATATCGCGTTGAGCGTACCTTGCGGCGTCCGAACTCCTGAGCGCCCCGCTTCCGCTTCGCGCGTCCGGCTCAGCGGCGCTCCGCCTTGGCGCTGCGCGACATCAGCTCCTTGAGGGCGACGACCGGCGGCTTGCCCTCGTGGACGATCGAGACGACGGTCTCGGTGATGGGCATGTCGACGCCGTGGCGGCGGGCCAGATCGAGCACGGACTCGCAGGACTTGACGCCCTCGGCGGTCTGCTTGGTCGCCGCGATGGTCTCCTGGAGGGTCATCCCGCGGCCCAGGTTGGTGCCGAAGGTGTGGTTCCGGGAGAGCGGCGAGGAGCAGGTGGCGACCAGGTCGCCGAGGCCCGCGAGGCCGGAGAAGGTGAGCGGGTCGGCGCCCATGGCGAGGCCGAGCCGGGTGGTCTCGGCGAGGCCGCGGGTGATGAGCGTGGCCTTGGAGTTGTCACCGAGGCCCATGCCGTCGGCGATGCCGACGGCCAGGCCGATGACGTTCTTGACCGCTCCGCCGAGTTCGCAGCCGACGACGTCGGTGTTGGTGTACGGGCGGAAGTACGGGGTCATGCAGGCGGTCTGGAGCCGCTGGGCGACGGTCTCGTCGGCGCAGGCGACGACGGCGGCGGCGGGCTGCCGGGCGGCGATCTCCTTGGCCAGGTTGGGTCCGGTGAGCACGGCGACGCGCTCGGCCGGCACCTCGGCGACCTCCTGGACGACCTCGCTCATCCGCTTGGCGGTGCCGAGTTCGATGCCCTTCATCAGCGAGACGAGGACGGTGCCGGGCGCCAGGTCCGGGGCCCACGCGGCGAGGTTGGCGCGCAGGGTCTGGGAGGGCACGACGAGGACGGTGAAGTCGGCGCCGCGGGCGGCCTCGGCCGGGTCCGCGGTGGCCGTGATGCCCTTGGGGAGTTCGACGCCGGGGAGGTAGTCGGGGTTGGTGCCGGTGCTGTTGATGGCCTCGGCGAGTTCGGCGCGGCGGCCCCAGAGGCTCACCTCGCAGCCCGCGTCGGCGAGCACCATGGCGAAGGCGGTGCCCCAGGATCCGTTGCCGAAGACGGCTGCCTTGGTCACTTCTTGCCTTCCTCCGCGGCCTTGCGGCGCTGCTGCAGCCGGGCCTTCCTGTGGTCGTACGGCTCGGCGGGGGCCTGCTCGCCGCGGATCTCCTCCAGGATCCGGGTGATGGCCGCCATGATCTCCTCGGTGGCCTCGCGCAGCACGTCGGGCGTGGGCTCGAGGTCGTAGAAGCGGGAGAGGTCGACCGGCGGACCGGCCTGTACGACGAGCGTCTTGCGGGGCAGCAGCCGGAGCTTGTTCTCCTTGGCGTACGGCGGCATCGCGAGGTTGGCGCCCCACTGGGCGACCGGGATGACCGGGACCTTGGTGAGCAGGGCGACCCGGGCGGCGCCGGTCTTGCCGGCCATGGGCCACATCTCGGGGTCGCGGGTGAGGGTGCCCTCGGGGTAGAAGGCGACGCACTCGCCGCGCTCGATGGCGTCGACGGCGGCCCGGAAGGCGTCGAGGGCGTTGGTGGTCTCGCGGTAGACCGGGATCTGGCCCGTGTTGCGCAGCATCATGCCGACGAACGAGCCCTTGAAGAGGCCGGCCTTGGCGAGGAAGCGGGGCACGCGCCCGGTGTTGTACTGGTAGTGCGCGTAGGACAGCGGGTCCAGGTACGAGTTGTGGTTCACCGCGGTGATGAAGCCGCCCTCGGCCGGGATGTGCTCCGCTCCGCGCCAGTCCCGCTTGAACAGCACCACCAGCGGGGGTTTGGCGATGACCGCCGCCAGGCGGTACCAGAAGCCGATTCTGCGGCGGGACACTCGTGCACCTTTCTCCGGACTGCGCAAGGGGTCAAGTGTCGCCCCATGCTCCTGGCCTGTCGAGGACACCGTACGCCCCGGGGCTCCGGCGCTTCGCGGGGGCGGGACAGAATGGAGCGCGATGAAGACCTACGCCGCCGGCGACGCCGGTGACAACGCTGCCGACGGCTGGTCCCTGGTGGTGCCCCTGAAACCGCTGGCCCTGGCCAAGAGCAGGCTGGGTGCGGCGGTGGGCGCGGGGCTGCGGCCCCGGCTCGCGCTGGCCTTCGCCGAGGACACCGTGGCGGCGGCGCTGACCTGCCCGGCGGTGCGGGATGTGGCGGTCGTCACGGACGATCCGGCGGCGGGTGCCGCGCTCGGCGCCCTGGGCGCCCGGATCGTGCCCGACGTGCCGGGCGCGGGGCTCAACGGGGCGCTGGCGCACGGGGCCCGCGCGGTGCGGGCGGTACGGCCCGGGGCGCGGGTGGCGGCCCTCAACGCGGACCTTCCGGCGCTGCGGCCGGCCGAGCTGGCCCGGGTCCTGGCCGTGGCGGGGCAATTCCGGCGGGCTTTTCTGGCGGATGCCGCCGAAATAGGTACGACATTCCTCTCGGCGGGTCCGGGGGTGGAATTGGAACCGGCTTTCGGAGGGGCTTCCCGCCGTCGGCATTTGTCCTCGGGCGCGGTGGAAATCCGGCTGGCGGGAGTGGATTCCGTGCGCCGGGACGTGGACACCGGGGAGGACCTGGCGGCCGCGGTGGCGCTGGGCGTGGGGCCGCGGACGGCTGCCCGCTGGGTGCGCGCGGCCGGATAGGCTGCGGCCATGCAGGCGACCGCGTACACGTACGACTCCGAGACCCGCAGCGGCAGTGTGCTGCTCGACGACGGCACCCCGGTGGACTTCGGGGCCGAGGCCTTCGACGCGGGCGGGCTGCGGCTGCTGCGTCCGGGGCAGCGGGTGCGGATCGAGACGGAGGGCGAGGGCGCGTCCCTACGGATCACGCTGGTGACGCTGCAGACCTTCTAGCAGCGCCTTTCGGGGCGGAACGCGCCGCGGGCCGGGCTCCCCCGGGGGGGACCCCGGCCCGGCGTGTGAGCACCTGCCGTGTTACTTCTTCGCGGCGGTCTTCTTCGCGGTGGTCTTGCGCGCCGTCGTCTTCTTGGCGGGCGCCTTCTTCGCGGTGGCCTTCTTCGCCGGCGCGGTCTTCTTGGCGGTGGTCTTCTTGGCCGCGGCCGTGGTCTTCTTCGCCGGGGTCGCCTTCTTCGCGGCCGCGGTGGTCTTCTTCGCCGCCGGGGTGGTCTTCTTGGCGGCCGTGGTGGTCTTCTTCGCGGCCGTGGTGGTCTTCTTCGCGGCGGCGGTGGTCGTCTTCTTCGCCGGGGTCGCCTTCTTCGCGGCGGCCTTCTTGGCGGTGGTGGCCTTCTTGGCGGCCGCCTTCTTCACGGTGGCGGAGGCGCCACCGGTGAGGCTGCCCTTGGGGGCCTTCTTGACGGAGACCTCGCCTCCCTTGGGGAGCTTCTTCGAGCCGCTGACCAGGTCCTTGAAGCCCTGACCCGCACGGAAGCGCGGAACCGAGGTCTTCTTGACCCGGACCCGCTCACCCGTCTGCGGGTTGCGGGCGTAGCGGGCCGGACGGTCGACCTTCTCGAACGAGCCGAAGCCGGTGACCGAGACCCGGTCCCCGCCGACCACGGCGCGCACGATGGCGTCGAGCACGTGGTCGACGGCGTCGGCCGCCTGCTGGCGACCGCCCATCTTGTCGGCAATCGCTTCTACGAGCTGCGCCTTGTTCACGTCTTCCCCTTCGGAGACATTGCCGGAACGAAAGTGTTCAAGCTTTTTCGCACGTTAGGCATGTATATACCGCAAATCAAACACGAAACGGGCTAATCACCCTAGTGCCGCAACGCGGAAGTGCCGTTGCGGAGTTCCTGGTGTCAGTCGTCTTCAGGGAATCGGCCCTCGTCGAGGTCCTTCATCAACCGGTCCAGACGCGTTGCCGCGTCCGCGAGATCGTGCTTCGCCGCGGCCGTGACGACCAGCAGCTTCCGGGACAGCGCCATCCTTACGCCCTCCGGGACTTGCAGTTCGCGCACCCTTGTGTGCGCTTCCTTCAATCGGGCGGCGACTGCCTCGTAGAGCTCGAGTTGGCTGTCGCGTTCCATGCACCGATTGTGCCATCTAGGGCGAGTTGTCGCCCGACGGGGTCTCAACAAGCGACTGCGCCCCCCACCGGACGGTGGAGGGCGCAGTACTGGAAAAGCGCTGCTCAGACGGCAATTGTACGGGGCTTGAAGGAGGGCCTCGCCGCCTCGTAGGCCGCGATGTCCGCTTCGTTCTGAAGGGTGAGGCTGATGTCGTCCAGACCGTTCAGCAGCCGCCAGCGGGCGTTCTCGTCGAGCTCGAAGTCGGCGTCGATCCCGGGCGCGAGGACCTTGCGGGCCTCCAGGTCCACGGTGACCTCGACGGCCGGGTCGGCCTCGGTCAGCTCCCACAGCGCGTCGACGGTCTCCTGCGGCAGGACGACGGTCAGCAGGCCGTTCTTCAGCGAGTTGCCGCGGAAGATGTCGGCGAAGCGGGAGGAGATCACGGCCTTGAAGCCGTAGTTCTGCAGCGCCCAGACGGCGTGCTCACGGGAGGAGCCGGTGCCGAAGTCCGGACCCGCGACCAGGACGGTGGCGCCCTGCCGCTCGGGGCGGTTGAGGACGAACTGCTCGTCCTTGCGCCAGGCCTCGAACAGGCCGTCCTCGAAGCCGTCGCGGGTGACCTTCTTGAGCCAGTGCGCCGGGATGATCTGGTCGGTGTCGACGTTGCTGCGGCGCAGCGGGACGGCGCGGCCGGTGTGCGTGGTGAAAGCTTCCATGGTTCCTCAGACCCCCGCGGTGGTGGCGACGTCGGACAGATCGGCCGGGGAGGCCAGGTGGCCCAGGACGGCGGTGGCGGCGGCGACCTGGGGGGAGACCAGGTGGGTGCGGCCGCCCTTGCCCTGCCGGCCCTCGAAGTTGCGGTTGGAGGTGGACGCGGAACGCTCACCGGGGGCCAGTTGGTCGGGGTTCATGCCCAGACACATCGAGCAGCCCGCGTGCCGCCATTCGGCGCCGGCCTCCTTGAAGACCTTGTCCAGGCCCTCCTCGACGGCCTGCAGGGCGACCCGGACCGAGCCGGGGACGACCAGCATGCGGACGCCGTCGGCGACCTTGCGGCCCTCCAGCAGGGCAGCCGCGTTGCGCAGGTCCTCGATGCGGCCGTTGGTGCAGGAACCTACGAAGACGGTGTCGACCTTGATGTCGCGCAGCGGCTGTCCGGCGGTCAACCCCATGTACTCCAGGGCCTTTTCGGCGGCCAGGCGCTCCGAAGCGTCTTCGTACGAAGCCGGGTCGGGGACGTTCGCCGAAAGCGGCGCGCCCTGACCGGGGTTGGTGCCCCAGGTGACGAACGGCGCCAGCTCGGCGGCCTCGATGACGACCTCGGCGTCGAAGACCGCGTCCTCGTCGGACTTCAGCGTCTTCCAGTACGCCACGGCGGCGTCCCAGTCCTCGCCCTCGGGGGCGTGGGCACGGCCCTTGAGGTAGGCGAAGGTGGTCTCGTCGGGGGCGATCATGCCCGCGCGGGCACCGGCCTCGATCGACATGTTGCAGATGGTCATCCGGGCCTCCATCGAGAGCTTCTCGATGGCGGAACCGCGGTACTCCAGGACGTAGCCCTGGCCGCCGCCGGTGCCGATCTTCGCGATGATCGCGAGGATCAGGTCCTTGGCGGTGACGTCCTCGGGCAGCTCGCCGTTCACCGTGATGGCCATGGTCTTCGGACGGGCCATGGGCAGCGTCTGGGTGGCCAGGACGTGCTCGACCTGGCTGGTGCCGATGCCGAACGCCAGACCGCCGAAGGCGCCGTGCGTAGAGGTGTGCGAGTCACCGCAGACCACGGTCATGCCGGGCTGGGTCAGTCCCAGCTGCGGTCCCACGACGTGGACGACGCCCTGCTCGACGTCGCCCAGCGGGTGCAGCCGGACGCCGAACTCGGCGCAGTTCTTCCGCAGGGTCTCCAACTGTGCGCGGGAGACCGGGTCGGCGATCGGCTTGTCGATGTCGAGGGTCGGGGTGTTGTGGTCCTCGGTGGCGATGGTGAGGTCGAGGCGCCGCACCTGCCGGCCGTTCTGGCGGAGGCCGTCGAAGGCCTGGGGGCTGGTCACCTCGTGCAGCAGGTGCAGATCGATGAAGAGGAGGTCGGGCTCGCCCTCGGCGCGCCGGACGACGTGGTCGTCCCAGACCTTCTCCGCGAGTGTCCTACCCATCGCTTTCCCTCCGGCCGGCGGCTGCGCCGGCACCACTAGAGACCCGTTTCGCGGGCCGTTGTGCGGCCGCCTCACCAGAGTCACAGGTTCCGAGAAAAATTGAACTTGCGTTTCACAGAGTGAGACGCGAATATCGTTGCATGGACAACTCTAGCGGCGTAGGCGTTCTCGACAAGGCAGCCCTTGTCCTGAGCGCCCTGGAGTCCGGTCCGGCCACCCTCGCAGGACTGGTCGCGGCGACGGGACTCGCACGACCCACGGCCCACCGACTGGCCGTGGCCTTGGAACACCACCGGATGGTGGCCCGCGACATGCAGGGCCGGTTCATCCTCGGACCGCGGCTGGCGGAGCTCGCCGCCGCGGCCGGCGAGGACCGTCTGCTCGCGACCGCCGGGCCGGTGCTGACGCATCTGCGCGACGTGACGGGCGAGAGCGCCCAGCTCTACCGGCGCCAGGGCGACATGCGCATCTGCGTGGCGGCGGCCGAGCGGCTGTCCGGACTCCGGGACACCGTCCCGGTCGGCTCCACGCTGACCATGAAGGCCGGCTCGTCCGCGCAGATCCTCATGGCCTGGGAGGAGCCCGAGCGGCTGCACCGCGGCCTTCAGGGCGCCCGCTTCACGGCGACGGCCCTGTCGGGCGTACGGCGCCGCGGCTGGGCCCAGTCGATCGGCGAGCGGGAGCCGGGCGTCGCGTCCGTCTCCGCGCCCGTACGCGGCCCCTCGAACCGCGTGGTGGCCGCCGTGTCGGTCTCGGGTCCGATCGAGCGCCTGACCCGCCACCCGGGCCGTATGCACGCCCAGGCGGTCATCGACGCGGCCGCGCGTCTGACCGAGGCCCTGCGCCGCAACGGCTGATCCCGTTCCACTCTTCACCTGTACGTATCCGGCCCACCGCTCCAACGCCGCAGCGGTGGGCCGGAGTTGTGTCCGTGATCACGTCCGCGATCATGTCGGCGCACAGGTCACGATCATGGTCTGCCGGAAACAGCGAAGAAGCCCTCCCCCGAAGGGAAGGGCTTCTTCGTTTGGTACCCCCGACCGGATTCGAACCGGCGCTACCGCCTTGAGAGGGCGGCGTGCTAGGCCGCTACACAACGGGGGCAAGATCCGTGAGGACCCGCTGGCCTACCTGGACTCGAACCAAGACTAACTGAACCAGAATCAGTCGTGCTGCCAATTACACCATAGGCCACTGGTGGTTTAGACCAGTTGGTACCCCCGACCGGATTCGAACCGGCGCTACCGCCTTGAGAGGGCGGCGTGCTAGGCCGCTACACAACGGGGGCCCTAGCGATCCTGCATCGGGTTCACCTGGGAGCTACCCAAGTGATCCCGCGGGAAGGATCTGTACCCCCGACCGGATTCGAACCGGCGCTACCGCCTTGAGAGGGCGGCGTGCTAGGCCGCTACACAACGGGGGCTTTGTGGATGCCATCCACGGTTTGCAGATGAGCTCTGCGAGCTGGCCTACCTGGACTCGAACCAAGACTAACTGAACCAGAATCAGTCGTGCTGCCAATTACACCATAGGCCACCGGGGCGCGATCCCTCCGAGGAGAGGATCTTGCTCTGGCTTGCGCTTTCGGGTCTTTCCGGCCTTTCGGCCCGTTCCCCTCGGCGCAGGAAGAACATTACCCGAAGGTGGACGGTGCTCCAAAACGCGTATCCCCACGCAGCACCCCGGGCAGCTGGTGGAGGCCGGTGATCCGGGTCAGCTCGGGCCTGCCGCCGCTGTCGGCGCGGTCCAGCCACACCCCGAGCAGCCCCGCCTCGACCGCCCCGCGCGCGTCGATGTCCGGCTGGTCGCCGACGTACGCCACCTGCTCCGGCGCGAGCCCCAGGGCCGCGCAGGCCGCGTGGAAGGCCTCGGCCGCCGGCTTGGCCACGCCGAGCTCGGCGGCGCACACGACGGCCTCGAAGCGGTCCCGTACGCCGAGGGCACGGAGCTTGTGGTCCTGGTTGCGGATGCTGGAGTTGGACAGCACGCCGTGACGGTAGTCACGGGCCAGCAGGTCGAGGACGGGCACGGTGTCGGGGAACAGCTCCCAGGCGGCCTCGTAGTGGGCCAGGTACCGCTCGAACCAGTCGTCGGCCTCGGTGGCGGTGAGCACCGGGAGCCCGAGGAAGTCACGCACCCGCTCCCGCCGCTGCTCCAGGAAGTCCACCCCGCCGGCCTCGAACCGGCGCCAGTGCAGCACGGTGAGCTCCTTCCAGCGCGCGAGGGCCTGGTCGACGGAGTCGTATCCGTCCACCAGGCCCTCGGCCGTCAGGTGCGCGCGCATGCCGTCGTGATCGGCGCGGGCGTAGTCGAAGAGCGTGTCGTCGATGTCCCAGAGCACCGCGCGGATGGTCATGCAACCGACGGTACCGCCCGGCACCCCCGCCGGTCAGGGCTTTCCGATGTGCGTGACGGCGCCGGCCCTGACGGCGAGGTCCGAGGACGCCTCGGGGGCGGCACCCGGAGCGTCCGGGTGCCGCCCCCGAGGGCGACCGCGAAAGGGATCAGCCGGCGAGCTTCGCCAGGGCCGCGTCGATGCGGGCCAGGGTCTTCTCCTGGCCGAGGATCTGGAGCGACTCGAAGAGCGGCAGGCCGACCGTGCGGCCGGTGACGGCGACGCGGACCGGGGCCTGGGCCTTGCCGAGCTTGAGGCCGTGGGCCTCGCCGGCGGCGAGGACGGCGTTCTTCAGGGACTCGGGGTCGTTCCAGTCGGCGGCCACGAGCTTCTCGCGGGCGGTGGTGAGGAGGGCGGCGGGCTCGCCCTTCATCGCCTTGTCCCACGAGGGCTGGTCGAAGACCGGCTCCTTGAGGAACAGGAAGTCGACGTTGGCCGTGATGTCCGACAGGACGGTCAGGCGGGTCTGGGCGTAGGGCGCGATGGCCTCCCAGGCGGCCCGGTCGAAGTCCTCCGGGGCCCAGTTGGCGTGCGGGGCCCGCAGCCACGGCTCGCAGGCCGCGGCGAAGTCCTTCACGTCCAGCATGCGGATGTGGTCCGCGTTGATGGACTCGGCCTTCTTGAGGTCGAAGCGGGCCGGGTTGGCGTTGACGTCCGCGATGTCGAACTTCTCGACCATCTCGGGGATGGTGAAGAGGTCCTGGTCCGCCGAGAACGACCAGCCGAGGAGGGACAGGTAGTTCAGCAGGCCCTCGGGGAGGAAGCCGCGCTCCCGGTAGAGGTTGAGGGAGGCCTGCGGGTCGCGCTTGGAGAGCTTCTTGTTGCCCTCGCCCATGACGTACGGCAGGTGGCCGAAGGCGGGGATCTCCTTGGCGACGCCCAGCTCGATCAGCGCCTTGTAGAGCGCGATCTGGCGCGGGGTGGAGGAGAGCAGGTCCTCGCCGCGCAGGACGTGGGTGATCTCCATCAGGGCGTCGTCGACCGGGTTGACCAGGGTGTACAGCGGGGCGCCGTTGGCGCGCACGATGCCGTAGTCCGGGACGTTCTCCGGGGTGAAGGTGAGCTCGCCGCGGACGAGGTCGGTGAAGGTGATCGGCTCGTCCGGCATCCGGAAGCGGACGATGGCCTCGCGGCCCTCGGCCTTGTAGAGCTCGACCTGCTCGGCGGTGAGCTCGCGGCAGTGGCCGTCGTAGCCGGAGGGCCGGCCCGCGGCGCGGGCGGCCTCGCGGCGGTCGTCCAGCTCGGTCTGGGTGCAGTAGCAGTGGTACGCGTAGCCGCCGGCGAGCAGCTTGTCGGCGACGTCCTTGTAGATGTCCATCCGCTGGGACTGCCGGTACGGCGCGTGGGGGCCGCCGATCTCGGGGCCCTCGTCCCAGTCGAGGCCCAGCCAGCGCAGCGAGTCGAGCAGCTGCTCGTACGACTCCTCGGAGTCGCGGGCCGCGTCGGTGTCCTCGATGCGGAAGACCATGGTGCCCTGGTTGTGCCGGGCGAAGGCCCAGTTGAAGAGGGCGGTGCGGACCAGGCCCACGTGGGGGTTGCCGGTCGGGGACGGACAGAAACGGACGCGGATCGCGTTAGCCACGCTTGATCACCCTGTTGGTGAGAGTGCCGATGCCTTCGATGGTGACGGCGACCTCGTCGCCGACGTTGAGGGGGCCGACCCCGGCGGGGGTGCCGGTGAGGATGACGTCGCCCGGGAGCAGCGTCATGGCCTCGGAGATGTGGACGACCAGGTCCTCGATGGAGCGGATCATGTCGCTCGTACGGCCGAGCTGTCGCTGTTCGCCGTTGACCGTCGCCTGGATGGTCAGGTCGCTCGCGTCGGCGATGCTCAGGCCGGTCTCGATCCAGGGGCCCAGCGGGCAGGAGGTGTCGAAGCCCTTGGCGCGGGCCCACTGGGCCTCGCGCTTCTGGACGTCGCGGGCGGTGACGTCGTTGGCGCAGGTGTAGCCGAGGACGACGTCCTTCACGCGCTCGCGGGGCACCTCGCGGCACATACGGCCGATGACCACGGCCAGTTCGGCCTCGTGGTGCAGCTCGTCGGAGAAGGAGGGGTACTCGATGGCGTCACCGGGGCCGATGACCGAGGTGGTGGGCTTGAAGAAGGCCACCGGCGCCTCGGGCACCTCGTTGCCGAGCTCCTTGGCGTGCTCCGCGTAGTTGCGGCCGATGGCCACGACCTTGTTGGGGAGCACGGGCGGCAGGAGCCGTACCTTGCTCATCGGGACCTTGGTGCCGCTGAGCTCGAAGTCGGTGTACGGAATGCCCTTGATGATGTCGAGGACCAGGCCGCCGGACTCGACGGTCCCCTCGCCCTCGACCGCGCCGAAGGCGACGTTGCCGTCGATGGAGAATCTGGCGATGCGCACGAGTGCTGTCGCCCCTCACTTGCTACTGGCTGGAGTCTGACGCTCCAGGCTAACGCGCAGGGGCGGGCGCCTCGGGCGACTTACCGGGCGGGCTGGTACGGCGCCGGGGCGGTCATGAGGATCGTGCGGCGCGGGTTGGCCGTGACGCCCGGGAGCTCGGCGGCGTACTCGGGCTGGGCGCCGCGGCCGAGCTGTGCCGCGTCCTCGAGGTGGGCGAGGGTGGAGCGGCGGGGGTTGGCCGTGGTGCGGAGCACGAACGTCTTCATCGCGGTGTCGGACCCTTGTCTGGGAGCGGTTGGGCTGCAGCACCCATTCTGTAAAGCGTCAGGCTAAACATGCAATTCCCTTCGAATCCCCGGCGGATTCAACGAACTACGTGTGAGTTTGCTCACCACGAGCGGAACATACCGGGCATTACGCACCGCCATCCGAGGTAACCGAAACGGACATTCCTCCACTGAACGCGTCATTCCGCTCCTGATCATGGCGACTGGGACACCCCCACCCCTACGTCGCTTCGCGCCGATACGCCCGATTCCTCCGTGATCATCTTCTACATGGGGTGACGTACCGTTCACGCGTTGTCATGCCCCTCGGGGCGCACCCCACGGCCCTTGTTGGAGATCCGCCACTGTGCTGGAATTCCACGCACCGCCGCGGGCTTGAGGCCGGCGCGCAGGGGGCGCAACGCAGCGCCGGCCGAGTGGCGGGAAAGGGGGATCTGCGCCGGTCACCGACGACCACCACTGGGGCGCACCTGCGCCCCCAGACGCCGACACCGTCCTCTCCGTTCACCCGGAAGGACGCCTGGTCCAGAGGTTGCGACGCTAGTGCAGGGACGTTTCAAGAGGGATGGCACGGGCTCCTCCCAGGCCCGCAAGGGCCGAGGAGAAGCTTCGGCGGAGCAGGAGCCGCGTGCCGGGACCCAGCACGGTTCCCCGGCCCCGCAGCCCCAGAACCCCAGGAAGGGCGAAGGCGCTGACGGTGCCGCGCGCGGTACCGCCGCGGACGCCGCGACCGAGCACGCCCCGCTGCCCAAGCTGCAGTCCGAGAGCCAGGTCGGGCCCCGAATAGCCCTGCGCAACTGGCGCATCTCCACCCGCCTCGTCGCGCTGCTGACCCTCCCCGTGGTCGCCGCGACCAGCCTCGGCGGCATCCGCATCAGCGAGTCCTTGAAGGACATGGAGCAGCTGGATCACATGCAGCTGCTCACCAAGCTGACCAAGGAGGCCACCAACTTCGCCGAGGCGCTGCAGACCGAGCGTGACCTCTCCGCCGGTCCGCTCGCGAACAAGAAGTCGGTCAGCGACTACCAGGTCTCCAACCCGCGCAAGGCGACCGACCGCGCCTACAAGGCCTTCCTCGAGGCGACCAACGACATCCCGGCGACCGAGGACGACGAGTCGCTGCGCAGCATCCGGCAGAACGTCAGCCAGATCGCCTCGCAGGTCAGCCAGCTCGGTTCGATCCGCACCACCGCGTACGAGGACGGCGTCGCCCACTCCGTGACGGTCGAGGCCTACAGCCGCCTCATCCGCTCGCTGCTCAGCCTGTCCCAGGACATGGCGCAGGCGACCAGCAACCCGGAGATGATCAAGCGGACCCGCGCGCTCGCCGCGTTCTCGTCCGCCAAGGAGTACGCCTCCATCCAGCAGGCGATCATCGCCTCCGCGCTGCCCCCGAACGACAGCAAGCCGGCCAAGATCGAGCAGGGCGACCGCCTCTACGGCGACGCCGCCCTCACCAGTGAGGCCGTCGAGCTCAAGTCCTTCAAGTCGATCTACGAGTCGACCGGCGGCGACGCCGAGGAGCTCACCGCCTCGCTGACCAACGGCAACCCGTCGATCGAGGCCGCCGACAACTACGCCCAGCGGATGCTGAAGTCGGACCGCGGCCTGCCCGACGTCAAGCGCGGTCACCTCAACTTCACCGACGAGTACGGCACCAAGATCCGGGCCATGAACACCATCGAGGCCACGCTGCTGGGCGAGATGGAGACCAAGGCCCGTGAGCTGCGCCAGGAGTCGCAGCGCGACGCCATCATCAACGGTGCCCTGATCCTCCTCGTCCTCGGCGTCTCGCTGGTCGGTGCCTTCGTCGTGGCCCGGTCCATGATCCGGTCGCTGCGCCGCCTTCAGGACACCGCGACCAAGGTCGCCCAGGAACGCCTGCCCGAGCTGGTCAAGCAGCTCTCCGAGTCCGACCCGCAGGACGTCGACACCTCCGTCGAGTCCGTCGGTGTGCACTCCCGCGACGAGATCGGCCAGGTGGCCGCGGCCTTCGACGACGTGCACCGCGAGGCGGTCCGCCTCGCCGCCGAGCAGGCCCTCCTCCGGGGCAACGTCAACGCGATGTTCACCAACCTCTCGCGCCGTTCCCAGGGCCTCATCCAGCGTCAGCTCTCGCTCATCTCCGAGCTGGAGTCCCGCGAGGCCGACCCGGACCAGCTGTCCTCGCTCTTCAAGCTCGACCACCTCGCGACGCGCATGCGCCGTAACGGTGAGAACCTCCTCGTCCTCGCGGGTGAGGAGCCCGGCCGCCGCTGGACCCGCCCGGTCCCGCTGGTCGACGTCCTGCGTGCCGCCGCCTCCGAGGTGGAGCAGTACGAGCGCATCGAGCTGGCCGCGGTCCCGGCGACCGAGGTCGCCGGCCGCGTCGTCAACGACCTCGTGCACCTGCTCGCCGAGCTCCTGGAGAACGCCACCTCGTTCTCCTCGCCGCAGACCAAGGTCCGCGTCACCGGTCACGCCCTGCCCGACGGCCGTGTGCTCGTCGAGATCCACGACACCGGCATCGGCCTCTCCCCCGAGGACCTCGCCGCGATCAACGAGCGGCTCGCCTCGCCGCCCACCGTGGACGTCTCGGTCTCCCGCCGCATGGGTCTGTTCGTGGTCGGCCGCCTGTCCCTGCGGCACGGCATCCGGATCCAGCTGCGTCCGTCCGACTCGGGCGGCACCACCGCGCTCGTCATGCTCCCGGTCGACGTCGCCCACGGCGGCAAGAAGCCCGCGCCGAAGCCCGGTGCGGGCGGCCAGGGCGCCGTGCCGCAGGGCCAGGGCGCCCCGGCCGGCCGGCTCACCGGCGGTCCCGGCGCGGCCGGCGGCCCCGGTGCTCCCGGCGGGCGTCCGGGCGGTGCCCCGTCCGCGCCCGGCGGCCGGCTCGGTGCGGCCGCGAGCCGTACGGCGCTGCCCGGCCGTGACGGCGGCCCGCAGGGCCAGAACGGCCCGAGCGGCCAGAACTTCTTCCAGGAGCGCAGCGCGCA
Organism: Streptomyces sp. NPDC127092; assembly: GCF_042722475.1. Classification (NCBI taxonomy): domain Bacteria; kingdom Bacillati; phylum Actinomycetota; class Actinomycetes; order Kitasatosporales; family Streptomycetaceae; genus Streptomyces; species Streptomyces sp. NPDC127092. The sequence continues at coordinate 106,941 of NZ_JBHXFE010000008.1, forward strand.
GACTCCCGCGCCGGCGCAGGCGCAGGGCCCGCAGACCGAGCAGATGCCGCCCGTGCCGCAGGAGCAGCAGCGCCCCGGTGCCGGCGCGCCCGGCGGTTTCGTGGGCGGCGCGCAGAGCGCCATCCCGTCCCGTACGGACGTGTGGGGCGGCGGCCAGAACAGCCAGGCCGCGCGCGGCCCGCAGGCCCCGCAGTCTCCGCAGCCGCAGGCCCCGCAGGAGCCGCGCCCGGTCCAGAACGGCTACCCGCGCGCCGAGCTGCCCGGCGGCAGCCCGCAGCAGCAGCCCGCCCGGCCGCAGGCCACGAGCTGGGGCAACGACCCGGCGCAGCCGGTCCGCAGGCCGCAGCAGGACATGACGCCGCTGGACGCGCCGCGCGGTCACGAGGAGCCCCAGCAGGCCCCGCACCAGACCCCGCAGGGCTACCAGGGCGGTGCCCAGGACCCGGCGTCCACGGCGCAGTTCCCGCGCCCGGACTTCGGGACCCCGCAGCAGGCTCCCCAGCAGGCCCCGCAGCAGGCTCCCCAGCAGCAGTTCGGCCACCAGCCGTTCGTCCCGCAGGCCCAGGCGCCCCGGCAGGCCCCGCAGGCGCCGGCTCCCGCCCCGCGCCAGCGCACCGGCAACGAGCCGCAGCAGCCGCAGCAGCCCCGCCAGCCGCAGCTACAGCAGCCGCGTCAGCCGGAGGCCCTGCCGCCGGCGTCGCACGCAGGTGACGGCCGTACGCCGCTGTACGACACCCTGGAGACCAACTGGTTCCGCCAGGAGCAGGAGCAGAACGGCCAGGGGCAGGGCCAGGGCCAGGCTCAGGGGCAGGGGCAGTACGCCGGCCCGTACCCGGGTCAGCAGCAGCCGGCCCAGGGCCGCGGGCCCGCTCCGGCCGCGCCGCAGCAGCAGGCGCAGCGCCAGGCCCCCGGCCAGGGCGTGCCGGACGTCGAGCGGACGATGCAGACGCCCGTGATCGACCAGCGTCCCGAGGCGGGCCGGCCCAACGGCCAGGCCTCGTGGCGGACCTCGCCCAACGACGAGCTGGTGCGTCAGGCCGAGCGGGTGCGCAAGCCCGCCGCCGGCGGTGTCACCACCTCCGGGCTCCCGCGGCGCGTGCCGCGGGCCAACCTCGTGCCCGGGACCGCCCAGGAGCAGGCCCAGACGGCCGGCCCCCAGGTCTCCCGTGCACCCGACGACGTCCGCGGCCGGCTCACGAATCTGCGCCGCGGTATCCAGCAGGGCCGACAGGCGGGCAACTCCACCACGGGTTCCTTCAATCTCGGTCCGACCCACCAGCAGGAGCGTTAGTTGAGCGCGATGAGCCAGGCGGCGCAGAATCTGAACTGGTTGATCACCAACTTCGTGGACAACACCCCCGGGGTGTCCCACACGGTTGTGGTCTCCGCCGACGGACTGCTCCTTGCCATGTCCGAAGGGTTCCCCCGCGACCGCGCCGACCAGCTTGCGGCGGTCGCGTCCGGGCTGACCTCGCTGACCGCGGGGGCGTCCCGGATCTTCGAGGGCGGGCCCGTCGCCCAGACCGTGGTGGAGATGGAGCGCGGCTTCCTCTTCATCATGTCGATCTCGGACGGTTCCTCGATGGCCGTACTCGCGCACCCCGAGTGCGACATCGGCCTCGTGGGCTACGAGATGGCGCTGCTCGTCGACCGTGCGGGCAGCGTGCTCACCCCGGACCTGCGTGCCGAGCTGCAGGGCAGCCTGCTCCGCTAGCCGCACCGGTCCGGGCCGGGCTTCCGTCCGGCAGCCTTCCGACCGTCCCCTCTCTCCCTGTCCGTCCTCGTATCCCCACCCGTCAACGACATGCCCGGGGCGGTGCGCCCCTCCGCACCGCCCTGGACCCGTTCACCGTCCGGCCGCCCCACCCGGCCCCCCACCGGCCCCATCAGACGGCAGAAGGTTCTGCTGTCACGCCCGGAGGATTCATGACCCCGCCCCCCGCCTCTCACGATCCGTACGGCGCGTCGATAGACGACGGCTACGGAGCTGAGGGCGACCAGCCGCTGGTACGTCCGTATGCGATGACCGGCGGCCGGACCAGGCCGCGCTACCAGCTCGCCATCGAGGCGCTGGTCAGCACCACGGCCGACCCGGCGCACCTGGCCACGCTGCTTCCGGAGCACCAGCGCATCTGCCACCTCTGCCGTGAGGTGAAGTCGGTGGCCGAGGTGTCGGCGCTCCTGTCGATGCCGCTCGGTGTGGCCCGCATCCTCGTGGCCGACCTGGCCGAGGCCGGCATGGTGGCCATCCACCAGCCGGGCAACGGAGAGGCCGGCGGCACGCCGGACGTGACACTGCTCGAAAGGGTGCTCAGTGGACTTCGCAAGCTCTAGCGGTTCCGTTCCCCAGAGCCGCTCGACCACCAGCGCGAAGATCGTGGTGGCGGGTGGCTTCGGCGTGGGCAAGACCACGTTCGTCGGCGCCGTCTCCGAGATCAACCCGCTGCGTACCGAGGCCGTGATGACGTCCGCTTCCGCGGGCATCGACGACCTGACGCACACCGGTGGGAAGACGACCACCACGGTGGCGATGGACTTCGGCCGCATCACCCTGGACCAGGACCTGATCCTGTACCTGTTCGGTACGCCCGGTCAGGACCGCTTCTGGTTCATGTGGGACGACCTGGTCCGCGGCGCCATCGGCGCCGTCGTGCTCGTGGACACCCGTCGGCTCGCCGACTGCTTCCCGGCCGTGGACTACTTCGAGAACTCGGGCCTCCCCTTCGTCATCGCCCTGAACGGTTTCGACGGGCACCAGCCGTACGCCCCGGACGAGGTGCGCGAGGCGCTCCAGATCGGTCCGGACACGCCGATCATCACCACCGACGCCCGCCACCGCGCGGACGCGAAGAGCGCGCTCATCACCCTCGTCGAGCACGCCCTCATGGCGCGGCTGAAGTAGTACACCTCAAGTAGAAGTCGATATACGTCAGTTGTCGTAGAGATTTTGGGGGCGGTCTGTGTCGTTCGACACGACCGCCCCCAACGGTTCCACCGGTTCATAACGTTTCGACAGAGAATTGGGACGCCTCGGACACCCGACGCATCCACTTGGTGCCGCTGCGCTCACATGAGCTCCGCCTTTTGGCGGGGCTCGCTCTTTATGCCCGTTTTATCTCTGCCGTAGGGCGTAAAAACCGGCTGCTTCGCACTGTTTGGAGGGGACCCCCTTCACGTGCTGGAATTCATGAACTCCCGAGTAGTACGGCCCTGAACGAAAAACCCGGCACAACGTAGGTGCCGGCGCCGAGAGGTTGTTGGTCGAGTGAGGCGAAGCAAGGAAAGCTCCGCGGAGCAGCAGACGCGGGGCAACTTCACGCCGCCGTCCCGCGGGCCGATGTCGCCCGTGGACGAGCCCGTGGCGCCGCCGGCTCCGAGCCGCAAGGGCAGCACCAGCAAGCTGTCCCCGCGCAACTGGCGCGTGCCCACCAGGCTGAACGCGATCCTCCTCATACCCGTGCTCGTCGGCCTCGTCATGGGCGGCTTCCAGGTGAAGGGGGCCATCGACACCTGGCAGGAGGCGCAGGACGCCGAGAAGACGGCGCTCATCGTGCGCGCCGCCTCGGACTACGGCCAGGCGCTGCTCAACGAGCGTGACCTCACCGCCGCACCGCTGCTCAAGGCCAAGACCGCCCAGGACCGCCAGAGCGACGAGGTCACCCAGGCCTACGCCGCCACCGACGCCGCCAAGGTCAAGTTCGACGAGGCCGTCAAGAACATGCCGAGCGGCCAGGGCCTCGAGCGCCGTCTCCGGCTCTTCCGGGACGCCGAGCCGCGCCTCCAGGAGCTGCGCAAGGTCGCCTACACCCGCTCGCTCGACCCGGTGAACACCCAGCTCGGCTACACCGAGTGCCAGCACTACCTGATGGAGTTCTCCAACGAGCTCGGTCTGGGCACCGGCAACATCACCAGCTACGGCCGCACCGTCTACGCGATCCAGCTGGCGAAGGCCGCCGAGTCCCTCCAGCGCTCCATCGGCACCCAGCTCCTCGTCCGGCCCAGCCAGAAGGACGAGGTCTTCGCCCAGCAGTCGGTCGCCTTCAACTCGTACAACTACCTGGAGCAGATCGCCCTCGGCGAGTACCAGTCCGGCGGCACCGAGGCCGACGTCGAGCGGCTCAAGCAGGTCATGGCCGGCAAGGCCGCCGAAGGCTCCAAGAAGATGGCGGCGCTGGGCATCGAGCTGCCCAAGGGCAGCGGCAAGGACACCTCCGTCTACGCCGGCGTCGCCCAGGCCATCGGCTCCGCCAAGGACGCCGACGCCATCGGGGACCTGAAGAAGCAGGGCATCACCGCCGACACCTGGATGGCCGTCGCCACCGCCAAGTTCGACGGCTACACCGAGGTCGAGAAGGAGCTCGTCGACAAGGCCACCACCGAGGCCGCCGAGATCTCCTCGGACGCCCAGACGGACGCCTACGTCACCGGTGGCATCACCGTCATCGCCCTGCTCGCCGCCTTCATCCTGGCCGGTCTGATGGCCCGCCAGATGAGCCGCTCGATGCGCGAGCTGCGCACCGCCGCCTTCGGCATCGCCGAGCAGCGTCTGCCGATGCTGGTCGACCAGCTCTCCCGGACCGAGCCCGGCCGGGTCGACACCCGCGTGCAGCCCATCCCGATCGACTCCACGGACGAGATCGGCGAGGTCGCCCGCGCCTTCGACCAGGTGCACCGCGAGGCCGTCCGGCTCGCCGCCGAGCAGGCCCTGCTCCGCGGCAACATCAACGCGATCTTCACCAACCTCTCGCAGCGCAACCAGTCGCTCATCGAGGGCCAGCTGACCCTCATCACCGACCTGGAGAACAACGAGGCCGACCCGGACCAGCTGGAGAACCTCTTCCGCCTGGACCACCTGGCCACCCGTATGCGCCGCAACGGCGAAAACCTCCTGGTCCTCGCCGGCCAGGAGCCCGGCCGCCGCTGGGACCAGCCGGTCCCGCTGGTCGACGTCATGCGCGCCGCCGCCTCCGAGGTGGAGCAGTACGAGCGCATCGACATCGAGGGCGTGCCGGAGGCCGACATCCACGGCCAGGCCGTGACCGACCTCGTGCACCTGCTCGCCGAGCTCCTGGAGAACGCCACCACGTTCTCCTCCCCGCAGACCAAGGTCCGCGTCACCGCGACCCGTCTCCCCGACGGCCGCGTCATGGTCGAGATCCACGACAAGGGCATCGGCCTGACCGCCGAGGACTTCGCGGACATCAACCACAAGCTGGCCAACCCGCCGACCGTGGACGCCGCCGTCTCGCAGCGCATGGGCCTGTTCGTGGTCGGCCGGCTGGCCGACCGGCACGGCGTCCGCGTCCAGCTGCGCCCGTCGGGCGAGCAGGCCGGCACCACGTCGCTGGTCATGCTGCCGGACGCGATCACGCACGGTGGCGGTGGCGAGGCGCCGCTGCAGGACGACTTCACCGTCTCGCAGATGATCCCGCAGCAGTCGCTCTCCGCCTTCGAGCCGCAGGCGCAGCCGATGCGCACCGCCGCCGAGCTCGGCTTCGACGACTCGCGCTACGAGCAGCAGGGCGACGACCGCCAGCTCGACCCGGTGAACCGCTCCCTGATGCGCGAGGAGCGCCGGGCGGCGCTGGAGGCCCAGGTGCACCACCAGGGCCCCGACCACGCGCCGTACCAGGACGCCGCGGGCGAGCCCGCCGAGCCCGCGCAGCAGACGTACGCCCCCCAGGGGAGCGAGCAGGGCTACGCACCGGAGTACACCGGCGAGTACGCGCAGGAGTACCAGCAGGACTACGCGCAGGACTACGCCCAGCAGGGTCAGCAGGACCCGCAGCAGGGTCACGGCCAGGACGCCTACGGCTACGCCGAGCAGGGCTACGACGGCTACGGGCAGCCCGCCGCCCCCTACCGGGACCAGGCGTATGCGGAAGCCTCGTACGACGGCGGCGTGAACGGCCACCAGGCATACGACAACGGCTACGAACCCCAGACCCACCAGGGTGAGTGGCAGCAGCAGACCGGCTACGGCGAGGGCTTCGGGCAGGCGTTCGGAACGGAACCGGAATCTGCTCCGGCCGCTCCCGAACAGGACCGCGACCGCGTAGGCTTCGACCGTCCGGGTGCCACGCCGGGTACCAGCCCGGACGCCGGCCACGCGCTGACCGACGCCGGTCTGCCCCGCCGCGGCAGCGTCGCCCCGCAGGCGCCGCAGAGCCCGCAGGCGGCGCAGCCCGCGCCGCCGGCCCAGACCGCTGGGCCGGCCGGCACGGAAGCCGACGGCTCCGGGGAATGGCGCTCCGCCAACGACGAGCGCTGGACCCGGGCCGAGAAGCTCCGCGACCCGAAGGCGGGCGGGGTGACCCCCTCCGGCCTTCCGCGACGGGTTCCCAAGGCCAACCTGGTCGAGGGCTCCGCGGAGCAGACCCCGCAGGGCGGCCCCCAGGTCTCCCGCGCACCCGAGGACGTCCGGGGCAGGCTGAGCAACCTGCGCCGCGGTGTCCAGCAGGGACGCAGCGTGGGAACGGACACGAACGGATCGGGCCTCGGCCCGGGCAACACCTACAACCAGGAGCGTTAGTGTGAGCGCGATGAGCCAGGCGGCGCAGAATCTGAACTGGTTGATCACCAACTTCGTGGACAACACCCCCGGGGTGTCCCACACGGTGGTGGTCTCCGCCGACGGCCTCCTGCTGGCGATGTCCGAGGGATTCCCCCGGGACCGCGCCGACCAGCTTGCGGCGGTCGCGTCCGGGCTGACCTCGCTGACCGCGGGCGCGTCCCGGATCTTCGAGGGCGGCGCGGTCAACCAGACGGTCGTGGAGATGGAGCGCGGCTTCCTCTTCATCATGTCGATCTCGGACGGCTCCTCGCTGGCCGTGCTCGCCCACCCGGAGTCCGACATCGGCCTCGTGGGCTACGAGATGGCACTGCTCGTCGACCGCGCGGGAAGCGTCCTGACGCCCGACCTCCGGGCGGAACTTCAGGGAAGTCTTCTCAACTAACAGACAGACAGTGCGTTTCTCGTCACCGCACCGTAGGGTGCGGTGGCGCGGTTCCAAGGGACATGGGGCCGCGAGGCAGTCGGAGGAGGAGACGTGGGTACACCCCCGGGCGCAAGCCCTTACAACGGTTTTGACGCGCATCAGGCGCCGCTCGGCGACACCGCGCAGAACCGGTACAACTTTCCCTCCACGCCGAGCAGACCGGGCACGGCACAGCCCTACCAGCAGCCGCAGTCCCAGCCCGCGCCCGTCGGGGCGCCGGGCGCGCCCGCCGCTCCGGCCGCCCGCCGGGGCGGTCCCGGCGGCGCGGGCGGCTCGGGCGGGAACAACCCGCTGGTGCGTCCGTACGCGATGACCGGCGGCCGGACCCGGCCGCGCTACCAGCTCGCCATCGAGGCGCTGGTCAGCACGACCGCCGATCCGGCGCGGCTGCAGGGCCAGTTGCCCGAGCACCAGCGGATCTGCCGGCTGTGCTTCGAGATCAAGTCGGTCGCGGAGATCTCGGCCCTTCTCTCCATCCCCCTCGGCGTTGCCCGGATTCTCGTCGCCGACCTGGCCGAGGCCGGACTCGTCGCCATCCACCAGCCCGGCGGCGACGAGGCCGCCGGCGGTCAGCCAGACGTGACACTGCTCGAAAGGGTGCTCAGTGGACTTCGCAAGCTCTAGCGGCGGCGCGGCCCGTTCAACCACCAGCGCGAAGATCGTGGTGGCGGGTGGCTTCGGCGTGGGCAAGACCACGTTCGTCGGCGCGGTCTCGGAGATCAACCCGCTGCGAACCGAGGCCGTGATGACGTCCGCTTCCGCGGGCATCGACGACCTCACCCACACGGGCGACAAGACGACGACGACTGTCGCCATGGACTTCGGCCGCATCACCCTGGACCAGGACCTGATCCTGTACCTGTTCGGTACGCCCGGTCAGGACCGCTTCTGGTTCATGTGGGACGACCTGGTCCGCGGCGCCATCGGCGCCGTCGTGCTCGTGGACACCCGGCGCCTCGCCGACTGCTTCCCCGCGGTCGACTACTTCGAGAACTCGGGCCTCCCCTTCGTCATCGCCCTCAACGGCTTCGACGGGCACCAGCCGTACACCCCGGACGAGGTCCGCGAGGCCCTGCAGATCGGCCCCGACACCCCGATCATCACCACCGACGCCCGCCACCGCGCGGACGCGAAGAGCGCGCTCATCACCCTCGTCGAGCACGCCCTGATGGCCCGCCTGCGGTAGTCGTCCCGCCGCCGCACGCCCGGAGGCCGCGTCTCCCCGGAAGGGGGACGCGGCCTTCGTCGTGAAACCGGCCCCGCCGCCTCCGGCGTCCCAGTACGTTGTACGGGGACCTCGGGGGGAGACATGGGTTCGCTGGACGGTACGCACCGGATCGGGCGCTTCACGGTCGAACGCACGCTGGGCAACGGCGGGATGGGCAAGGTCTACCTGTGCCGCACGCCCGCCGGACTGCGGCTGGCCGTCAAGGTGATCAGCACGGAGCTGTCCCACTCGCACACCGGGCGGGTGCGGTTCCACCGCGAGGTCGAGGCGTTACGTGACGTGCGCAGCCCGTACACGCTCCCGCTGTACGACGCCCAGACGGCCACGCCGCCCTTCTGGCTCGCCTCCCGCTACGTGGAGGGACCCACCCTGGACGAACACGTCCGCAGGAGAGGCCCGTTGGGCGAGCGGAGGGTGGCCGAGCTCGGCGCGATGCTGGCCGAGGCACTGGCCGGCGTGCACGCCCACGGGCTCATCCACCGGGACCTCAAGCCGAGCAACATCATCCTGGAGGACGGCGAGCCCAGGATCATCGACTTCGGCATCGTCCGCTCCGACAGCGCCACCAAGGGCCTGACGGACCCCCAGTCGCCACCCGGCACCCACGGTTTCGTCCCGGCGGAGAGCCTGCGCGGCGGCGAACCGACGCCCGCCGTCGACGTGTTCGCCCTCGGGGTGGTGCTGGCGTTCGCCGCGACCGGACTGCTGCCCTTCGGCCACGGGCTGCCCGCCACCCTGCGGATCTACCAGGGCGTGCCGCCGCGGCTCACCGGCGTGCCGCCCGCGCTCGCCTCCGTCATCCGCGCCTGTCTGTCCCCCGCACCGGCCGAACGGCCGCTGCCCGAAAGCCTGATGGCGGATCTCGGCGCCCTCCTGAAGCCGCCGCCCGCCGCCGGACGGCCGCCCGCCCGGCCGCCCCGCCAGCCCACCGTCCCCGTGGCCGATCCCCCGCACCACTGCCATGTGCCCGAGCCGCCGGCCGCCGGCGAGGGCTGCGCCCTGCGCCCGGTCGCCGCCCGGCTGCTCGCGTCGGGGCTCACCCGTCCGCTGATCCGGAAGGCGGTTCTGCAGCATGCCCGATGAGCCCGTGGTCGAACTCCTCGACGGCTGGGAGTCGTTGATGTGGGAGTGGGCGCGCCGGCGCGGCGAGCCCGTCCACACCGAGGACGGCGCGCTGTACCTGGAGACCAAGGCCGGCGGCCCGTCCGGGCCCCGGCTCACCGTGGACGTCAGCCGGGCCGCCGGCTCGCTCGTGGTCGCCGTGACCGACGGGACGCTCGTCCCGGCGGACCGGCTCGCGCCGACCGCGGCGGCCGCCACCGCGTGGAACGCGCGCGAGGTGACCCCGACGGCGGTGCTCGGGGACGCCCGGAGCGACGAGCCGCTGCTGTCCGCCGTCCTCACCCTGCCGCTGGTCTGCCATCTGACCGCCACCGGCTTCGCCACGACCCTCGACGCGCTGCTCGACCGCTCGGTCCGGCTGCTGCGGGAGTGCCACGACCTCGGATTCGTGCTGCGGAGCACCGATGACCTCGCCGGACCGGAGTGATCCCGTGGACTCGCCGGCCTGGATCCTCACCTTCACGGTGCTGCCCCTGGTGACCCTGCTCGTCGCGCTGTGGGCGAGCACGGGCTCGTGGTTCCCCGGTTCGCGAGAGTACGAGGAACCCGGGGGACGGCGGGAAGAGGAACGGCGGGAGGAGGCGCGGCGGCACGAGGAACGGCGCCGGGAGGAACGGCGCCGGGAGAAGCGCCGGGCCGAGGAGCTCGGGTCCGAGCGGCGCCGCTCGGGGGAACGCCGCCCGGACGAACGGCGGGCGGAGGAACGGCAGGCGGACGAACGGCGGGCGGACGAACGGCGGGCGGACGAACGGCGGGCGGAGGAGCTCCGGTCCGGCGAACGCGGGCCGGGACGACGCCGCTCGGAGCGGCCCGGGCCGGACCGGCCGGAGTCGTACGGGCACGAGCCGTCCGGAGCCGGGTCGGCGGGAGCCGGGTCGGCCGGAGCCGGGTCGTACGTGCCGGAGACGCAGGGAGCGGAGCCGCACGGACCGGAGTCGCACGGGTCGGGGTCTCACGGACCGGAGACCCACGGACCGGAGTACGGGTCGGAGGCGTCCGGGCGCGGGCCCGAGGCGCGCAGGGTTCCGCGGCCGCGGACCCGGCCCGGGAGGCCGCCCCGGCTCCAGGACGACGTCCTGTGGGCCGTGTCCACCGGGCGCAGTCTGCTCGGCAGCGCCATCGACGCCGCCTCCGCCCTGCTGCCGTTCAGGACCGCGCCGGGCCCGCGCCCGGAGGACGGCGGGACCGGGCGGCCTCCGGCCGCTCCGTCGGCCTCGTCCGCCCCGGAGCCGGACCCGGAGACGGAGGCGGAGCAGTCACGGCCGCCCGAGCTGCCGCACGGCTGGTACGTCCGCGGCGAGGAGCCCGCACCGCGCCGCCGTGCCCTGCCGGAGCCGATACCCGAACCCCGGGCCCTTCCGCGGGCCGCCCGGCCGCCGGCCCGGCCCGAGCCGCCGGCACGGCCGCAGGCCCAGGCCCCGCCCGGACCCGAGCCCGAGGCCGCGGGGCCGGAGGCCGCGGGGCCCGGGGCCAGGACGGCGCCGGACCCCGGACCGGCGGTCGAGCCCGCGGCCGCGGCCGCGCGCGAGTCCGACACGATGCCCCTCGGCACCGGCTACCGCGCCGTCGTCACCGCCGTGACCTGGCTGCGGCCCGAGGGGTACGTCGAGTGGGACGGCGGCCTGTACCGGGCCCGCTGGCGGGGCCCCGCCGACTCCTATCCCCGGCCCGGCGAGCCGGTCAAGGTCACCGTGACGCCGGACACCGACCCGCCGCTGCTCATCGCCGGTCCGCTCCACTGACCGCACCGCGCCTTCACCAGCACCACGTCCCCATCCTTCGCTCGACGGAGTAGCCGTGTACACGACCGCAAGTCCTGACGAAGCCCCCCTCCCCGTGCCGTACATGGGCTTCGAGTTCGACAGCGCACAGCGGCTGCCGCTGCTGCTCTGTCTGGACACCTCCTCCTCCCTCAGCCAGAGCAACGCCATCCACGCGCTCAACGAGGCCCTCGCCTCCTGGGCGGAGAGCCTCGCCGAGGACACCGCGCTCAGCGCCGCCGTCGACGTCGCGCTCATCACCTTCGGCGGCGTCGAGGGCATCACCGTGTGGCAGGGCGCCACGCCGCTCGGCGCGGTCGCCCCGCGCTGGCCGCACAGCCCGTTCGTACCGGCGCACGAGTTCCGGCCGCCGCAGCTGCGCGCCCATGGGGTGACGCTCATGGACCGGGCGCTGCGGCTCGCCATGGAGGTCGTCGCCGACTACAAGGCGGGGCTGCGCGAGGAGGGCCTCACGTACTACCGCCCGCAGATCTGCGTGGTCACGGACGGCGCGCCGAGCGACGAGCAGGGCCGGTTCTCGCACGCGTACCGCGACCTGCTGCCGGAGCTGCGCAAGGCCGAGGAGGAGCGCCGCTTCCGGCTCTTCGCGGTCGGCGTCGGCGAGCGGCACTCCGGGGCCGAGGAGGTGCTCAAGGAGCTGGCGCCGCACTATCACGCCTGGCTGGACGGCTTCCCGTTCGCCGAGCTGCTCACCGCGATGTCGCACAGCGCCCGCGCCACCCAGGGCGGCGCCGACGAGGCCGAGTTCCAGGAGATCTTCGCCCGGCTCAAGCGCCGGCGCGGCGGCGGGCAGGTCCCCGCGTGAGGCCGCGGGGCCGGCCGGCCCGCCGCTGGCGGGTGCACGGGATCAGCGCGGTCGGCTACCGGCACCTGCGGGACAGCAAGCCCTGCCAGGACGCGTGGCTGCACCGGGAGACCCCCGGCGGTCTGGTGCTCGCGGTGGCGGACGGCGCGGGCAGCGCGGAGCTCTCGGGCGAGGGCGCGCGGGAGGCGGTGCGGCTCGCGGTCGACGCCTTCGCTCCGGTCGCCGCGCCGTGGCGGCACGGCGACGACCCGCGGGAGCGCAAGGAGTTGATGACCGAGGCGTTCCGCGAGGTCCGCGCCGAGTTCCTGAACTGGTGCGCGGGGCCTCCGGGCCCGTATGCCACGACCCTGACCGTGGTGGTGGCCGCCGAGGGCTGGCTCGGTCAGGTGTCGGTCGGCGACGGTCTGGTGCTCGTACGGGCGGAGACCGCCGCCCCGGCGGAAGGGACGGGTTCCGGGGCTTCCCCGGCCCCGGCCTCGTACCACCTGCTGCCCCAGACCCACTCCGGCAGCGAGTACGCCAACGAGACGGTCTTCCTCGGCTCGCCGACGGCGCTCGGCCGGCTGCGGGTGGACTGTGTCCGCGACGACCGGATCGACGGCGTGCTGCTGTCCACGGACGGGCTCACCCACGCCCTGCTGCGCCGCTCCCCCGGCGGGCATCCGCTGCCGCACGACGCGTTCGTCGGCCATCTCTTCGACCGGCTCGGGAGGGCCGACTACGACCACGACGAGGAGGACCACCGGCTCCAGGACTTCCTCGCCTCCGACCAGATCTCCCGAGTGACCGGGGACGACAAGACTCTCCTGTGGGCGATACGACATGACGACCACTGACGACACCCGTGACGGCCCGTCCGACGACGGCGACGACCCCGTCACGGACCACGCCGACCTGACGCTCGGCGACGGCACCCGGATCAGCCGCAGACCCCGGCCCCTCGGCACCGGCGGCCAGGGCAGCGTGTGGGCCTTCGAGGAACGGGCCGATCTGGCGGGCAAGATCTACAACCGGCCGCCCGACGCGGCCCAGTTGCGCCGGCTCACCGCGATGCTGCGGGCCGACCCGCTGGCCGGCGAGCGGCTCGCCCCCGGGCAGCCGCCCATGCTGGTCTGGCCGGTGCAGCTGATCGAGGCGGGCGGGCGGCCGGTCGGCTACGGCATGCCGTTCCTGGACCCGGCGGAGCACGTCCAGCTGAGCGGACTGCTCCAGAAGCGCGAGCGGCTGCGCCGGTACGAGGGCCGGGCACACTGGCGGTTCCTGCTGGGCGTGGCGTCGAACCTCGCGTACATGACGGCGCAGCTCCACCAGCGGAGCTTCGTGGTGGGCGATCTCTCCAGCGCGAACGCGGTCGCCGACCAGCGGGGTTACGTCACCCTGCTCGACTGCGACTCCTTCGCCTTCACCGACCCGCTGACCGGCGAGTTCTTCGGCAGCGACGTGTTCACGGACGACTGCGCGGGGCCCGAGCGGCACTCGGGCGAGCCGCCCACCCGGCACTCGGACGACTTCGCGCTCGCGGTCCTCGTCTACCAGCTGCTGACCGCGGGGAACCACCCGTACGACGGCACTCCGCTGCAGGGCCCCGGCGAGTCCACCCGCAAGGACAACATCCTCGCGGGCAGCTCCTTCCTGGTCCATCCGGACCGGATGCGCGTGCCGGGCCGGCAGCTGCCGCCCGGGATGCTGCCGCCCGAGGTGGTACGGCTCGCCCGGCAGGCCTTCGGCCCGGGCTGGCGCGAGCCCGCCCGCCGGCCCTCGTCGGCCGAGTGGCTGCAGGCCCTCGACGACGCGAAGGAGTCGGTCGTCGAGTGCCGCGCGGTGCCGGACCACCACTACGGCGGGCACCTCACGTCCTGCCCGTGGTGCGCACACGCGGCGCACGGTCACCACGACCCGTTCGTCCCGGGCCCGGCCGGGGCGGGAAGGGGCGGCCGGGGAGCCGGCCCCTCACGCACCGCGTCCTCGTCGTCCTCGGCGTCCTCGTCGGCGTCGTCGGCATCGGCGGCCTCGGCCTCTTCGTCGTCTTCTTCGGGCTCGCCGTCTTCGTCGGGCCAGGCGTCGGCGTCGGCGTCCCGGTCCGCGTCCTCATCGGCATCGGCGTTCTCGGCGTCCCCGCCGCCGTCGGCGTCCGGTGCGTCGTCCAAGCCGTCCCCCAAGGCGTCCGCGAAGTCCTCCGCCAAGCCGACGGCGAGCACGACGTCGAACACGACGTCGAACACGACGACGCCGAAGACGAAGAAACCGAAGACGACGACGTCCAAGACGACGACGGCGTCCTCGACGGCGAAACCGGCCGGGACCGCCTCCGCCGGTTCCTCCAAGGCGGCAGCCGCCCAGGAGAAGCCGCCGCCCCTCACCAAGGCCGACATCGCCCTGGGCGTGGCCTTCCTCGCGGTCGCGCTCGGCGCGGTGGTCGGGGTGATCTGGGGCGTCGTCGCGCTGGTACGGGCGCTGGTCTCCTGACCCGTGACGCGGGGGGGGGGGGGGGAGACACGGGGGTTTTTCCTCCCCCCCCCAACACGCACGGGGGGGGGGGGTGAGTGGGGTCACCTCCCCTCCCGTTGGGTTCCGGCCCTCCGCCGACCAGTGCCGTGGGTGGCGTCGGTGCGTGGCGTCAGCGCCAGCTGTGCGGCGCGCGGAAGCCGTTCTCGCGCTCGAGGCGGCGCCAGCCGGCCGTGGAACGGCCGCGGTGGGCGGGCTCGCTGGGCTGGGCGGCGGCGCGGGCGAGCAGGACCGCGGTGATCGCGGCCAGCTCCTCGGGCTCGGCGTTGCCCTTCTCGACGCGGAGAAGGTTGGCTGTGGCAGGCGTGGTCACTTCGGTGGGCTCCTCTTACTGAGGCGGGTTGCCGTGCTTGCGGGACGGCAGGTCGGCGTGCTTGGTGCGGAGCATCGCGAGGGACTTGATCAGCACCTCGCGGGTCTCGGCGGGGTCGATGACGTCGTCGACCAGGCCGCGCTCCGCGGCGTAGTACGGGTGCATGAGCTCGGCCTTGTACTCCTTGACCATGCGCGCGCGCATGGCCTCGGGGTCCTCGGCGTCCGCGATCTGCTTGCGGAAGATGACGTTGGCGGCGCCTTCGGCACCCATCACCGCGATTTCGTTGGTGGGCCAGGCGTAGGTCAGGTCGGCTCCGATGGACTGGGAGTCCATGACGATGTAGGCGCCGCCGTACGCCTTGCGCAGGATCAGCGAGATCCGGGGCACGGTCGCGTTGCAGTACGCGTACAGCAGCTTCGCGCCGTGGCGGATGATTCCACCGTGCTCCTGGTCGACGCCCGGCAGGAAGCCGGGTACGTCCAGAAGGGTGATGATCGGGATGTTGAAGGCGTCGCACATCTGGACGAAGCGCGCGGCCTTCTCGGAGGCCTCGATGTCGAGCACGCCGGCCAGCGTCTGCGGCTGGTTGGCGACGATGCCGACGACCTGGCCGTCCAGGCGGGCGAGGGCGCAGATGATGTTGCGGGCCCAGCGCTCGTGGATCTCCAGGTAGTCGCCGTCGTCGACGAGCTCCTCGATGACCTTGTGCATGTCGTACGGGCGGTTGCCGTCGGCGGGCACGAGGTCGAGCAG
Organism: Streptomyces sp. NPDC127092; assembly: GCF_042722475.1. Taxonomy (NCBI): domain Bacteria; kingdom Bacillati; phylum Actinomycetota; class Actinomycetes; order Kitasatosporales; family Streptomycetaceae; genus Streptomyces; species Streptomyces sp. NPDC127092. The sequence continues at coordinate 122,449 of NZ_JBHXFE010000008.1, forward strand.
CACGTCCGAGCGGCGGTCGGCCGGGTCCTCGGAGGAGACGGTCGGCGGGTTCTCGCGGTTGTTCTGCGGGAGCATCGACAGGAGGTAGCGGACCTCGGCGATGCAGGTCTCCTCGTCGTCGTACGCGAAGTGCGCGACGCCGGAGGTCTCGGCGTGGACGTCGGCGCCGCCGAGGCCGTTCTGGGTGATCTCCTCGCCGGTGACCGCCTTGACGACGTCCGGGCCGGTGATGAACATCTGCGAGGTCTCGCGGACCATGAAGACGAAGTCGGTCAGCGCGGGGCTGTAGGCCGCGCCGCCGGCGCACGGGCCGAGCATCACCGAGATCTGCGGGATGACGCCGGACGCCCTGGTGTTGCGCTGGAAGATGCCGCCGTAGCCGGCGAGGGCGGAGACGCCCTCCTGGATGCGGGCACCGGCGCCGTCGTTCAGGGAGACCAGCGGGGCACCGGCCGCGATGGCCATGTCCATGATCTTGTGGATCTTGGTGGCGTGGGCCTCGCCCAGGGCGCCGCCGAAGATCCGGAAGTCGTGGGCGTAGACGAAGACCGTGCGGCCCTCGACGGTGCCCCAGCCGGTGATGACGCCGTCGGTGTACGGCTTCTTGGCCTCCAGGCCGAAGCCCTGCGCGCGGTGCCGGCGCAGCTGCTCGACCTCGCTGAAGGAACCAGGGTCGAGCAGCAGCTCGATGCGCTCGCGAGCGGTCAGCTTGCCCTTGGCGTGCTGGGCCTCGGTCGCTCGGTCACTGGGGCCTCGCCGAGCCTGCTCGCGCAGCTCGTGCAGCTCGGCCACACGGCCACGGGCGTCAGCGGGCTCGCTCGGGATCTGGTCCACAACGGTCATGTACCGACCCTACGAACTCACACAAGAAAACCCCGCCGTCGACTCCGTACAGTCTCGCGTGTCGAATCCTGGTGGGGCATGACAGAACCATCTGCCCCACCAGCTCGAGTCGACAGCCAGACACCCCAGCTGATTGTAGGTTTTCTACACGAGCATGCCGCAGCGGTAGGGGGGACCCGCTAGGACGGCGTGCCGCAGTGGAAGCGGGCGTCGCCCCAGTCCGCGTGGTCGTTGCCGTTCCCGTCGCCGCCGTCGCCCACGACGAGCTCGACGTACGAGGCGCCGGTGACGTCGGCGGTGAGCGACCAGGCGCCGTCGGCGGCCCGGAGGACCGGGCTCGTCACCTTCTCCGTGCCGTCGGCGAGGACGCCGAACCGGACGCTGCCCCGGGTGGTCTGGACGTCGTCCACGCCGACCTCGGCGGTGAAGGAGGTGCAGCGCCCGCCCAGGTAGTAGCGGATCTTCGCGGGCGCGTGGGTGCCGAGGCCCTTGGCGTAGGTCACTCCCCCGATCCGCAGCGGGCCGCCGTCCCCGGTGCCCGTCTCGCCGTTGGAGCCGTCCTTCTCCACGGGGCCCCAGCCGTTGGACGCCGAGGTCCAGTCGAGGTCGCTCGCCCAGGCGTCGGCGGTGGGCGGCGGGGGCAGGGTGCGCACGGTGGTCGCCGCGGTGAGCTGACGGGGCTCGCCGCCGACGGCGTACGTCACGGTGGCGCCCAGCTCGTACGGCCGGTAGGCGGCGTCCACGGGCGGGGTGACCCGCCAGGTGGCGGTGGCGGTGCCGCCGGGGGCGACCGCGTCGAGGCCGACGGGTCCGGCCGGCTCGGCGGTCCAGCCCTCGGGCAGCGCGAGCGCGGCCCGCGCGCCGGTGACCTGGGCGGTCTCGTCGTTGCCGAAGGTGGCGGTCACGGTGTTGGCCCGGCCGGGCTCCAGGGTCTCCGGCGCGGTCACGGCGAGGGTGCCGCAGGCTGCGCGCTCGGTGGCCGGGCCGAGGTCGGTGACGGTGAAGCGGTCGAGCACGAAGTCGGCGCCGTCGGGGGCGTCGGCGCGCTTGCGCAGCCCGGTCCAGGTGTCGCCGCAGCCCGCGGTGACCGTCTCGGTGAACTGCCCGGTGGTCCGCTGCTGTCCGATCGGGGTGCGGCGGGTCTCGACGGGGGCGCCGTTCCCGTGGGTGCGGTCGTAGCCGGTGACCCACTCGTAGGCGCCGGCGTGGCTGGACTGGTAGGCGAAGTCGACCCGGTAGCGGTGGCCGTCCTTCATGGGGACGGTCCAGGGCGCGGTGCGGTAGACCAGGCCGCTGTTCTCGTCGTGGGACTTGAGGGACTCGGCGCCGTCGAGGACGTCGTCGATCGCCTTGCCGTTCCAGCCGGCCTGCGTGTAGGGGGCGTGGAGCTGGGCGATGTGGGTGCGCGGGTCGGTGGTGCCGCCCGCGTCGCCCTTGAGGAAGGGGCCCCAGCCCTGGTCGACGGCCTCGAAGTCCTCGTACACCAGCGCTCCGGCCCTGCTCGCCGGGTCGTTGGCGACGATCCGGACGTCGTCGATCCGGACGGTGGCGGAGGAGCCCTCGGCGGCCCGGACGGTCAGCGGGGTGCTGCCGCCGGCCGGGGCGGTGAAGGTGACCTTGGCGCGCTGGAAGAAGGTGTCGTTCCAGTCGGACGCGGCGACCCGGTCCCGGAGGGCGGAGCGCTCGACGGTGACGGAACGGCCGCCGGCGAGGAGGGTGGTGGGCCGGGTCCGGCCGGGCTCGACCTCGATGAGGGCGGAGGCGGTGTAGCGCGCGCCGGGCTTCAGTCCGGTGATCCGCTGGGTGACGGCGGCGGTGGCGGACCCCGAGAGCTTCGCGCTGTTGCGGCCCTGGTCGTCGGTGTGGCGGGTGACGGTGCCGCTCCTGGTCCAGGAGTTCAGGCCGGCGTCGTTGAAGCCGGGGTCCTTGACCGGGGTGCCCTGGCCCCAGTGCGGGTTCGGCGGCTCGGGTGCCCGGTCCGGGTAGAGGACGTAGGGCCGTCCGGCGACGGCGTCGAGGGTGATCCGGCCGCCGGCGGGCCGCACGGTGCCGGTCTTCACCCGGCCGTTGTCGGTGAGCTCGTAGACGGTGTACGAGCCGGTGCCGCGCACCTCCCAGCTGGTCCGGCCGCCGGTCTTGTTGTAGTGGTACAGCTTGTCCGCGCCGCCCGCGCCCGCCCAGGGCAGCAGGTAGGTGTCGCCGTCGAGGACCTTGCGGCCGTTCTCGTAGAAGGTGCGGCGGCCGTTCTCGAGCGTGCCGCGGACACCGCCGGTGAAGGTGATGTCGTCGCCGTCCCAGCGGGTGATCTTCTGCTGCTGGAGGTACTTGGCGGGCAGGTTGCGCTGCCAGATGTTGGCGGTGAACGCGGTGTGGTCGGTCTCGCCGGTCCAGCCCTCGAAGTCGACGAGGGCGGTCTGGCCGAGGACCGGGTGGTCGTTCCAGACGTCCTTCTCGTCGTTGCGGATGAAGCGGATGATCCGCGAGTTGAGGCCCTTGTTGGTGGCGCCGCCGTAGTCGAGGTCGTTGGCCCAGTGCGACCAGAGGGAGGCGCGCTCGAACTTCTCCGACCACTCGGTGGCGACGTTCCAGCCCTGGGCCTGGACGGCCCGCGTCGTCTTGTCGGCGATCCAGCCGTGCGTGTAGTAGACGTCGATGTAGAGCATCGACAGGTTGGGGTCGGTCTCGTCGCGCAGCTGCTGGAAGCGGCGGGCGAGGTCGCCGCTGTTCACGTCGCGGCGCTGGTCGATGTAGTAGCTCTGGTTGAGCCAGTTCCAGCCGGGCCTGGACTTGTCGACCAGTGTCTCGCTGAAGTTCTTCGCCTCGGGGTACGACTCGGTGGCGTTGACGTGGACGCCGAAGCCGGCGCCCCACTTCCTTCCCTCGCGCAGCAGGGTGTTGAGGTCGGCGAGGCCGCCGGCGCGCTTGTTGTAGTTGCCGCCGTAGTCGGGGTGGGCGGAGTCGTGGCCCTCGGAGCCGTACCCCTTGAGCAACGCGAACTGGCCGAGTCCGTCGGTGGCGAGCGAGATCCGCTTGACGTCGTCGAGGGTGCGCAGGAAGGGGTGGGTGGCGTTGGAGGCGAAGTTGAACGGGATGTGGGCGATCACCCGGTCCGGGGTCTGCTCGCTGCCGGGCGCCTTGACGCCGATGGTGCGGAAGGCGACGGCGCCGTCCTGCCAGTCGACGGTGCCGTCGGCGTTGGCGTCCGGCGTGACGACGACCTTGGCCCAGGGCAGGTCGTCGCCGCTCTCGGGGGCGGGCGCGCCGGCGCCGCGGTAGGTCCACTGGCCGGACCAGACGCCGACGCGGGTCCCGTCACCGCCCTTGCGGGCCTGGTGCCAGAAGCGCGCGCCGTCGCGGGCGCTCGGTCCGGACGGCTTGTCGTAGGAGGAGTTGGACTCGACGGCGGCGGCGAGCTGCCCGGTGTTGACGATCGCGTAGCTGGCGCCGACGGCGGCGGTGTCGGCCGGGGTGGCGTCGGTGACCCGGGCGAAGACGTCGGCGGTCCGGGTGGAGTCGGGGTCGAGCCGGGTGAAGGCGGTGGCCGCGCCGGGTTCGGCGGAGCCGACGGAGACCAGGTCGTGGCCGGGGATGTCGATGGTGCCGACGCGGAAGGCCTCGGTGTCGCGGACGGCGGTCACCCGGAAGATGGTGGCCCGGCCGCTGACGCTCAGGCGGGCGTCGATCTCGACCCCGGGCAGGTCGGGGAAGACGAGGGTGTAGGCGGCGGAGTCGGCGGTCACGACGGGGGCGGCCGCGGTCCGGACGGCGTGGCCGGTGCCGTTGAGGACGACCTGGGTGACGGGGGCGGTGGAGCCGAGGAGCCGGGCGCCGGTGGCGCGGTCGGTGTACGACAGGACGCGGGGGAAGTCCTCGGCGACGGCGACGGAGAGCCGGTCGGAGCCGATGACGGCTTCGGCGGCCGCTCGCGTCGCGGGGTCGGGGCCGGGGGCGCCGGCGCGGGCCGGGCCGGCCAGGGCGAGCACGGCGGAGGTGGCGGCGGCCAGCGCACAGGCCGTGCGCAGCCGCCGCGCGGCGGAGGGAGGGTAGGGGTGCGACATGGGCACTAGTTGGCCCGCGTGACGGATCACCGTCAACGAGATCGCGCCCCGAGGGGCCCTCCAGTCCAACAACCTCCTGCGGTTAGTCCAAGTCGCTCAGCAGCCACCGCAGTTGTAGTAGGTGACGTCCCAGTGGTTGCCCTCGTCGGCGTAGATGTTGCCGGAGCCGGACTTCCACTGCGGGGCGCCGTCACCGCGCAGGCCGATGTAGGTGAAGGTGTTCTTGATGTAGTTCCCGACGCAGGTGTACTTGCTGTAGTCGAGCTTGTAGCCGTTCCAGTGCGAGTACGTGCCGCTGGCGTGGCCGACCTCGGTGCCGCCGGTGATGTTGAGGGCGCAGCCGCTGGCACGCTTGAGGGTCTGGGCTCCCTGCGCGGTGGCGAGGTTGAGCTGCTCGAAGGACGTGCAGGTGGAGTTGTAGCGGTCCGAGCAGCCGCCGGACGAGGACCAGGTGATGCCGACCTCGCGGAACATCGAGGTCGCGGTGGCGTGACTGATCTTGGTGACGGCGTGGGCGTCGGTGGCGCTGGAGAGGACGCCGAAGCCCGGCGCGAAGAGGGCGCCGAGGACGAGGGCGAGGGCGGTGAGGACGGAGCGGAGCTTCACAGGTGCCTCCTGCGGATGACCGTGGCGGTGGGGACGGCGGTGCAGGTGGTGCTGGTCGCGCAGGGAGATGGTGCCGCAGTTCTACGCGCGTCCGCCAGAGGGCGCGGGAGACCGGCTGGCGCCGTCCGGGTGAACCTTTTCCATAGATGTTGAAAGTTGAACGGAATAGGTCTATGGTCGATGTCGTTGAAGGTTCAACGAATGCACGACCAGCGCCCCCCGCGCACCGTCCCCAAGGAGCACGTCATGGGTCTCTTCGGCCGCAAGAACACCACCGAGTCCGCCGCCACCGCCGTCGCCACCCTCCCCGTCGACCCGGCGCTGGCCGCCCTGACCGGCGACTACACCATCGACCCGGCGCACAGCAGCATCGGCTTCACCGTCCGTCACGCCATGGTCACCAACGTCCGCGGCACCTTCGCCGAGCACGAGGGCACGCTGCAGCTGAACGGCTCGGACCCGGCCGCCTCCAGCGCCGCCATCGACGTCCGGATCGCCTCGATCGACACCGGCATCGGCGACCGCGACAACCACCTGCGCAGCGCCGACTTCTTCGACGCCGACGCCTTCCCGCTGATGACCTTCCGCTCCACGGAGGCCGCGCACCTCGGCGGCGACAAGTACCGCGTCAAGGGCGACCTGACGATCAAGGACGTCACCAAGCCGCTCGCCATCGACCTGGAGTTCAACGGCACCGCGACCGACGTCTACGGCAACGAGCGGGTCGGCTTCGAGGGCTCCGCCGAGATCCTGCGCTCCGACTGGGGCCTGACCTGGAACGCGGCCCTGGAGACCGGCGGCGTCATGGTCAGCGACAAGGTGAAGCTGAACTTCGACATCTCCGCCATCAAGAACGCCGCCTGAGCCCGACGGCCTCCGCGGCACCCACTCCGGACCCGGCAGCCCCCAGGGCTGCCGGGCGGTGGTGTTTCCTCAGGCCCCGGCCACGCGCACCCCGGCCCGGCCCCTCAGGCCGCGGCCCGGTCGGCGGCGGCCGCCACCGCGCGTATCAGCCGGTCGTTCTCCCGGGCGCCGGGACCGGCGGCGAAGGCGAAGCGGCGACGGGCGTAGCTGTAGGCGAGGCCGCGGCCCGGGTCGGCGAAGGACTGGGAGCCCGGGACGCCGCTGTGACCGACGGCGGTCGGACCGAGCTCGGGATGGCGGGTGGCGAGCGGCACGAATCCGAGGCCGAAGGCGTTCCGCTCGCCGGTCACCAGGTCCGTGCCGGAGGAGTGCACCCGGGAGACCTCGGCGAGGATTTCGGGCTTCAACAGCGGCGGCCGGCCGTCGAGCTCGCCCGCCACCGCCGCGTACATCCGGGCCAAGCCGCGCGCGCTGCCCACGCCACCGCCGGAGAGCGGGGCCGCGGCGTGCACGGCCCGGGAGTTCCCGTAGGCCACGGCGTCGAAGGGCTGCTCGGCGTGCAGGCCGAACGCGACGGCCAGGAGGCTGTCGGGCGCGACCGGGTTCGCCGCCTGGAGTGCCTGCTGGGCGGGCGTGGGCAGCACCGGAAGCGCCGGACGGAAGCGGGACTCGAGCTCCTCGGGCAGGCCGAGGTGGTAGTCGAGCCCGTACGGCTCCCTGATCCGCTCCTCGTGGTGCTCCTGGACCGTCCGGCCGGTGGCCCGCAGCACCACTTCACCGACCAGCGCGCCGAAGGTCAGGGCGTGGTAGCCGTGGCCCGTGTCCGGCTCCCAGTACGGCCGGTGGGCGGCGACCCGCGCGGCGACCCGGCGGTCGTCGGCGAGCTCGTCGGGCGTGAAGCCGTCGGCGGTGCCGATCGCACCGGAGCGGTGGGCGAGCAACTGCCGCAGGGTGACCCCGCCCTTGCCCTCAGCCGCGAACTCGGGCCACCAGAAGGCCACTTCACGGTCGAGGTCGAGCGCGCCGTCCTGCACGAGGAGCGCGGCGACCAGCGCGGTGGCGCCCTTGGCGGAGGAATAGAGCGCGAGCAGCGAGTCGCCTTCGACCCCGTCACCGCCCCACAGGTCGACCACGCGCCTGCCCCGGTGGTAGACCACGAGCTGGGCGCCGCCGTCACGCGCCTCGGCCGCGGCGACCCCGGCGAACTCCTCCCGTACGGACTCGAAACCGGGCGCCACCGTGCCCCGCACCTCGCTCATCGCGCACTCCCCCCTCGTCTTCACGCGATGCCTCCGACAGGGCGTAACGATCACGGGCCCGCCGGGATTCCCCGCGGTTGTCAGTGGTGGTCGCTAGCGTCGCCGGCATGGAATTCCGTATCGACAGCGGGGCGTTGGCCGAGGCCGTGGCCTGGGCCGCCCGCGTGCTGCCCGCCCGCTCCCCCGTACCCGTGCTCGGCGGCCTGCTCCTGGAGGCGGCGGACGGCCGGCTCGCCGTGTCCGGCCTGGACCACGAGGCCTCGGCGCGGATCGAGGTGGACGCCGACGTCCTGCGGGACGGCAGGGCGCTGGTCCTCGGGCGGCGGCTGCTCGACATCTGCAAGGTGCTGCCGCACGGCCCGGTCGCCTGCGCGACCGACGGGGCCCGGCTCGCGGTGACCGGCGGCGAGGCCCGCTTCGGGCTCTCGCTGCTGCCCCTGGACGACTACCCGGACCGGCCGGCGCTGCCCGAGCGGCGCGGCGAGGTGGACGCGGACGCCTTCGCGGCGGCCGTCGGGCACGTGGCAGTAGCGGCCGGCCGTGACGACTCGCTGCCGGTGCTCACCGGGATACGGCTCGGCCTGGACGGCACGACGATGACGCTGGCCGCGACCGACCGCTACCGGTACGCGGTGCGGACCCTCCAGTGGCGGCCGGAGGGCCCCTTCGAAGGCACCGTCGACGTGGTGGTGCCCGCCCGGCGGCTGACCGAGATCGCCCGCTCGCACGCGGGCGCGGGGACGGTCCGGCTGGCCCTCGACGGCGGCTCCGTCGGCTTCGAGAGCCTGGCGCGCCGGACCACCACCCGGCTCATCGACGGGCGGCTGCCCCGGCACGACAAGCTCTTCGCGCTCGGGGAGCACGCGGTGGCCGTCATGGAGCGGGCCCCGCTGGTCGAGGCGGTGAAGCGGGTGGCGGTGGTCGCGGAGGGCGACAGCCCCGTCCGGCTGGCCTTCGACGGTGCGACGGTCCACCTCCAGGCGGGGTACGAGGACGACGTGGCCTCACAGCGGCTGCCCGCCGCCCTGAGGGGCGGCCACGCGATGACGGTGGCCTTCAACCCCGGCTACCTGCTGGACGCGCTGGGCTCGTTCGACGCGCCGGAGATCGGGCTGCGGCTGCTCGGTCCCGGACAGCGGGCGCTGATCACCGATGCCACCGACGACGGGGCCGGGACCCATCGCCATCTGCTGATGTCGGTGAAGCCCCTGGTCTGAGCCCCGCGGGCCTCCGCGGGCCGGGGCGGGCCTCGGCGGGGCGGGGCGGGCCTCCGCGGGCCGGGGCGGGCTCAGAACCCGCCGCCTCCGTCGAAGCCCCCGCCGCCGTCGAAGCCGCCTCCGCCGCCGAAGTCGCCCGAGCCGAAGTCGCCGCTGCTGAAGTCGGCGCCGGAGAAGTCGCCGCCCTGGAAGTCCTGGAAGTCGCCGCCGCCGTACTCGCCCGCGTAGGCCGGGGTGGAGAGCATCGAGCCGAGCATGGTGCCGACCAGGAGGCCGGGGAGCATGCCGCCGCCGAAGTAGCCGCCCGCCCAGGGGCCGTAGGCGGGGCCGGCCTCCCAGTAGGGGCGGCGGCCGTCGTCGGTGTCGACGGTGCGGGCCCGCGGGTCGAGTCCGTCGTCGAGGCGGGCCGCGTCGGCGGCGCAGACCGGCACCTGGCGGGCCGAGCCGCCCGCCGGGGCCCAGGTCCGGTCCTCGGCGGCGGGGCCGTGGCGCGGGTCGAAGAAGCACGGCGGGCGCCGCTCGGGCAGCGCCCGGCCCTCGCGGCGGGCGGCGAGGACGGCGAGCGAGAAGCGGCCGTCCTCCAGGGCCCGGGTGACCCCGCGCACCTCGTGCGGGCGGGTGACCGAGCCCATGAGGGACTTGGCCTTGTCGTACGCGTCCAGGGCCCGCTCGTAGTCGCCGCGCATGGCGTCGTCGGCGCCGGCCTCGGCCGGGTGGAAGTCGAGCCGTTCCAGCTCCTCGCCGAAGGCGGTGATGTCCTCGTCCACGACGACCCGCAGCTTGTCGAGGGCGGCGCGCTCCTCGGCCTCCTTGCGGCGCCTCTTCTGCCGGACGACCGCGTAGGCGCCGGCGCCGCCGGCCACGACGACCGCGCCGAGGGTGACCAGACCGGCCACCGGCACGCCGGAGTCCTCGCCCGCCGTGCCCCAGGAGGCGGGGGCGGAGCCGCGCAGGGTGGGCAGCGCCTGGTCGACGAAGTTGTTCAGCTCGGTCTCGGCGTCCACGCCGGGCTGGCGTACGGCCGTCACGAGGTTGGCCACGGCGTCGCGGGACATCACCGAGGAGTCCGCGGCGGCGTTGAACCCGTCACCCAGCCGTACGGCGTAGAGCCCGGTCACACCGGTCTCGGTGCGCAGGTTGCGCAGCAGGTTCTCCGGCGGGAACTGCGCGCTCGCGGGCAGCACGGCCACGAAGAGCGGCTTGTCCGCGTCCCTGATCTTCTGGGCGAGGGCGGCCGCGTCGGCCGTCGACAGCTGGTCCGCGGCGCCGGGATCGACGTAGACCGGACCCTGTTTCAGGGCCGCGGCCGCGTCGGACAGGCCCGTGGCCCTGGCCCCCGCGGACGGGGCCAGGACCAGGAGCAGCAGCAGCGCGAGGCCGGCGAGCGCCGACACGAGGGGGAACGGCCTGGTCCTCATGTCTTGACGCTACCCCGAATGGGGCAGAACGAGACATATAAGGACAGTCGGCCCCTCCTACTCGGCCGGGTCGATGCCCACCCGCAGCAGTCCGTACGTGAAGGCGTCCTCCAGGGCCTGCCAGGAGGCCGCGATGACGTTCTCGCCGACGCCGACGGTCGCCCACTCGCCGTTGCCGTCGCTGGTGGTGACCAGGACCCGGGTCGTGGACTCGGTGCCGTGCCGGCCTTCGAGGATGCGGACCTTGTAGTCGACCAGCTCGAACTTGGCGAGCTGCGGGTAGATCCGCTCCAGCGCGACCCGCATCGCCCGGTCGAGGGCGTTGACGGGGCCGTTGCCCTCGGCGGTGGCGACGATCCGCTCGCCCTTGGCCCACAGCTTCACGGTGGCCTCGTTGGCGTGGGTGCCGTCCGGGCGGTCCTCGACGATCGCGCGCCAGGACTCCGTGCGGAAGTAGCGGCGCGGGCGGCCCTCCGCCTCCTCGCGGAGCAGCAGCTCGAAGGAGGCGTCGGCGGCCTCGTACGTGTAGCCCTGGAGCTCGCGCTCCTTGACCCGCTCGACGACCCGGGAGACCAGCGCGCGGTCGCCGCCCAGGTCGACGCCGAGCTCCTTGCCCTTCAGCTCGATGGAGGCACGGCCCGCCATGTCGGAGACCAGCATCCGCATGGTGTTGCCGACCAGCTCGGGGTCGATGTGCTGGTAGAGGTCGGGGTCCACCTTGATGGCCGAGGCGTGCAGGCCCGCCTTGTGCGCGAAGGCGGACACGCCGACGTACGGCTGGTGGGTGGAGGGGGTGAGGTTGACGACCTCGGCGATGGCGTGCGAGATCCGGGTCATCTCGGCGAGCGCGCCCTCGGGCAGCACCTTCTTGCCGTACTTGAGCTCCAGGGCCGCGACGACCGGAAAGAGGTTGGCGTTGCCGACCCGCTCGCCGTAACCGTTGGCGGTGCACTGGACGTGGGTGGCCCCGGCGTCCACGGCGGCGAGGGTGTTGGCCACGGCGCAGCCGGTGTCGTCCTGGGCGTGGATGCCGAGGCGGGCCCCGGTGTCGGCGAGGACGGTGGAGACGACGGCCTGGACCTGGGCGGGGAGCATGCCGCCGTTGGTGTCGCAGAGGATCACGACGTCGGCGCCGGCCTCGTGCGCGGTGCGCACCACGGCCTTGGCGTAGCCGGGGTTCTCCTTGTAGCCGTCGAAGAAGTGCTCGCAGTCGACGAAGACGCGGCGGCCCTGGGAGCGCAGGTGGGCGACGGTGTCGCGGACCATCTCCAGGTTCTCGTCGAGGGTGGTGCGCAGCGCCAGCTCGACGTGCCGGTCGTGCGACTTGGCGACGAGGGTGATCACCGGGGCGCCGGAGTCGAGCAGCGCCTTGACCTGCGGGTCCTCGGCGGCGCTGCCGCCGGCCCGGCGGGTGGCGCCGAAGGCGACGAGCTGCGCGTTCTTGAACGCGATCTCCTGGCGTGCGCGCGCGAAGAACTCGGTGTCGCGCGGGTTGGCACCGGGCCAGCCGCCCTCGATGAAGCCGACGCCGAAGTCGTCGAGGTGCCGTGCGATGGTCAGCTTGTCCGCGACCGTCAGGTTGATGCCCTCGCGCTGGGCTCCGTCGCGCAGCGTGGTGTCGAAGACATGGAAGCTGTCGTCGACGCGCCCGGCGCCGGGGCGCCCGCTCTCGGCGTTCTCCGTGGTCATGACTGTGTTGGCTCCTGTCGGATGTGGCTCCGGAAGGTCTGGATCCACTTGCCCCCATTCTCACGCGCTGTCCGCTTCCGGCGGAGGTGGGGCCGGAAAACGAAAAAACCCCTCGCGGGTGCGAGAGGTCTGCGCGCGGGTCTGGGGCACGGTGGCCGCCGCCGCGGGGGTTGGGGTCCCACGGTCAGCGGTCACTGCGGACCGGCGCGCTGCTGCCGATAATCATGGCGGTAGCAAGCACGCCGGCAGTCTGCCACACCCGCGCGCGGCCATGGACGCGGATCTCACGATGCGGAATCGGCGGCGGCTTCCCTCGTCCGTACGGGCGGGGCGGCGGCCCCGGCCCCGCCCGGGGCGTCGCGGCCCACCCGGCCGAGGTCGATGTCCCGGGTCTCGCGCATGGTGACGTAGACGACCAGCGACACGGCGGCGCAGCCGGCGACGTACCAGTAGTAGCCGGACTCGGCGCCCGCGTCCTTGAACCACAGCGCCACGTACTCGGCGGTGCCGCCGAACAGGGCGTTGGCGATCGCGTACGGCAGGGCGACCCCGAGCGCGCGGATGCCGGTCGGGAAGAGCTCGGCCTTCACGCAGGCGTTGATCGAGGTGTAGCCGGTGACGACGACGAGGGCGAGCAGGGAGAGGCCGAGGGCCGGCCAGAAGGAGCCCGCGTGCTGGAGCATCGTCATGATCGGCACGGTGAGGAGGGTGGAGCCGACCGCGAAGGTGATGAGCAGCGGGCGGCGGCCGATCCGGTCGGAGAGCCGGCCGGCGAGCGGCTGGAGGCAGGCGAAGACGATCAGCGCGCAGAAGGAGACCAGGGTCGCGGTCTGCTTGGGCAGTCCGGCGGAGTTGGACAGGTACTTGGTGAGGTAGGTGGTGTACGTGTAGTAGGCCACCGTGCCGCCCATGGTGAGCGCGATGACGAGGAAGGCCTCGCGCCTGTGCGCCCACAGGGCCCTGACGGTGCCCTTGTCGCCGCTCGCGACCCCGGCGTCCGCGGTCTCCTCGTACACCTCCGTCTCCAGCATGCTGCGCCGCAGGTAGAAGACGACGGCCGCGCCGAGGGCGCCGACGATGAAGGGGATGCGCCAGCCCCAGCTGTGCAGGGCCTCGGCGGACATGGTCCGCTGGAGGACGATCTGCAGGCCCAGGCCGAGGATCTGGCCGGCCGTCATCGACACGTACTGGAAGCTGGAGGCGAAGCCCCGGTGCTTCGGTGCGGACGCCTCGGTGAGGTAGGTGGCGCTGGCGGCGTACTCGCCGCCGACGGAGAGGCCCTGGAGGAGGCGGGCGACGAGGAGGACCGCGGCGCCGCCGTATCCGGCGACGGCGTAGGTCGGGGCGACGGCGATGAGCAGCGCCGAGGCGGACATGAGCGTCACGGTGAGGGTCAGGGCCGCCTTGCGGCCCTTGCGGTCACCGACCCGGCCGAGCAGCCAGCCGCCGACCGGGCGCATGAAGAAGCCGACGGCGAAGATGCCGGCCGTGTTCATGAGCTTGGCGGTGTCGTTGCCCTCGGGGAAGAACGCCCCCGCGAAGTAGGTCGCGAAGCTCGCGTAGACGAACCAGTCGAACCACTCGACCATGTTGCCGGCCGAACCGACCCAGATCTTCTTCCAGTGTTCTCGTCCCATGGCCCCGAACCGTGCCGGAGGCGCCCGGGCGGCAACAAGGGTGCACGGGACAACGATCAGGAGTACTTACGTGCCTAACGGTCACGGAAGCAGCGTTTCGGCGACGAACTCCCTTACATGAGCGAGGACTTGGTCGCGCCCCGTGCCCGGGATGCCGACCGCCACGTGCACGCTGAAGCCGTCGAGCAGGGCGCGCATCCGGTGCGCGAAACGGTCCGGGTCGATCGGCCGGAACTCGCCGCGCGAGACGCCCTCTGCGAGGATCGCGACGAGGTCGCGGTGCCAGGCGCCCTCGATGGCGGCCTGCCGGGCGCGGGCGTCGTCGTCGGCGTTCTGCGAGCGGTTCCACACCTCGAGCCAGAGCGTCCAGTGCGGGTCGCGCGGGCCGTCCGGCACGTACACGTCCACGTATCCGTCGAGCCGCTCCCGCGCGGTCCCGGGGGCGGAGAGCAGCGCGCTGCGCTCGGCCCCGAGCCGGCCCTCGCTCCATTCGAGCGTCTGCAGCAGCAGCTCGTCCTTGGTGCCGAAGTAGTAGAGCAGGTGCCCGCTGCTCATCCCGACCTGCCGCCCGAGCCCGGCCATGGTCAGCCCGTCTAGCCCGCGCTCGGCGATGGTGTCCATGGCCGCGGCGAGCACCTCCTCGCGGGGCGGGGCGGCCTGGTTGCGGCGGCGCGGGTGGGGGGCCGGGGTCGGGGTCGGGTCGCTGCTCTGACTCACTCGTACGTTCTACAGGATCATCCGTTGTCCGGGATCCCGCCGTCGGGCCCGCGACCGAAGGCGTGCAGCATCACGTCGGCCAGGTCGGCCTCGGGCACCCGGGCGCGCAGCCCCGCGAGCACGGGCGGCAGGTCCTCGTCGTCGATCACGCCCAGGTGCTCCTGCCGCAGCTCGTGGATCACCTCGACGATCTCGGGCCGCAGCTCCATCCAGTCCCGGGAGGTACGGATCTCCCGCTCCACCGCGTCCATGAACCAGCGCACGACGTCGTACGGGACGTCCCGCCCGCTCCGCCGCTCGGCGAACCAGACCGTGGGCTCCCGCGCCGGGTCCTCGTCGGGCACGATCCCGATCGCCAGCTGCCGCTGCCCCGCCACCTCGTCCAGCTCCACGTACCAGGCGTCGTCGACGACGGAGTACAGGTAGGTCAGGACGTACCGGCCGGAGGGGTGGATGCTCATGGCCGCACGCTGTCACAGGGCGTGCGGCCACGACCAGCGGGTTTCTCAGACCGCCGGCTGCTGCTGGGTGATGCAGTGGATGCCGCCCCCGCCCGCGAAGATCTCGCGGGCGTCGACCAGGACCACCTCGCGCTCCGGGAAGAGGCGGCGGAAGATCTCCGCGGCGACCTCGTCGTGCGGGTCGTCGAAGGCGCAGAGCACGACGCCGCCGTTGCAGAGGTAGTGGTTGATGTACGAGTAGTCGACCCAGTCGCCCTCCTCGTCCTTGAGGACGGTCGGGGCCGGGACCTCGATGACCTCCAGGGGGCGGCCCTGGGCGTCGGTCTGGCCGCGGAGGAGGTTGACGTAGAGGCGGGAGCGCTCGAAGTCGGGGTGGAGCGGGTTCTGCTGGCTGTGGACCAGGACGGTGCCGGGGCGGGCGAAGGCGGCGACGATGTCGACGTGGCCCTGCGTGCCGAACAGGCCGTAGTCGCCGGCCAGGCCGTGCGGGAGCCAGATCGCCTTGGTGGTGCCGAGCTTCGCGTGGATCTCGGCCTCGACCTCCTGGCGGTTCCACTCGGGGTTGCGGCCCGCGCCGAGCTGCACGGTGTCGGTGAGGAGTACGGTCCCCTCGCCGTCCACGTGGATCGCGCCGCCCTCGTTCACCAGGGCGCTGCTCAGCACCGGGACGCCCGCCGCGTCCGCCACGTGGCGGGCGATCTTGGAGTCGTGTTCCCAGCTGGCCCAGTCCTGGGCTCCCCAGCCGTTGAACACCCAGTCCACGGCGGCCAGCCGGCCCTCCTCGTCCTTCACGAAGGTGGGGCCGATGTCGCGCATCCAGGCGTCGTCCAGCTCGCGCTCCAGGATCTCGACGTCCTCGCCGAGGAGGGCGCGGGCGGAGCCCGCCTCGCCAGGGGCGACCACCAGCGTGACCGGCTCGAAGCGGCGTACGGCCCGGGCCACGGAGGCCCAGGCGGCACGCGACCGTGCCAGCTCCTCCTCGTTCGTGAACGTGGAGTTGTGCGTGGGCCACGCCATCCAGGTGCGCTCGTGCGGCGTCCACTCGGCGGGCATGCGGTACGTCATGGATTCAGGTCCTAGCGGGATCAGAGGAAGTAGAGGCGGTTGAGGGAGACGGAGTCGGCCGCCTCGGAGCGGATCGGCGAGCCGTCCAGCGAGACGAGGCCGGTGTGGCCGTCGACCTGGACGTCTCCGATGCGCGAGTTGAGCAGCAGGTCGGCGGGGCCGATGCCGCGGGTGCCGCGGACCGGGACGCGACGGCGCCGGGTGGGCAGCCGGTCGCCGCCGAGGTCGACGGCGGCCTGGGCGACGAACGCGACCGAGATGTCGGCGGCGGTCGCGCCGTGCCCGCCGAACAGCGGACCGAGGACGAGCGGTTCACAGGTGTCGGTGGCCGCGTTCGGATCGCCCACGACCCCCCACGCGGGGAAGCCGGACTTCAGCACCAGCTGCGGCTTGGCGCCGAAGAACTCCGGCCGCCACAGCACGATGTCGGCCAGCTTGCCGACCTCGATCGAGCCGATCTCGTGCGCGAGGCCGTGGGCGATCGCCGGGTTGATGGTGAGCTTGGCCATGTAGCGCAGGACGCGCGCGTTGTCGTCGTGCGCGCCGTCGCCCTCCATGGGGCCGAGCTCGGCCTTCATCTTCCCGGCCATGGCGAAGGTCCGGCGTACGGTCTCGCCGGCCCTTCCCATTCCCTGCGCGTCCGACGACGTGATGCCGATCGCGCCGAGGTCGTGCAGGACGTCCTCCGCGCCCATCGTCCCGGACCTGATCCGGTCGCGCGCCATGGCCGCGTCGCCGGGCAGGTCGGTCTTCAGGTCGTGGACGGAGACGATCATGCCGTAGTGCTCGGCGACCGCGTCACGGCCGAAGGGCAGCGTGGGGTTGGTGGAGGAGCCGATGACGTTCGGCACGCCCGCCATCTTGAGGACGTTCGGTACGTGTCCGCCGCCGCAGCCCTCGATGTGGAAGGCGTGGATCGTCCGGCCGTCGAGGACCTTGAGGGTGTCCTCGACCGACAGGCACTCGTTCAGGCCGTCGGAGTGCAGCGCCACCTGGACGTCGTACTCCTCGGCGACCCGCAGCGCGGTGTCGAGGGCGCGGGTGTGGGCGCCCATGTCCTCGTGGACCTTGAAGCCGGACGCGCCGCCCTCGGCGAGCGCCTCGACCAGCGGGGCCGGGTCGGAGGAGGAGCCGCGGCCGAGGAAGCCGATGTTGACCGGCCAGGCGTCGAAGGCGTTGAAGGCGTGGCGCAGGGCCCAGGGCGAGTTGACGCCGACGCCCCAGACGGGGCCGAACTCCTGGCCGATGACGGTCGTGACACCGCTGGCGAGGGACGCCTCCATGATGCGCGGCGACAGCAGGTGGACGTGGGTGTCGACGGCTCCCGCGGTGGCGATCAGGCCCTCGCCGGAGACGATCGAGGTGCCGGTGCCCACGACGACGTCGACGCCGTCGAGGGTGTCGGGGTTGCCGGCGCGGCCGATGGCGTGGATGCGGCCCTCGCGGATGCCGATGGACACCTTGCGGATGCCCTGGACGGCGTCGATCACGAGGACGTTGCTGATCACCACGTCGCAGGTCTCGCGGACGGCCGCGGCCTTCAGGTGGAGCCCGTCGCGGGCGGTCTTGCCGAAGCCGGCGAGGAACTCGTCGCCGGGCTTCTGGGAGTCGGACTCGACGCGCACGACGAGGCCGGAGTCACCGAGGACCACCCGGTCACCGGCGCGCGGGCCGTGCACGGAGGCGTACTCGTAGGGGTCCATCAGTCCTCCTCCTTCGGGGTCGCGAACGGCGCCGAGGACAGGTAGTCGGGGGTGGCGCCCGCGCCGAGATATCCGCACGCCGCGGCCCTGCGGAGGGCCTCTTCCCTCGCCCCGGGGGCGTCCAGCGGGCCGTCGACGAGGCCCGCGAAGCCGATGGCGACCCGGGCGCCGCCGATGGGCACCAGGCCGACCTCGGCCTCGCCGCCCGGGTCGAAGCGGAAGGAGGCGCCGGCCGGGATCGCGAGCCGCATGCCGTAGGCGGCGGCGCGGTCGAAGTCGAGGCGCGGGTTGGCCTCGAAGAAGTGGAAGTGCGAGGTGACGCTGACCGGGACGGCTGCGGTGTTGCGGACGGTCAGCGTGACCGCCGGAGTGGTCTCCTCGGACGCGGGCCCGGGCAGCAGCGCGCCGGGCGCGTCCGCTCCGAGCGAGCCGCCGCCGATCGGGTCGGAGACGACGGCGAGCCGGGATCCGTCGTCGAAGACGGCCTCGACGTGGACCTCGGTGACGACGTCGGCGACGCCGGGCAGCACGTCCTCGGGTCCGAGGACGGAGCGGGCGGCCTCGATCGCCTCGGCGAGTCGCTTGCCGTCGCGGGCCGCCTCGCAGACCGTGTCCGCGATGAGGGCCGTCGCCTCGGGCACGTTGAGCCGAAGGCCGCGGGCCCGGCGGGCCCGGGCGAGCTCGGCGGCGCCGAAGAGCAGCAGCCGGTCGCGTTCCGTGGGGGTCAGTCGCACTTCCGTACACCTCCTGTTTGAGTGACACTCTAAATGTTGGTGAGCCATCTTCCAAGCATTGACGTGGCCGACAGGAATGGGTCACATTGGCTGACATTGAGCGTCACTCTAAAAACGTCGCTCGCAGCGGATCCCCTCACGGCGGATCCGGCCCCTACCCCCCACTCCCCCGCCCCGCCCCCACCCCTGCCCCCGGGAGTCCCCATGGCGATAGAACAGCGCGGAGTCGACACCATCCCCGAGGTGGAACGCACCAGCGGTCCCCGCGACCTCGTCTCGATCCTGCTCGGCTCCAACCTCTGCCTCGGCGTGATCGTCTTCGGCTGGCTGCCGGTCTCCTTCGGCCTCGGCCTCTGGGCCTCGGTGACCTCCGTCGTCGCCGGCACCCTCGTCGGCGTCGCCGTCACCGCCCCGCTCGCGCTGATCTCGCTGCGCACCGCCACCAACCTCTCCACCTCGTCCGGCGCCTTCTTCGGCGTGCGCGGCCGGCTGGTCGGCTCGGTCGTCGGCCTGCTGCTCTCGCTCGGCTACACCGCGCTGACCCTGTGGATCGGCGGCGACGTGATGGTCGGCACGCTGGAGCGCCTGATCGGCCTGCCCACCGGCGGCGCGACGCACGCCGCCGTGTACGGGCTGCTCGCCGCCCTCACCGTGGTCGGCGCCGTCTACGGCTACCGGCTGCTGCTCAAGCTGAGCCAGGCCCTGGCGATCGGCATGACCGTGCTGCTCGCGATCGGCCTCGTCGCGTACGCCGGTGACTTCACCGCCGCGCCCGTGGCGGACACGCCGTACCTGCTCGGCTCGTTCTGGCCGACCTGGCTGCTCTCGGCGGTCGCCGCCGGACTCAGCGGCCCGGTCGCCTTCATCACCCTGCTCGGCGACTACACCCGCTACATCTCGCCGGAGAAGCACAGCCCGAAGAAGGTCTGGCGGGCCACCTGTCTCGGCCTGGTCGTCGGCCTGCTCGTGCCCCAGCTCTTCGGCACCTTCACCGCGCTCGCGGCCGGCGCCGGCGCCGACTACGCCGGGCCGCTGGTCGCGGCCTCGCCGGTCTGGTACCTGGTCCCGCTGCTGCTCGCCGCCACCGCCGGCTCCGTCGGCAACGCCGGACTGATGCTCTACTCGATGGGCCTGGACCTCGACGCGATCCTGCCGAAGGCCACCCGGGCCCGCGCGACCCTGGTCGTCGCGGCCGTCGCCACGGCCTTCGTCTTCCTCGGCCACTTCGCCTCGGACGCGCAGACCGCGATGACCTCCTTCGTGCTGCTGCTCACCGCGATCGGCACGCCGTGGGCGGTCATCACCCTGATCGGGCACCGGCGGTGCGGCGGCACGTACGACGCGGAGGCGCTCCAGGTCTACAACCGGCGTGCGCGCGGCGGCGCCTACTGGTTCTCGGCCGGCTGGCACCCGCGTGCCACGTTCTCCTGGGTGATCGGCGCGGCCGTGGGCCTGGCCGCCGTCTCGACCCCGCTCTACGAGGGCCCGCTGCTCGCCCTCACCGGCGGCATCGACTGCAGCTTCGTGCTGTCCGGGATCGTGGGCGGCGTGCTGTACGCGGTGCTGACGCCGGCTCAGCAGGCCGCCGGCGACACGGAAACGCCCGGGACGGTGACCGTCCCGGGCGCCCTGGTGGACTCGGAGTCGTAGCTCCGGAGTCGGGTCCTACCTGCCCAGCTCGTGCATCCAGCCGTGGACGTCCTCGGCCGTCCCGGTCTGGATGGCGAGCAGCGCCTCGCGCAGCTTCATCGTGACCTCGCCGGGCTCGCCGCCCGACTGCTGCCACTCGCCCCGGGCGGACTTGACCGTGCCGACCGGGGTGATGACGGCGGCGGTGCCGCAGGCGAAGACCTCGGTGAGCGAGCCGTTCTCGGTGTCGGCCTGCCACTGGTCGATGGAGACGCGGGCCTCCTCGGACTCGTAGCCGAGGTCCTTGGCGACCTGGAGCAGCGAGTCGCGGGTGATGCCCTCCAGGATGGAACCGCTGAGGGTCGGGGTGACGATCTTGTCGCCGTACACGAAGTACAGGTTCATGCCGCCGAGTTCCTCGACCCACTTGTGCTCGACCGCGTCGAGGTAGCAGACCTGGTCGCAGCCCTTCTCCGCCGCCTCGGCCTGCGCGAGCAGCGAGGCGGCGTAGTTGCCGCCGGTCTTGGCGTCGCCCATGCCGCCGGGGACGGCGCGGACGCGGTCCTCGGAGGCCCAGATGGAGACGGGCTTGACGCCGCCGGGGAAGTACGGGCCGGCCGGCGAGGCGATGACGACGAAGAGGTACTCGTTGGCCGGGCGGACGCCCAGGCCGACCTCCGTCGCGATCATGAACGGGCGCAGGTAGAGCGAGGCCTCGCCGCCGTGCGCCGGGACCCAGGCCTCGTCCTGCCGGACCAGGACGTCGCAGGCCTCGATGAAGGTCTCGACCGGCAGCTCGGGCATGCCGAGCCGGTGCGCGGAGCGCTGGAAGCGGCGGGCGTTGGCGTCGGGACGGAAGCTGGCGACGGAACCGTCGGGACGGCGGTAGGCCTTCAGGCCCTCGAAGATCTCCTGGGCGTAGTGCAGGACGTTGGTCGCCGGGTCGAGGGAGAGCGGGCCGTACGGCACGAGCTGGCCGTCGTGCCAGCCGCGGCCCTCGGTCCAGCGGATGGTGACCATGTGGTCGGTGAAGTGCCGGCCGAATCCCGGGTTGGCCAGGATCGCCTCGCGCTCCGCGTCGGACAGCGGGCTGGAGGAGGGCTTGAGCTCGATGGTGGGCGTCGTCATGGGTGCTTGTCCTTCACCGGTTGTGTGGGTCGGACCGCGCTCACGCCGCTCCGCAGCCACGCAAGTCACTGCTAGGACGTCCGAGCTTTCCCGCATGCCGCGGCCCCACGTTCGATTATCGCGCGTGGGGGCCGGTGCACGAAACGGTGTGTGCACGGTCCAGGGTTCGATGGTGGCACCCCGCGACCGCACAGGTACAGCCGCCGGGTGCGAGGTGCGACCCGGCGGCTGGGTGATGTCAGCGGCGGGTCAGCTCGCTACTCGTACCGCGAGCGCGTCGCCGATCTCGTCCGTGCTGCGGACCGCGTCACCGCGCTCGGTGAGGTCGGCGGCGACGGCCGCCTCGATCCGGGCGGCCTCGGACTCGTATCCGAGGTGCCGCAGGAGGAGGGCGACGGAGAGGACCGTGGCCGTCGGGTCGGCCTTGCCCTGGCCCGCGATGTCCGGCGCGGAGCCGTGGACCGGCTCGAACATGGACGGGAACTCACCGCTCGGGTTGATGTTGCCCGAGGCGGCGACGCCGATGCCGCCGGAGACGGCCGCGGCGAGGTCCGTGATGATGTCGCCGAACAGGTTGTCGGTGACGATGACGTCGAAGCGGGCCGGGTCGGTGACGAGGAAGATCGTCGCGGCGTCGACGTGCAGGTAGTCGGTCGTGACCTCGGGGAACTCGGCCGCGACCTTGTTGAAGATGTTCGTCCACAGGTGGCCCGCGAAGGTCAGCACGTTGTTCTTGTGGACCAGCGTCAGCTTCTTGCGGGGGCGGGCCTGGGCGCGGGCGAAGGCGTCCCGGACCACGCGCTCGACACCGTAGGCCGTGTTGACGGAGACCTCGGTGGCGACCTCGTGCTCGGTGCCCTTGCGGATGGTGCCGCCGTTGCCGGTGTACGGGCCCTCGGTGCCCTCGCGGACCACGACGAAGTCGATCGCGGGCTGGCCGGCGAGCGGGGTCGCGACGCCGGGGAGCAGCTTCGAGGGACGCAGGTTGACGTGGTGGTCGAACGCGAAGCGCAGCTTCAGCAGGAAGCCGCGCTCCAGGACGCCGGACGGGACCGACGGGTCGCCGATCGCGCCGAGCAGGATCGCGTCGTGCTGCTTGAGGGCGTCGAGGTCGGCGTCGGTGAGGGTCTCACCGGTGGCGTGGTAGCGCCGGGCGCCGAAGTCGTACTCCTTCGTCTCCAGCTTCACGTCCTGGGGAAGCGCGGCCGCGAGGACCTTCAGGCCCTGGGCCACGACCTCCTGGCCGATGCCGTCGCCGGGAATGACTGCGAGATTGATGCTGTGAGACATGTCGGCACCCTACTCTTCGTCCCATCGTCTGACACGCTCCGTCCACCATGTGGACGAACGGACAGCCGTACGAAGGGTCAGTGGCCGGTGGAGCCGCCGTTGTCCCGGCGGTCGAGGGCGCGCTGGAGAGCGGCGGCGGCGTTCTTGCGGGCCTCGTCGCTGGAGTGGGGGGCGGAGTGGCGGACGCGGCGGGCGGTCTGAGCGGCCATGAGGGATCGACTCCTTGAGATCAGTGCTCCGGACGTGCGGGTGCGGAGTGGCGTGGTGATCGAAGGCGCCGGAAAGGGGCGGGGAGCGCCGCCGCAGGGGTTGCCTGCCTGGGGGCGTCGCGCTCGCGTCCGCCCGCGCTCGATGGAGCGGGACGTTCGGCTTCTACAAAGCTAGGCGAGAACCCCGCATCTGTCTCCACAATTACTCGGACTTCCTACTATCTGAGACGGCGATAGGCCCGTCACATCACGTCGCCGTCCCGCCAGTCGAAGACGAGCGGGGCGGCGGCGTCCGGAAGCGGGCGCCCGGCGGCCGGACGGAGGTAGGTGGAGCCCTCCTCGTCGGGGAGCCGGACGATCCCGTCCGGGCTCAGCGTCTCGATCCGCCCCTCCCAAACCCGCCAGCCGCGCCCCCGGTAGAGCCCGGCGCCGGCCTCCGAGGCCGAGAGTGCCCCGAAGGCGTACGCGCCGTCGATCACCCGCTCCAGCTCCCCCGTCACCGCGCCCCCGAGCCCCTGACGCCGCACGTCGGCCCGGACGGCGACGCCCTCCACGTACCCGACGCGGTACGAGCGCCCCCGGTGCAGCACACGCCGCTGGCCGACGGCCCCGTGCGCGGCGAGGCCCCGTTCGTCCTCGATCCAGACGTGCACGCCGCCGAGGGTGTGGTCCCAGTCGTCGTCCGAGAAGACGCCCTCGAAGGCGATCTCGAGAAGGTCCCGCACGGCACGGAGCCTGCGGGAGCCGAGTTCATGGGTGGGTGCGGTCCACAGCTTCACGCCCCCAGTCTCACACCGCCCACACCTAACCCTCAATTGTTTATTGACAGGTTAGACATGGAGCGCTTGACTCTCCTCGCAACCACTCAACGCCACGTAAGGGGTTAGAGACGATGTCCGTGCTCCCGGTCCACCACCGCAGCGTCACCGTCCGCGGCCACGAGATCCACTACCGGGAGGCGGGCCCCGCCGACGCGCCCGTGCTGCTCCTGCTGCACGGCTTCCCGACCAGCTCGCACATGTTCCGGGACCTGATGCCGCGGCTCTCCGGGAGCCACCGTCTCATCGCCCCCGACCACCTGGGCTTCGGCCGCAGCGCCGCGCCCGACGCCGCCGACTTCGACTACACCTTCGCCGCCCTGGCCGCGCTCACCGACGAGTTCACCCGCGCACTGGGCCTCGACCGGTTCGCCCTCTACATCCAGGACTACGGCGCCCCCATCGGCCTGCGCCTCGCCCTCGCGCATCCCGAGCGGATCACCGCGATCATCAGCCAGAACGGCAACGCCTACGAGGAAGGCCTGGGCGCGGAGGCCTGGGCCCCCGTCCTCGCCCTGATCGCCGAGCGCACCCCCGAGACGGAGGCGGCCGTCCGCGCCATCCGCTCCCTCGACGGCATCCGGTGGCAGTACGAGACGGGCGTGCCCGCCGAGTACCGGGAGCTGCTCAGCCCCGACGCCTGGCACCACGACGCCGCCCTGATGGCCCGGC
The DNA here is from genome assembly GCF_042722475.1 of Streptomyces sp. NPDC127092. Lineage (NCBI taxonomy): Bacteria > Bacillati > Actinomycetota > Actinomycetes > Kitasatosporales > Streptomycetaceae > Streptomyces > Streptomyces sp. NPDC127092. The sequence continues at coordinate 146,466 of NZ_JBHXFE010000008.1, forward strand.
CGGGCCAGGACGAGATCCAGACCCGCCTGATCGCGGACTACGGCTCCAACTTCGCCCTGTATCCCGCCTTCCAGGAGTACTTCCGCAGCTCCCGGGTCCCGCTCCTCGCCGTCTGGGGCGAGGGCGACGAGGTCTTCGTCCCGGCCGGTGCCGAGGCCTTCCGCCGCGACCTCCCGGACGCCGAGGTCCACCTCCTGCCCACGGGCCACTTCGCCCTGGAGACCCACGCCCCGCTGGTCGCCGAGCTCGTCGGCGACTTCCTCAAGCGCCGGGCCGGCGCATGAGAACCGCCCCCGTCCTCAGTTGGGGGACCGAGGAGGGGGGCGGTGATCAGGGACGCCGTCGCTGGGCGGCGCGGAGGCGTCAGCCCATGTGCGGGTAGCCGTACTCCGTCGGCGGCACCAGCGTCTCCTTGATGGCGCGGGTCAGCGTCCAGCGCATCAGGTTCTGCGGGGCGCCCGCCTTGTCGTTGGTGCCGGAGGCGCGGCCGCCGCCGAAGGGCTGCTGGCCGACCACGGCGCCGGTCGACTTGTCGTTGATGTAGAAGTTGCCCGCGGCGAAGCGGAGCTTCTCCATCGTGTACGCGGCGGCGGCGCGGTCGTTGGAAATGACCGAGCCGGTGAGGGCGTAGTCGGAGACGGACTCCATCTGGGTCAGCATCTCGTCGTACTTCTCGTCGTCGTAGACGTACACCGCGAGGATCGGGCCGAAGTACTCGGTCGTGAAGACCTCGTTCTCCGGGTCGGTGCACTCGATGACGGTCGGGCGGACGAACCAGCCCTCGGAGTCGTCGTACGTGCCGCCGGCGACGATCGTGCACGAGGCGTCGGCCTTGGCGCGGTCGATCGCGGCCTTGTTCTTGGCGAAGGCACGCTCGTCGATGACGGCGCCGATGAAGTTCGACAGGTCGGTGACGTCACCCATCTTGATGCCGTCGACCTCGGCCGCGAACTCCTCCTTGAAGCCGTCGTTCCAGATGGAGGCCGGGATGTACGCCCGCGAGGACGCGGAGCACTTCTGGCCCTGGAACTCGAAGGAACCGCGGGTCAGCGCGGTCTTCAGGACGGCGCGGTCGGCGCTCGGGTGGGCGACGACGAAGTCCTTGCCGCCGGTCTCGCCGACGATCCGCGGGTAGGAGCGGTACTTCTCGATGTTGTTGCCGACCGTCTTCCACAGGTGCTGGAAGGTCTTGGTCGAGCCGGTGAAGTGGATGCCGGCCAGGTCGGGGTGGTTGAGGGCCACCTCGGAGACGGCGATGCCGTCGCCGGTCACCAGGTTGATGACGCCCTTCGGCAGGCCGGCCTCCTCCAGGAGCTCCATGAGGAGCACGGCGGAGTGGGTCTGGGTCGGGGACGGCTTCCAGACCACGACGTTGCCCATGAGGGCGGGGGCGGTGGGCAGGTTGCCCGCGATGGCCGTGAAGTTGAACGGCGTGATCGCGTAGACGAAGCCCTCCAGCGGGCGGTGGTCCAGACGGTTCCACACGCCCGGGGAGTTGGCCGGCGGCTGCTCGGCCAGGATCTGGCGGGCGTACGCCACGTTGAAGCGCCAGAAGTCGACGAGCTCGCACGGGGTGTCGATCTCGGCCTGCTGGGCGGTCTTCGACTGGCCGAGCATGGTGGAGGCGGCCAGCGTCTCGCGCCACGGGCCGGCGAGCAGCTCGGCGGCGCGCAGGATGATCGCGGCGCGGTCGTCGAAGGACATCGCGCGCCAGGCCGGGGCGGCGGCCAGGGCGGCGTCGATCGCGTCCTGGGCGTCCTGCTGCGTGGCACCGCGGAAGGTGCCGATGACGGCCTTGTGGTTGTGCGGCTGGACGACCTTGAACTCCTCGCCGCCGCCCATGCGCTTCTCGCCGCCGATGGTCATCGGCAGGTCGCGCGGGTTGTCGGCCAGCTCCTTGAGCTTGGCCTCCAGACGGGTGCGCTCGGCGGAGCCGGGGGCGTAGCCGTGCACCGGCTCGTTGACGGGAGTGGGGACCTGGGTCACAGCGTCCATGGTTCTCGGAACTCCTTCTGAGGGGTGTGGGGCTCAGCCCTTGGTGAGGATCGAGCGGACGAAGAAGAGGAGGTTGGCCGGCTTCTCCGCGAGGCGGCGCATGAAGTAGCCGTACCAGTCGGTGCCGTAGGCCGTGTAGACGCGCATCCGGTGGCCCTCGGCCGCGAGCCGGTTCTGCTCCTCGGTGCGGATGCCGTAGAGCATCTGGAACTCGTACTCGTCCAGCTTGCGCCCGGCGCGGCGGGCGAGCTCCTGGCCGACGGCGATGAGCCGCGGGTCGTGGGACCCGATCATCGGGTAGCCCTCGCCCTCCATGAGGATCTTCATGATCCGGACGTACGCCTTGTCGATCTCGGCCTTGTCCTGGAGGGCGACGGACGCGGGCTCCTTGTAGGCGCCCTTCACGATCCGCACGCGCGAGCCGTTGGCGGCGAGGCGGCGGGCGTCCTCCTCGGTGCGGAAGAGGTACGCCTGGATGACGCAGCCGGTCTGCGGGAAGTCCTTCCGCAGCTCCTCGTGGATGGCGAACATCGAGTCGAGGGTGGTGTGGTCCTCGGCGTCGAGGGTGACCGTGGTGCCGATCTCGGCGGCGGCCGCGACGACCGGGCGGACGTTGGCCAGGGCCAGCTCGTGGCCGTTCTCCAGGGACTGGCCGAACATCGACAGCTTGACCGACATCTCGGCGCGCTCACCGAGCTCGAGCTCCTTCAGGCGCTCGATCAGCTCCAGGTACGCGTCGCGGGCGGCGTAGGACTGCTCGACGGTGGTGATGTCCTCACCCACGACGTCGAGGGTGACCTCCAGACCGCGGGCGGCCAGGTCCTGCACGATCGGGACGACGTCGTTCACCGTCTCGCCGGCGATGAAACGCGCCACGACCTGCTTGGTCCCGGGGGCGGCCGACACGAAACGGCGCATCTTGTCGCTGCGCGACGCGGCGAGGATCACGGGACCCAGCACGGGGACCTCCAGAGGGCAGGGTGACGAAAAGTGCCGTACCCGGTCTTTCGGAACCAACCGGGAACAGCACGGATAACCACCGTGAAACCTAAGGATCGCTCCGATCGTCCGCCATCTACAGCTGTCACGCATCCATGGCCCCGCTCTCAGACATCTGTCTGAAGGAGCGGCGGGATCGGTGCGAGAATGGCGGCGTGAAGGGCGATTACCAGGAGCTGGTCGACGAGATCTCGGCGCTGCTCGGCACTCCGGCGACCTTGGAGAACCGCGACTTCGGGCTGATCGCCTTCGGCGCGCACGACAGCGATGACGACACGGCCATGGACCCGGTCCGCACGCGGTCCATCCTGACCAGGAAGTCGACCCCGGCGGTGCGGTCCTGGTTCGAGGGCTTCGGCATCACCCGGGCGACCGGCCCGGTGCGCATCCCGGCCGCCCCGGACGCGGGCGTGTTCCGGGCCCGCATCTGCCTGCCCGTACGCCATCGGGGCGTGGTCCTCGGATACGTCTGGCTGCTCGACGCCGAGCCGGGGCCCTCGCACGAGCGGCTGAGCGCCGCCATGGACGTCGCCGCGCGGATCGGCGAACTGCTCGCCGACGAGGAGCGTGCCGGCGCGGACCTCTCCCGCGAGCTGCGCGCCACCCTGACGGCGGAACGCGGCTGGCAGTACGACATGGCCGTCGCCGCCCTGCGCACCGCCCTCGGCCCCGGCGCCGACGGCCTGCACGCGCTGGTCTGCCTCGCGCCCTGGCCCGGCGAGGACGCCCCGTCCCCGCGCGCGGTCCCCGCTGCGGCGGCCCTGTGCGCCGTGCCGTGGCGACCGCCGGCCACGCCGGGCGCCCCGCCCACGGTCGGCGCCGACCTGATCCGGGGCGCGGGCCGACGCAGGGGCGCGGGCACGGGCTCCGGCTCGGGTACGGGTACGGGTACGGCGCACGCGACCGGTGCGGGCGCGGGCGCGGGGTCAGGTCCGGGCTCGGCCCAGGGGGCCGGTACGGGCGCGGGCTCCGGGCGACGCCCGGGCGCGGGCCCCTCGGCCGGTGCGGGCTCGGGTCCGGGTGCCCAGGCTTCGGCGTTCCCCGCCGGCCCGTACGTTTCCGGTCCGTACGCTTCCGGCCCGGCCCCCTACGCCCCGGGTGCCGTCCCCGCCGAGGGCGGCGCGTCCCGCGCGCTCGCGGTGCTCGTGCGTCTGCGGTCGGGCGACAACCTCTCCCCCGCCACCACCGCGGCCGGCCGCCTGCGCGACACCGCGGGTCCGGCGGCCGTCGCCGGCATCGCCGCACCCCGCCGCGGGCTCGCGGACCTCGACGCGTCCTGGCGCGAGGCCTCGTCCGCCGCCCGCGCGGCGACCGCGCAGCCGCACCTGGGTCCGCTCGCGGAGTGGGCCGCCATCGGCCCGTACCGGATGCTCACCGCACTGCCCCCGGCCGAGCCGGACCCGGCCGTACGCGCCCTGCTCGCCCCCGCCCAGGCCGAACTGGCCCGGACGGCCGAGGTGTTCCTCGACCACGCCGGCCAGGCGGGCCGCACGGCCACCGCTCTGGGCATCCACCGCCAGACCCTGTACTACCGCCTCTCCCGCGTCGAACAGCTCACCGGCCTCGACCTGGACGCGGGCGAGGACCGGCTGCTGCTGCACATGGCGCTGAAGGCGGCGAAGCTCTAGGGCGAGACACCCCAGGCCGCCGATCCGCCGACCGCGGCCGGCTCAGCGCCATTCGAGGAGCAGACTCTGCCCGTTCAGGGCCTCGGCCGGCACCTTCGCGGACGGCGCGCCCGGCGCCGTACCCGCCACACGGAAGCCGCGGAAACCCGCGTACGGATCACCGGGCGGGTGCTCGACGAGGACGAAGCGGCTGCCGTCCGGGGAGACCACGAGCCCCTCGCTCCCTCCGCCGCCGGCCGCCGCCAGGACGGGCCCGGGCGCGGCGCCCGGCGCGGTGCCGAAGGTCCTGAAGGTGCCCGCCCGCGTGCGGCACAGCAGTCGGTCGGGGCCCGCCCAGCCGACCGCGTGCAGGCACTCCCCCAGGCTCTCGGCCCGCGCGGCGGCGCCCGTCAGCGCCGTGGAGCGCGCCGGCACGTCGAGCAGGACCTGACCGAGGTCCTCCGCCGACGCCGTCGTCCGGCGCCCGTCCGGGGACACGTGCACCATCTCCGCCTGGACGGCGCGGGGCGGCCCGTCCAGCACGACGAGCGGCAGGTTCGCGGCGGCGGCCGGGCCCTCGTCGCGCAGGGCGGCGCTGCCGGTCACGGCGCGACTGCCGATGCGGGCGCGGCCGTCGGGGGTCTCGTAGGTGAACCAGACGCGGCTCCCGTCGGGCGCGAAGACCGCGTTCTGCTCCCGTCGGCCCGCCCCGGCCCGCCCGTCCCGGGCGGTGAGGTCGGTCAGCCCCTTCTCGTCCACGAAGCCGACGTGCGTCCCCTTCCCGTCCGGAGTCCGCAGGACCACCGCCATCCTGGTGAAGTCCCGGTCGAAGACGGCTCGCACGCGCGGCACGACGCGCTCCAGGGCGTCGGACGTGTACACGGCGTCCGAGGGGTTCTCCCGGCAGAGGTCGAACAGCGGTGTCAGCACCGCCTCCCGGCCCGGCTCCTGCCAGAAGACGACGGACGCGGGGACGTCGAACGACCGCTCCGCGACCGGCTTCCAGCCGTTCGGGTCCCATGACCGGACGCTGACGGCCGTGAACCGGCCGCCCTTCACGCAGTCCGCGGACACCACCCGGTCCCGCCCCCAGGGTCCGGGCGCGGGCCGGGGCGAGGGACCGTACGAGGGGGTGCGGGCGGTGTCCGGGGCGCGGCCCCGGTCCTCCTGGCTGCATCCCGCCAGGGTGAGGAGAGCGGCGACGGCCGCGAGGACCGCCCTGACGCGTGTCGACGGCATGCGGTCATCCCCCCGATGCGGAGACGTCGGCCGCGCGTCCCTCGCGCCAGGCCCGGCAGCTGGTGTCCTCCGGCCGGTCGTGACAGGGCACCCACTGCTCCGCGTCGGGCTTGGACGCGTCCATGATCCAGAGCTGCTCGGGCCGGGCCGGGGTCGCCTCCGCGGCGAAGGGCTTCTCGCCGTCCTTGAGCGTCACCGTGCCGAAACCCTGGTACGCGTCACGGTACTTGGCCTTGATCTCCCAGGTGCAGGATTGCCCGCGGGTGAGTGCCTCGACCCGGAGCCCGCCGGGCGAGGCGCCGCCGCCCAGGTCGATCTTCCTGACTCCGAAGTAGGGCGCGCCCTGGTCGTCCCCCTCGTCGGTGATGACCGGAGTGGCGCCCGGCGTCGTCAGGTCGAACAGCACGCCCTCGTACGCGGCGCCGCCCTGGGACTCCCAGACGACGACCGTCTTCGCGGTGGGCGCGTGGCAGGAGACGTTGACGGCCTCCATGGACGTGATCGTCAGCTGGGCCTGCCGCTTGCTGAACAGATTGAGGTGGAGGGCGGTCGCGTCGGCCCCGGTGTGCTTCATGGCCAGGTCGGCGCGCTTCTCGAAGGCGGACGGATACCGGACGGTGCGCCCGCCGAGCGACAGGAGGTAGGCCCGCGCCTTCTCCGGGTCCCTCCTGGCGGCAAGCCCCTGGCGTTCCGCCTCGGTCAGCGGCCGGTCGAGGGCGACCTTCCAGCCCTGGGGCGGGGTCTGGTCGTAGTCGACGCCGACGGTGAACGGCGCCTCCTGCTTGTCCAGCGCGTCCTGGGCCTCCTGCTCCGACTTCGTCACGGCCGGCTGGGCCATGAGCTGCCATAACGTGGCCCCGACGGCCGCGACGCAGGCGAGGCCGACACCGACGGCCACGCGGACGCCGATCGTCCGCCGCCGCTTGGCGGCCGACAGGTGGAGGGTGTTCGGCACCAGGGATTCGGCGACGAGGGCACCGACGGACGGCTCGGGCGGTGACGCGGGCGCTGCCGCGGGCGCCGCAGCAGGGGTGGGCGCGGGAGGTGCGGGCGCCGGCGTGGGCGCCGGTGCGGGCGCTTCGGACGCTGCGGGAGCGGAAGCAGGTGCGGGTGCGGGCGCCGACGGCGACGCCGGCGCGCCCGCGGGCGTCCGGTCCGGCGCTGCCGGCGACGCCGACGGTATCGGTGCCGGGTCCGGGTCCGGCGGAGATCCCTGCGGTGGCGTCGCCGGCATGCGGGGCCTCTCTGTCGACGGGTCGGGGACGAGGAGCGGTGACGTCCCCCAGCCTAGACAAACGCCCGGACAACTCCCGAGCCCCGCCCACGGGTTGACTCAGCCCCGCTCCCCCATCAGCACCCTGAGGCCTGCGGTGAGGTCGTCCGCCGTCGGGGCCGTGTCCGGGTCGACGACCCACTGGATCATCACCCCGGTCGCGAGGGCCTGGAGGAGCAGCCCGGCCACCCGGGCCTTCTCGGGCTCCGCCTCCGGGTCGATGCCGATCATGCCCTCGGCCATGCCGAGGCGGCCTTCCCGCTGCGGCTCCTTGATCGCCTCGCGGAGCTTCTCGTCGTCGTCGAGACGGGTGACGACCTCGGTCTGCAGCTTCCACACGGGGCGGCTGGCCTCGGCGGCTCCGATCAGCGGCTCCCAGACGGCGCGGAAGCGCTCGTACGGATCGTCGGGAAGGTTCCCGGCACCCTCGGCGTCGGCTCCGCCGACCCGCTCGCCCCACTCCTCCGTCAGCGCCAGGAAGGCCTGCTGGAGCAGGGCGTCCTTGGAGCCGTAGTGGTAGCCGATGGAGGCGAGGTTGGTGCCCGACGCGGCCACCACGTCACGGGCGGTGGTGCGGGCGTAGCCCTTCTCCAGGAGACAGCGCTTGGCGCCTTCGAGCAGGTCTTCCTTGTGTCCCATGACAGCACTGTACCCGGCCGATAGACGTCCGTGTAAGACGGATGTCTATCGGCCGGGTACGAGGCGTGGAGCGGACCGGATCAGACCAGGTTGACGGAGCGGGCCGAGGCCGCGCCGATCTCCTCGGCGATCTCCGAGAGCACGTTGGCCGGGACGGTCTCGTCGACGGTCAGCACGACCAGCGCCTCGCCGCCCTCGTTCGTCCGGGAGACCTGCATGCCCGCGATGTTCAGACCGGCCTCGCCGAGGATCCGGCCGACCGTGCCGACGACACCCGGACGGTCCTCGTAGCGCAGCACCACCATGTGGTCGGCGAGCGCGAGGTCCACGTCGTAGTCGCCGACCGCGACGATCTTCTGCAGGTGCTTCGGGCCCGCGAGCGTGCCGGAGACCGAGACCTCCTGGCCGCTCGCCAGCGTGCCGCGCACGGTGACCATGTTGCGGTGGTCGGGCGACTCGGAGCTGGTGGTCAGACGCACCTCGACGCCGCGCTCCTGCGCGAACAGCGGGGCGTTGACGTACGACACGGTCTCGTCGACCACGTCCTCGAACACGCCCTTGAGCGCCGAGAGTTCGAGCACCTTCACGTCGTGCTGGGTGATCTCGCCGTACACCTCGACGTCGAGGCGGGCCGCGACCTCGCCGGCCAGGGCCGTGAAGATCCGGCCGAGCTTCTCGGCCAGCGGCAGACCCGGCTTCACGTCCTCGGCGATGACACCGCCCTGGACGTTGACCGCGTCCGGGACCAGCTCGCCCGCGAGCGCCAGGCGCACCGAACGGGCGACCGCGATACCGGCCTTCTCCTGGGCCTCGTCCGTGGAGGCGCCCAGGTGCGGGGTGCAGACGACCTGGTCGAGCTCGAAGAGCGGGGAGTCCGTGCAGGGCTCCTTCGCGTACACGTCGAGGCCCGCGCCGGCGACCCGGCCCTCCTTGAGCGCCGAGTACAGCGCGGCCTCGTCCACGATCCCGCCGCGCGCGGCGTTGACGATCCGGACGGACGGCTTGACCTTGTGCAGCGCCTCGTCGCCGATGAGGCCGAGGGTCTCCGGCGTCTTGGGCAGGTGGACGGTGATGAAGTCGGCGACCTCGAGCAGCTCGTCCAGGGCCAGCAGCTTCACGCCCATCTGGGCGGCGCGGGCCGGCTGCACGTAGGGGTCGTACGCGACGATCTTCATGCCGAAGGCGGACATGCGCTGGGCGACCAGGACACCGATGCGGCCGAGGCCGACGACGCCGAGGGTCTTCTCGCTGAGCTCGACGCCCGTGTACTTCGAGCGCTTCCACTCGCCGTTCTTCAGCGCGGTGTTCGCCTGCGGGATGTTGCGCGCGGTGGCGACGAGCAGACCGCAGGCGAGCTCGGCGGCGGTGACGATGTTGGAGGTCGGGGCGTTCACGACCATCACGCCGGCCTTGGTGGCGGCGGAGACGTCCACGTTGTCCAGGCCGACACCGGCGCGGGCGACGACCCGGAGCTTCTTGGCGGCGGCGATGGCCTCCGCGTCGACCTTCGTCGCCGAGCGGATCAGGATGGCGTCGACGTCGGCGATCGCGGGGAGCAGCTCGGCGCGGTCGGCGCCGTTGCAGTGCCGGATCTCGAAGTCCGGGCCCAGTGCGTCGACGGTGGCGGGCGACAGCTCTTCAGCGATGAGTACGACGGGTTTCGAGCTCACGTGAGTCCTCACAAAGGCAGTGCGGACGGCCGTCCCGACGGCCGCAGCGGTGGAGGGGGCTTGCCGCGTGAAAGCGCACGACGCTGTGGGCCAGACGCGATGTTGTTGAGCAGTGTAGTGGTGCGTCGACACGAGTCGTACGCCTCGATGGAAGGATCACCCGTCCGTGGTTGGACGGGGTGTCCAAGGATGTGGCGCGGGGCCGGACAGGCTGTCCGGCCCCGCACCGGAAGGCTTACGCCTCCTCGTCGTTCACCCAGCTCATGAGCTTGCGCAGCTCCTTGCCGGTGGTCTCCAGGAGGTGCTTCTCGTCCTGGGTCTTGTACTCGTTGTACTTCTTCAGACCGCCGTGGTACTCGTCCATCCAGTTCTTGGCGAAGGTGCCGTCCTGGATGTCGGTGAGGACCTTCTTCATCTCGGCCTTGGTGGCGTCCGTGATGATGCGCGGGCCGGTGATGTAGTCGCCCCACTCGGCGGTCTCGGAGACGGACCAGCGCATCTTCTCCAGGCCGCCCTCGTACATGAGGTCCACGATCAGCTTCAGCTCGTGGAGGCACTCGAAGTACGCGATCTCCGGCTGGTAGCCGGCCTCGACCAGGGTCTCGAAGCCCGCCTTCACCAGGGCGCTGGCGCCACCGCAGAGGACGGCCTGCTCGCCGAAGAGGTCGGTCTCCGTCTCCTCGGTGAAGGTCGTCTTGATGACACCGGCGCGGGTGCCGCCGATGGCCTTGGCGTACGACAGGGCGAGCGCGAAGGCGTTGCCGGTGGCGTCCTGCTCGACGGCCGCGATCGCCGGGACGCCGCGACCCTCCTCGTACTGGCGGCGGACCAGGTGGCCCGGGCCCTTCGGGGCGACCAGGGCGACGTCGACGCCGGCCGGGGGCTTGATGAAGCCGAAGCGGACGTTGAAGCCGTGGGCGAAGAAGAGGGCGTCGCCGTCCTTCAGGTTCGGGGCGATCGACTCCTCGTAGACCTTGGCCTGGATCGGGTCCGGGATCAGGATCATGATGACGTCGGCCTCGGCCGCGGCCTCGGCGGGCGAGACCACGCGCAGGCCCTGCTCCTCGGCCTTGGCCTTGGACTTGGAGCCCTCGTGCAGACCGACACGCACGTCGACACCCGAGTCACGGAGCGACAGCGCGTGGGCGTGGCCCTGGCTGCCGTAACCGATCACCGCGACCTTGCGGCCCTGGATGATGGACAGGTCGGCGTCGTCGTCGTAGAACAGCTCGGCCACTGGGAATCTCCTTGAGGTGCTGGTGTTGCTCCCACCGTACGGCGGGGTGCGGGAGGTGAGTTTTCTGGTCTCGACAGGCGGACCGGGGCGTGGACCCGTGGTCCGCCGTCGCCTGCGGACTGCTGTCAGGCGCTGCGGTCGAGGGCGCGCAGCGAACGGTCCGTGATGGACCGGGCGCCACGCCCTATGGCGATCGTGCCGGACTGGACGAGCTCCTTGATGCCGAACTGCTCCAGCATCTTGAGCATCGCCTCCAGCTTGTCACTCGATCCGGTGGCCTCGATGGTGACGGCCTCGGGCGACACGTCCACGGTCTTGGCGCGGAACAGCTGGACGATCTCGACGATCTGGGAGCGGGTCTCGTTGTCGGCGCGGACCTTCACCAGGACGAGCTCGCGCTGGATCGCAGCGCTGGGCTCGAGTTCGACGATCTTCAGGACGTTGACCAGCTTGTTGAGCTGCTTGGTCACCTGCTCCAGCGGCAGGTCCTCGACACTGACCACGATGGTGATGCGGGAGATGTCGGGGTGCTCGGTGACACCGACGGCGAGCGAGTCGATGTTGAAGCCGCGACGGGAGAAGAGGGCGGCGATCCTGGCGAGGATGCCGGGCGTGTTCTCGACCAGGACGGAGAGCGTGTGCTTGGTGGACATGGTGTGGGTCTCTTCCTTCGCTCTTCGTCTCAGTCGTCTTCGCCGTCGCCGAAGTCGGGGCGGACGCCCCGGGCGGCCATGACCTCGTCGTTCGAGGTGCCCGCGGCGACCATCGGCCAGACCTGGGCGTCCTCGTGGACGATGAAGTCGATCACGACCGGGCGGTCGTTGATGGCGTTGGCCTCCTCGATGACCTTGTCGAGGTCGGCCGGGTCCTCGCAGCGCAGGGCGACGCAGCCCATGGCCTCGGACAGCTTGACGAAGTCCGGGATGCGGGTGCCCCGCGCGTCCGGGTTGACGTCGTCCGGGCCGGAGTGCAGCACCGTGTTGGAGTAGCGCTGGTTGTAGAACAGGGTCTGCCACTGGCGGACCATGCCGAGGGCGCCGTTGTTGATGATGGCGACCTTGATCGGGATGTTGTTGAGCGCGCAGGTGACCAGTTCCTGGTTGGTCATCTGGAAGCAGCCGTCGCCGTCGATCGCCCAGACCGTGCGGTCCGGCATGCCGGCCTTGGCGCCCATCGCGGCGGGGACCGCGTAGCCCATCGTTCCGGCGCCGCCGGAGTTGAGCCAGGTGGCGGGGCGCTCGTAGTCGATGAAGTGGGCGGCCCACATCTGGTGCTGGCCGACGCCCGCGGCGAAGATCGTGCCCTCGGGCGCGAGCTGGCCGACCCGCTGGATGACCTGCTGCGGCGACAGGCTGCCGTCCTCCGGCAGGTCGTAGCCGAGCGGGTAGGTCTCGCGCCAGCGGTTGAGGTCGCTCCACCAGGCGGTGTAGTCGCCCTTGTTGCCCTCGCTGTGCTCGGCCTGGACGGCCTGGACCAGGTCGGCGATGACCTCGCGGGCGTCACCGACGATCGGGACGTCGGCGGTGCGGTTCTTGCCGATCTCGGCCGGGTCGATGTCGGCGTGGACGATCTTGGCGTACGGGGCGAAGCTGTCCAGCTTGCCGGTGACGCGGTCGTCGAAGCGGGCTCCGAGGGCGACGATCAGGTCGGCCTTCTGCAGCGCGGTGACGGCGGTGACCGAACCGTGCATGCCCGGCATGCCCACGTGCAGCGGGTGGCTGTCGGGGAACGCGCCCAGGGCCATCAGGGTGGTGGTGACCGGGGCGCCGGTGAGCTCCGCGAGGACCTTCAGCTCGGCGGTGGCGCCGGCCTTGAGGACGCCGCCGCCGACGTACAGGACGGGCCGCTTGGCGGCGGTGATCAGCTTGGCGGCCTCGCGGATCTGCTTGGCGTGCGGCTTGGTGACCGGGCGGTAGCCGGGCAGGTCGGTCTGCGGGGGCCAGCTGAAGGTGGTCTTCGCCTGGAGGGCGTCCTTGGCGATGTCGACCAGGACCGGGCCGGGGCGGCCGGTCGAGGCGATGTGGAAGGCCTCGGCGATCGTCCGCGGGATGTCCTCGGCCTTGGTGACCAGGAAGTTGTGCTTGGTGATCGGCATCGTGATGCCGCAGATGTCCGCCTCCTGGAAGGCGTCCGTGCCGATCGCCTTGGAGGCGACCTGGCCGGTGATCGCGACCAGCGGGACGGAGTCCATGTGGGCGTCGGCGATCGGGGTGACCAGGTTGGTGGCGCCCGGTCCCGAGGTCGCCATGCAGACGCCGACCTTGCCGGTGGCCTGCGCGTAGCCGGTGGCGGCGTGCCCCGCGCCCTGCTCGTGGCGGACCAGGATGTGGCGCACCCGCTGGGAGTCCATCATCGGGTCGTACGCCGGGAGGATCGCGCCGCCCGGGATGCCGAAGACGGTGTCGGCGCCCACTTCCTCGAGAGAGCGAATGAGGGACTGCGCACCCGTGACGTGCTCGACGGTGGTGGCGGGCTGTGCGCCGCTACGGGTCCGCGGCTGCGGATGGTGCCCGGTGGCCTGCTCGGTCATCAGCATTCTCTTCTCGAAGCAGAGGGTTGGTGCCAGGTGGTGTGCGAGGCGTTTTGCGAGGGTTTAAGTCGATTTTGCGTTGATCCGGTGCAACAAAAAACCCCTCGTGCCGGGAGGCAAGCGAGGGGAGCGCGTCGGGTGCGTTTCAGGCGGGCCTTCTACCGGGCCCGCCTCAGCCGACGCGCTTTCCAAGTACGAGAATTCGGGTGCGCATGGCACTGACCCTCCCCCCGACGGACGGTCAGTGTCAAGTGGGTGGGACGGGAGTCTCAGAATGTGAGCGGGACGGGGGACGGTTTCCGCCGGTCAGCGCCACCTCGCCGGGCAGCGGGTACTCGTCGCGGACCAGTGCCCGGCGCAGCCGGTACTCGTCGAGCGGGCCGGAGAAGGCCATGCCCTGCCCGTGGGTGCAGCCCATGGAGCGCAGGGCGAGCACCTGCTCGGGCATGTCCACGCCGTCGGCGACGGACTGCATGCCCAGGTCACCCGCGATGCGCAGCAGACCGCTGGTGATCTTCCGCAGTCTGGCCGATTCCACGATGCCCTCGACCAGGCCGCGGTCCAGCTTCAGTATGTCGACCGGAAGCCGCCGGAGGGCGTTGATCGCGGCATGTCCGCTGCCGAATCCGTCGAGGGCGATCTTGACGCCCAGCCGGCGCAGGGCGGCCAGCCGCTGCTCCAGCTCGTCGAAGGAGACCCGAGGGTCCCGGGGGTCGCTGTCGGCGAGTTCGATGATCAGGGAGCCCGAGGGCAGCCCGTGGCGGGTGAGCAGCGACTCCACGGAGCCGAGGGGCATGGAGCGGTCGAGCAGGCGGCGCGCGGAAAGCCGGACGGTCACCGGCGTGCGATGGCCGATTCCGGCCCGTTCGGCGGCCTGTTCGACGGCCTCCTCCAGGAGCCAGCGGCCCAGCTCTGCGGTGCGCTCGCTGTCGTCGGCGACCCGCAGGAACTCGGCCGGCGTGAAGAGGATGCCCTGGGCGGAGCGCCAGCGGGCCTGCGCGGCGACGGCGGAGATCCGGCCGGTGTTCAGGTCCACCACCGGCTGGTGCAGCAGGGCGAACTCGCCGTCGTGCAGCGCGGTGCGCAGCCGGGCGGCCAGCTCGGTGCGGCGGACCACCTCGGCCTGCATCTGCGGGGCGTAGAGCTCGACCCGGTCCTTGCCGGCGGCCTTGGCCCGGTACATGGCGAGGTCGGCGTTGCGCAGCAGGTCGCCCGCGCTGATGCCGGGCTCGGCGAAGGCGACGCCGATGGAGGCGGCGACCCGCACCTCACCGCCGTCGACGCGGTACGGCTGGGAGAGCGTGCCCCGCAGCCGGTCGGCGATCTCGTGCACCCGGCGCTCGCGCTCGGCCCGGTCGCGGGTGCCGTCGCCGAGGATGAGCGCGGCGAACTCGTCGCCGCCGAGCCGGGCCGCGGTGTCGCCCGCCCGTACCGAGTCGTGGAGCCGGCGCGCGGCCTGGACGAGCAGCTCGTCGCCCGCCTGGTGCCCGAGCCGGTCGTTGACGGCCTTGAAGCCGTCCAGGTCGATGAAGAGCACGGCGGTGCCCGCGTCGGAGGCCCGGCGGCCGCTCAGGGCGCCGCGGACCCGCTCGGTGAACAGCGCCCGGTTGGGCAGGTCGGTGAGCGGGTCGTGCTCCGCGTTGTGCCGCAACTGGGCCTGGAGGCGCACGCGTTCGGTCACGTCACGGCTGTTGAAGATCAGCCCGCCCTGGTGGCGGTTGACGGTGGACTCGACGTTGAGCCATTCGCCGCGGCCGGAGCGGAAGCGGCACTCGATCCGGGTGGTGGGCTCCTCGGACGGCGGCGCGGCCAGGAAGCGGCGCACCTCGTGGACGACGGCGCCCAGGTCCTCGGGGTGGATCAGGGAGGCCAGCTCGGACCCGATCAGCTCCTCCGCCTCCCGGCCGTACACCCCGGACGCGGCGGGACTGACGTAGCGGAGTATGCCGGTGGGTGCGGCGATCATGATGACGTCGCTGGAACCCTGCACGAGGGACCTGAAGTGGTTCTCCTTCTGGGCCAGTTCGTGGGTGAGGGCGATGTTGTCGAGCAGCATGATGCCCTGCCGGACGACCAGCGCGAGCACGACCGTGCAGCCGGTGAAGACGACGACGCGGTCCACTCTGCGTCCCTCGACGACGTTGTACAGGATGCCGAGCGTGCAGACCGCGGCCGCGAGGTACGGGGTGAGGGCGGCGAGCGACCCGGCGAGGGGGCGGCTGTGGGGCTGCCGGGCGCGCACGGCGGCGGGCGGCGGCGCGTCGGCGGGCCGGCGCACGCCCCAGGGCGCGTAGGCGAGCAGCAGCGACCCGGCGAACCAGCCGGCGTCGAGGAGCTGGCCCGAGCTGTAGTGCTCGCGCAGCAGCGGCGAGGTGAACAGCGCGTCGCACAGCACGGTGAGCGCGAGGGCGGCGATGGCGGTGTTGATCGCCGAGCGGTTGATGTGGGAGCGGCGGAAGTGCAGCGCGAGCACCATGCTGACGAGGACGATGTCGAGCAGCGGGTACGCGAGGGAGAGCGCCGCCCGGGCCACGCTCTCGCCCGGCACGTACGCGGTGTGGGCGAGGGCGAGGCTCCAGGACAGGGTGAGCAGGGATCCGCCGATCAGCCAGGAGTCGAGGCCGAGGCAGACCCAGCCGGCCCGGGTGACGGGCTTCTTGGCGAGGACGAGCAGCCCGACGATGGCGGGCGGGGCGAAGAGTAAGAAGCACAGGTCGGCGACGGACGGGCTCGGCACCGCCTGGCGGAGCACGACCTCGTACCAGCCCCAGACGGCGTTGCCGACGGCGGCCATGAAGGACGAGAAGGCGAAGAGGTACCAGGCCGGGCGGAAGCTGTGCCCGTGGTCCCGCGCGTAGCGGAAGCAGGAGACGGCGGCGGCGAGCGCGGCGGCGCTCAGGCCGAAGTCGCCCATGAAGAGCGCGAGCTGCTGCGAGCCCCAGCCGAGGGCCGCGCCCGTGGCGTATCCCCCGCAGACGAGCCCGAGGCCGATCTGGGCGAGCACCCCTCCCATGTCGGGACCCTGCCGTCCGGGTCCGGGCGCCCCGGCACCGGCCCGCGGCCCGGCCCCGCCGGCGACGGGCCGCCGCCGGGCGAGCGTGCCGGTCGTCACCGCTTCCTCCGGCGCCTCGCCGGGGTGCTCGTGCGCCGGCTGCATGCCGAGGCCGTCGCGCGACCGGTCCTGCTCGGCCACCTCGTGCCCGCCGCAGCCGCCGGAGACGTCGTCGTGCCGGCCGCAGAGGGTGTCGGGCGGGGAGCCGCCCGGTACGGGGCCGACGGCGGCCGCCGGTGCCGCGTCGGCGCCGGTGTCCCTGCCGCTGCCGCCGTCCGCGCCGGGCGGGTCGTCGGCCGCGCGAGGGGCGGGGACGGCCACGGTGACCGGATCGGCGGGGTGGCGTTCGGCGCCGGGCGCGGTCGGCGGCGGGCCGTCGGGCCCGACGGCGCGGTCGGGCTGGTCCGGGACCGCCCGGCCCGGCAGGGCGGCTGCGAGGCGCGCGGGGATGGCCGGCGGCACCGCCGCGTCGGATCGTGGGTCGCCCGGCCGTGCTTCACCCGTCGCCCCCCTCGGAATCTGATGTCCCGTCACTTCGCTCCCCAGCGTCTGCCCGTTCCCGACGCAGTCCCCCGCTCCCGGACCATACACCAGGATCGTCACTCAGGGACAGGGGTGCAGTACTCTCCGTGACGGCCAGGGGGCTTGTGAGGAGCGCGTTCGGGGGGCGCACGCCGTCCGCGGCCGGCTCAGGTGGTCAGCACCACGTTCGCGGGCTCCTCGCCCGCGGCGAACCGGGTGACCTGCGCCGCGATCAGCCGCTTGGCCCGCGGCATGAACGCCGAGGTGGAACCGCCCACATGAGGGCTGATCAGCACACCGGGAGCGTGCCACAGCGGGTGTCCGGCCGGCAGCGGTTCCGGGTCGGTGACGTCGAGTGCCGCGGTGATCCGGCCGCTCTCCACCTCCTTCAGGAGCGCGGCGGTGTCCACCACCGGGCCGCGCGCCATGTTGACCAGCAGGGCGCCGTCCTTCATCCGGGTGAGGAACCCGGCGTCGGCCAGGTGCCGGGTCTGCGGGGTGAGCGGCGTCGCGAGCACGACCACGTCGGCCTCGGGCAGCAGCGCGGGCAGCTCCGTGAGCGGGTGGACCGGACCGCGTCCGGTGGTGCGCGCCGAGCGCGCGACGCGCAGGACCCGCGCGCACTCGAAGGGCGCGAGCCGGTCCTCGATGGCGGCGCCGATCGATCCGTAGCCCACGATCAGCACGGTCTTGTCGGCGAGCGCCGGGTAGAAGCCGGCCCGCCACTCCTCGGCGTCCTGGCCGCGCACGAAGCCGGGGATCCCGCGCAGCGAGGCGAGGATCAGGGCGAGCGCCAGCTCGGCGGTGCTGGCCTCGTGCACGCCCCTGGCGTTGCACAGCCTCGCGCCCGGGGGCAGCAGGTCGAGACCAGGGGTGACGTGGTCGACGCCCGCGGAGAGCGTCTGCACGACCCGTACCGAGGACATCCCGGCGAGCGGCCGCACGGCGATCGCCTCGCCCTTCATGTACGGCACGACGTAGAAGGCGCAGCGGGCGGGATCGGCCGGGAACTCCGGTCCGCCGTCCCAGAAACGGTAGTTCAGGCCCGACGCGCCCGGCGCCGGAAGTCCGTCGATCTCGTCCGCGGGGATCGGAAGCCACACGTCAGCGGCGGTGTCATCGAGTGTCATGACCGGGAGGCTATGCGAAGAATCCCGTGCGCCATTGGTTACTTTGGGGGCTGCACAGGGAGGGGTACCGGCAGGTGGAGCGCAGGACGATCGGGGCGGCGGCGCTCGGTGTGGGGGCGGTGGGCCTCGGATGCATGCCGATGAGCTGGGCGTACAGCGCCTCGCAGCGGCGGGGCGACCGCTCGCTGCGGACGGTGCACGCGGCCCTGGACGCCGGGGTGAGCCTGCTCGACACCGCCGACATGTACGGTCCGTTCACCAACGAGCTGCTGCTCGGGCGGGTGTTGAAGGAGCGCCGGTCGGACGCCTTCGTGTCGACGAAGTGCGGGCTGCTCGTGGGCGACGGGCACGTGGTGGCCAACGGTCGCCCCTCGTACGTCCGCAGGGCCTGTGACGCCTCGCTGCGACGGCTGCAGACCGACGTGATCGACCTCTACCAGCTGCACCGGGCCGACCCCGAGGTGCCGGTGGAGGAAACCTGGGGCGCGATGGCGGACCTGGTGCGGGCCGGCAAGGTGCGGGCGCTCGGTCTGTGCGCCGTGGGTGCCCGGTCGGCACGGCGGGGCGCGCCGGGCGGCGGCTATGAGGGAACGATCCGGCAGCTGGAGCGGATCCAGCAGGTCTTCCCGGTGAGCGCGGTCGAGGCGGAGCTGTCGGTGTGGTCGCCCGAGGCCCTGGCACGGCTCCTTCCGTGGTGCGCGGCGCGCGGTGTCGGCTTCCTGGCCGCGATGCCGCTGGGCAGCGGTTTCCTCACCGGGACGCTGACTCCCGGCGGGGGTTTCGAGGCGGACGACCCGCGCGCCCGGCACCCGCGCTTCACGGCCGAGATGATGGCGGCCAACCAGCCGCTGGTGGCGGGGCTGCGCAGGATCGCGGCCCGGCACGGCGCGGACGTCACCCCGGCGCAGGTCGCGCTGGCCTGGGTGCTGTCCCAGGGCCCGCACGTCATCCCGGTCCCGGGCGCGAAGCGGGAGCGGTGGGCGGTGGAGAACGCGCGGGCCGCGGATCTGCGGCTCGCGGCGGCGGACCTCGCGGAGATCGCGGCGCTGCCGGCGGCCAGGGGATCCTGGGACTAGAGGGCCGCCGGACAGGCCCGGCGACGCGCCGTGGAGGCGGGAACCTGATCGGGCCGAGCGGTGTATCAAGAGTGGAGATCGCCGCTGGAAGGGGTCGGGAGCATGGGTCGGTACCGAGTTCGAGGCCGGGTGCGGGGCCGGGTGCGGGGCCGCGTCGTCGTGAGAGGCGTGGCGGGAGGCGCCGCCGCGCTGATGCTGCTGGCCGGGTGCTCCTCGTCCTCGGGAGGGGACGGCGGCCGGACGGCCGGGCCGTCCGTCTCGTCGCCGCCGGCCTCTTCGGCCCCGTCGGCGCGGCCGAAGCCCGCCGCGGGCACGGTGCGGGTCGCGGGCACGCTGACCGAGGGGCTGAGATCGCCGTGGGGGCTGGCCGAGCTGCCCGGCGGCGACCTGCTCGTCTCCTCGCGCGACGAGCGGACGATCACCCGGGTCGACGGGCGGACGGGGCGGCAGACCTCGCTCGGCAAGGTGCCCGGGGTGGTGCCCGGCGGTGAGGGCGGGCTGATGGGCCTGGCCGTGCGGGACGGCTGGGTGTACGCGTATCTGACGGCGGCCGAGGACAACCGGATCGTCCGCATGCGGTACGGGGGCGGGGCAGGCGACCGGCTCGGGGCGCCGGAACCGGTCCTGACGGGCATCCCGAAGGGCTTCGTCCACAACGGCGGGCGGATCGCGTTCGGGCCGGACGGGATGCTGTACGCGGGGACGGGCGAGACGGGCCGGACCGGACTGGCCCAGGACAAGGGCTCGCTCGGCGGGAAGATCCTGCGCATGACGCCGGAGGGCCGCCCGGCACCGGGCAACCCGTTCCCGGACTCCGTCGTCTACTCGTACGGCCACCGCAACGTGCAGGGCCTCGCCTGGGACGGGGAAGGGCGGCTGTGGGCGTCCGAGTTCGGGCAGGACACCTGGGACGAGCTGAACCGGATCGAGCCCGGGCGGAACTACGGGTGGCCGGAGGTGGAGGGCCGGGCCGGGCGGGCCGGGTTCACGGACCCGGTGGCCCAGTGGCGGACCGAGGAGGCCTCGCCCAGCGGCATCGCCCATGCCCGCGGCGCGGTCTGGATGGCCGGTCTGCGGGGCGAGCGGCTGTGGCGGATCCCGCTCGCCGGTGCGGAACGATCCGGGGAGCCGCAGGCGTTCCTGAAGGGTGAGTACGGGCGGCTGCGCACGGTCCTGGCGACCGGCGACGGCTCCCGGATGTGGCTGGTGACCAGCGAGACCGACACCAGGGGCACTCCGGAGTCCGGGGACGACCGGATCCTCCGGCTGGAGGTCGGGTAGGTCCGCCGGGACGGGCGGGGGGCACCTCAGAGGGAGGCGGGCACGTGTTCAACCTGATGGAAGAGCTTTTCGCGCCGGGCCGGAAGCACACGGACGAGGAGCGGCAGCGGCTCGCCCTGACGCGGGAGGACATCGGCGACGGCGATCCGCACCGGGGGCCGATAGACCTGGCCTCGGGCAAGGTGACGATACGCATACCGGCCTCGCCCGAGGACACCACGCCTGAGGACTCCTCGACCGGGGACGCCTCGCCCCAGGACGCCTCGCCCGAAAACGGACCGCGCGAGGACGCCTCGCCCGGGGACGGCCCGCGCGAGGGCGCCGCGCGGTCAGGCCGGGGCGTCGAGGAGGCGGAGGCGGTGGGCGAGGGCGGCGGCCTCGCCGCGGCCGGCGACGCCGAGCTTGGCGAGGATGTTGGAGACGTGGACGCTGGCGGTCTTCGGTGAGATGAACAGCTCCTCGGCGATCTGACGGTTGGTGCGGCCCTCGGCGACCAGACGCAGGACGTCCTGCTCGCGCGGGGTGAGGCCGAAGGCGTCGTCCTCGGGCTCGGCGGCCTCCGCCGGAGCCGCCGGGTCGGCGGTCAGCGGGGCGAGCCGGGCGCGGGCGGCGAGCAGCTCGACGTCCTCGCGCAGCGGGTGGGCGCCGAGCCGGGCGGCGGTGGCGTGGGCCGCGCGGAGCAGGGCCGCGGCCTCCTCCCGTCGGCCGCCCTCGGCGAGGAGGGCGTCGGCGAGCCGGTGCCGGACCCGGGCCAGGTCGTAGGGGCGGTCGAGGGCTTCGAAGGCGGTGACGACCTCGGTCCAGCGTTCGGCGGTGACGCGGTCCTCGGCGCGGGCCAGTTCGGCGGAGACGTACAGCGCGTAGGCCTGCCAGACGGGCGCGGGGGCGGCCAGGCCGCGGGTGTGGCGGCGTATCAGGTCGAGGGCGGCGGGGCGGCCCTCGGCGGCGGCCGGGAGGCCACGGGCGTCGGCCTCCGCGGTGACGGCGGCGAGCATCAGCGGCCAGCCGTAGCGGTGGGTGCCGGGCGGGAAGCCGGCCTCGGCCGCGGCCGCGACCTCGGTCCGTACGTCGGCGAGGCGGCCTTCGGCGGCGGCGACGAGCACGGCGGCCTCGGCCATCGGCAGGGTGTACTGCGGCATGGGGTCGCGGGCGGTGCCGTAGCGGGCGCCGGCCTCGGCGAGGCGGGCGGCGGCCGTGGTCGGTTCGCCGCGGGTGACGGCGAGGACGGCCAGCTGGAGCAGGGCCGTGCCGCCGGGCTTGGTGCCGGCGGCTCCGGAGCGGAGCAGCAGTTCCGCCTCGTCCCTGGCCCGGTCCCACTCGCCGAGGGAGTGCAGCGACTCGGCGAGGTTGGCGCGGATCCAGCCGGCGCTGTCGGCGAGGCCGCGGACGCGGCACATCTCGATGCCCGCGGTGGCGACCTCCACGGCCTCGTGGGAGCGGCCGAGGCCTTCGAGGCAGGAGGAGAGGTTCACATGGGTGCGGGACGCCTCGTGGAACTGGCCGAGGGCCATGGTGCGTTCGCGGACCGCGTGCAGTTCGGCGAGGCCGCGCTCGGTGTCGCCGGCGGCCACCATGATGGTGCCGAGGGTGCCGCGGGCGGTGAGTTCGATCGACTCCGCCTTGACCAGGCGGGCGTATTCGACGGCGCGTTCCGCCGCGGCGATCGCCTCGGGGCCGGGGTTGCGGAGCATGCCCCAGCCGGCGGAGACGGCGAGGACCACGGCGTGGACGGCGGACGGCGGCAGGCCGCGGACGAGTTCCTCGGCGCGGGCGATCTCGGGCCAGCCGTTGCCGCGGCCCAGGTTGGACTGGATGCGGGCCCGTTCGACGTAGAACCAGGCGGCGCGCAGCGGGTCGGGCTCTCCCTCGCCTTCGAGGATCCGCAGCGCGGTCTTGCCGATCTTCAGGGCGCGTTCGCGTTCGCCGCACAGCCGGGCGGCGACGGCGGCCTCGGCGAGCAGGTCGAGGAAGCGCAGCGGCGTGGTCTCGGGGTCGCAGCCGCAGGCCGGGTAGGCCTCGGCGTAGTCGATGGGGCGCAGCGCGCCGCGGACCTCGTCGGGGACCTTGTCCCAGAGTTCCATGGCGCGTTCGAGGAGCCGGAGCTGCTCGGCGTAGGCGTGGCGCTTGCGGGTCTCGACGGAGGCGCGCAGGACGGCGGGCAGGGCGCGGGCGGCGTCGTGGGCGTGGTACCAGTACGTGGCGAGCCGGGTGGCGCGCTCGTCGGTGCGGACGAGGCCGGGGTCGGTCTCCAGGGCTTCGGCGTAGCGCCGGTTGAGGCGGGAGCGTTCGCCGGGGAGCAGGTCGTCGCTGACGGCCTCGCGGACCAGGGAGTGGCGGAAGCGGTAGCCGTCGCCGTCGGGTGCGGCGAGCAGGATGTTGGCGCCGACCGCGGCGCGCAGCGCCTCGATGAGTTCGTCCTCGGAGAGCCGGGCGACGGCGGCGAGCAGGTCGAACTCGACGGTGGAGCCGCCCTCGGCGACGGTCCTGACGACCCGCTGGGCCGCTTCGGGGAGGGTCTCGACGCGCACCAGGAGGAGGTCGCGGAGGGAGTCGCTGAGGTGGGCGGCGGCGCAGCCGGACTCGTGGGAGGCGACGAGTTCCTCGACGAAGAAGGCGTTGCCGTCGGAGCGTTCGAAGACCTCGTCGAGGAGTGCCGCGTCGGGTTCGGCGGCGAGGATGCCGGTGAGCTGGCGGTGCACCTCGCCGCGGGTGAAGCGGGCGAGTTCGATGCGGCGGACGGAGCGCAGCCGGTCGAGCTCCGCGAGCAGCGGGCGCAGCGGGTGGCGGCGGTGGATGTCGTCGGCGCGGTAGGTGGCGACGACGGCGACGCGGCCGCCGCGCAGGGTGCGGAAGAGGTAGGCGAGGAGGTGCCGGGTGGAGGCGTCGGCCCAGTGCAGGTCCTCCAGGACGAGGGCGACGGCGCGGTCGGCGGCGACGCGCTCCAGGAGCCGTACGGTCAGCTCGAAGAGGCGGGCGGTGGCGTCCTCGGCGGCGGGTTCGTGGCCGAGCGGGTCGCCGAGTTCGGGCAGCAGGCGGGCGAGTTCGCCCTCCTGTCCGTCGGCGGCGGCGGCGAACTCCTCGGGGAGTTCGCGGCGCAGGGCGCGCAGGGCGGCGGAGAAGGGGGCGAAGGGCAGTCCGTCGGCGCCGATCTCGACGCAGCCGCCGAGGGCGACGACAGCGCCGGCCGCGCGGGCGCGGGTGGTGAACTCCTCGACGAGGCGGGTCTTGCCGACTCCGGCCTCGCCGCCGACGAGGAGGGCCTGGGGCTCTCCCGCGCCCGCGCGGGAGAGCGCCTCGGTGAGGGCGGTGAGTTCGCCGGCCCGGCCGACGAAGACGGGGCTGACTGACCTGGTCTCCACGGCGCCGAGCATCGCACAGGCATGCGCCCTGCCGCTCGTACGGGGGTGGTGCATGCGAGGTCACGCGGCCCGGACGAAGCGGTGCTTCGCGGCGCTCACCCGCCCTTCCGGATCCTGGCGGCGGCTTGCCCGGCGGGTCCTGGCGACCCGGCCCGCCTCGCGGGAGAGGCGCTCGGCGGCGGCCTCGCGGACCAGCTCGGCGTGGCGGGCCTGGTGCAGCTCGTACTCGAACATGTCGTGCTCCTCGGGGGTTTCGGTATCGCTCCTTGCGATGCCTCTACCTTCGTCTCCCAGAGGGGTCGGGCACATGGGGAGAGTGCCGCATGTTCGGCGTACGGAGGGCCTTAGGCGTCTCGGCAGGGTCCTTAGGCCCCTGCCCGTACGGTCCTAGGCGGTGCCGGACGCGGCCCGGGCCGGGTCCGCGGCGGCCTCGGACGCGGCCTTCGCGGCCCTCCACTCAGGGGCGAGGACGGACCAGATCTCCGTGTCGGCGCGCTTGCCGCGGTAGGGGTAGTTCTCGCGGAGCACGCCCTCCTTGGTCATGCCGAGGCGGCGGGCGACGGCGATGCTGGGCGTGTTCTCGGGGGCGACGTGCCATTCGACGCGGTGGATGCCGCGCCGCTCGACGGCCCAGTCGAGGATGGCCCGGCAGGCCCGGGTGACCAGGCCCCGCCCGGCGTAGGCGGGCTCGATCCAGCAGCCGGCCTCGGCGACCCCGCTCGCGGTGTCGAAGGTGACGAAGAGGACGCCGCCGACGAGGAGTCCGTCGACGCGGATGCCGTAGAGGTAGCCGGCGTCCCGGGCGGCCTTGTCGGCGTAGCGGACGAGGTGGGCGCGGGCCGTGTCGAGGTCGGTGACGATGTCGGGCAGTCCGACGTGGGCGCCGATGAACTCGCGGCCGCGGTCGATGTGGGCCAGGAACTCCCCGGCCTGCCAGGGCGCGAGCGGCGTCAGCTCGGCTCCGTCGTCACCCAGCGGTATCGCGAACATCCTGGTTCTCCTCTGCCTGTCCGATGACCACTCGCTGTACGGGTATCTTCGCGGCGATCTTCGCACGGGCGTCGGCGGCGACCCGGGACTCGGGCGGCTCGATGCTGATCCGGGGCAGTCGGCGGTCGAGCCGGCGGGGCAGCCACCAGTTGGCGCCGCCGAGCATGTGCATGAGGGCGGGGACGAGGAGGGTGCGCAGGACGAAGGCGTCCAGGGCGACGGCGGCGGCGAGGGCGATGCCGAACATCGCGATGACCCGGTCGCCGGAGAGGACGAAGGCGAGGAAGACGGAGATCATGATGACCGCCGCCGAGTTGATCACCCGGCTGGTCTCGGCGAGGCCGACCCGGACCGCGCGCCGGTTGTCGCCGGTCTCCAGCCACTCCTCGTACATCCGGCTGACCAGGAAGACCTGGTAGTCCATCGAGAGCCCGAAGAGCACCGAGACCATGATCACCGGCAGGAAGGGTTCGATGGGCCCGGCGCTGCCGAGGCCGAGCAGCTCGCTGCCCCAGCCCCACTGGAAGATCGCGACGACGACGCCGAAGGCGGAGGCGACGGCGGCGACGTTCATCAGCGCGGCCTTGAGCGGGATGCCGATCGAGCGGAAGGCGAGCAGCAGCAGGACGCAGCCGAGGGCGATCACGACGCCGACGAAGAGCGGCAGCTTGCCGATGATGATCTCCGCGAAGTCGTCGTAGGAGGCGGTGACGCCGCCGACGTGGACCTGGAGCGAGGTGCCGTCCGCGGCCGTCGGCAGGACGTCGTCGCGGAGCCGGTCGACGAGCTCGCTGGTGGCCTTCGACTGCGGCGCGGAGTCGGGGACGACGGTCAGGACGGCGGTGTCGCCGCCGCTGTTGTACGTGACCGGCGAGACGGACGCGACGCCCTTGGTGTGCGCGAGCTCGGCCGGGAGCGCGTCGAGCGCGACCCGGTCGTCGGCGCCGTCGAGCCGGGCCGCGAGGGTGAGGGGCCCGTTGACGCCCGGCCCGAAGCCCTCGGCGATCAGGTCGTAGGCCTGGCGGGTGGTCGCGGTGGCCGGGTTGTTGCCCTGGTCGGAGGTGCCGAGGTGGAGGGCGAACGTCGGCAGGGCGAGGACGGCCATCACGACGGCGGCGACCGCGCCGAGCAGCTTGGGGTGCCGCTCGACGAAGGCGGACCAGCGGGCGGCGAAGCCGGTGGGCAGCTCGGGCTGCGGTCCGTGCTCGGCGAGCTGTCGCCGTTCGCGGCGGCTGAGGGCGCGCATGCCGATGAGCGAGAGCAGCGCGGGCAGCAGGGTGACGGAGGCGGCGACGGTGAGGACGACGGTCAGGGAGGCGGCGATGGCCACGCCGTTGAGGAAGCCGAGCCGCAGGATCAGCATGCCGAGCAGCGCGATGCAGACGGTGGCGCCGGCGAAGACCACGGCGCGTCCGGTGGTGGCGACGGCGATCCGGGCGGCCTCGGCGACGGGCAGGCCGCGTTTGAGGCCCTTGCGGTGCCGGGTGACGATGAACAGCGCGTAGTCGATGCCGACGCCGAGGCCGATGAGCATGCCCAGCATGGGCGCGAAGTCGGCGACCGTCATGACGTGGCCGAGGAGCACGATCCCGGAATAGGCGATGCCCACGCTGACCAGGGCGGTCGCGATGGGCAGCAGGGAGGCGGCGAGCGAGCCGAAGGCGAGGAAGAGGACGACGGCCGCGACGGCCACGCCGACGGCCTCGGCGATGTGTCCGCCGGGCGCCTCGGTGAGCGCGACGGCGCCGCCGCCGAGCTCCACCCGCACCTGGTCCGTGGCGGCGGCCTTGGCGGTGTCGACGAGGGCCTGGGCCTCGGCCTTCGGGATGTCGTCGGCCTGGGCGTCGAAGGTGACGGCGGCGTAGGCGGTGCGGCCGTCCTCGCTGATCTGGCCCTGGGCGGAGCCGTAAGGGGAGGTGACGGAGGCGATGCCGGGCAGCGCCTCGACCTTCTTGAGCATGGCGGACATCCGCTGCTCGACGTCGGCGGCGCGCACGCTGCCGCGGTCGGTGTGCCAGACGATCGTGTCGGTGTCGCCGCCGGCGCCGTGGAAGCCCTCGTCGAGGAGCGCGGTGGCGCGGCCCGACTCGGTACCGGGGACCTCGTAGTCGTTGGAGTACGCGCTGCCGGCGATCGCCGCTCCGGTGACGACCCCGCCGAGGGCGAGGAGCCAGAGCAGGACGGCTACGAGGCGGTGCTTGACGCACCACCGGGCGATGGCTGCCAAAGAACGTACTCCCTGGATGGTTCGGTGCTCCGCCCACTGCCGTGGCCCGGCGCTCCGCCCACTGTCGCAGCCAAACGTGATCGTTTGCCCCTTTCGTGGCGATCCTCACAGGGATGCCCGGGAGGTCGGGACCGAGGTCCCGGCCTCCCCCGGACGAGCGGACCTGTCCGGGGAGGCCGGGGCGCCCGTTCCCGATGTGGCCCGTGAGCCGGCGGCGGCAGCCGTCGGGACCGGTCACCTCGACGTCGTGCCGGCCGTACGCGTCAGCGGCGGAGTGGACGACGGTACGGATCTTGCCGGGCTTCGCGGTCACGGTGCGTGTCCGTGCGTGTCGGCCGGCCGCGCCGGTCGAGGGCTCGCAGTCGCCGCGGCCGACCGGTCCGACGGTGAGGACGCCGGGGCCGCGGAGTCGTCGCGCACGGGGAGACGCAGGTCACGGCCGTGGCGGCCGCGCGAGGCCGGCCCGGCGGTGGCGGCCGGCGGACCCTCGGGCGCGCCGCGGAAGCCCGGGGGACCGGTGATCGTGAAGCGGTGACGATCACGCGTAAGGGGGATCGCCGACCGTCCCCTGCCCTTGTCGTCCCGGTGCTGCGGGACGGCGAGCCTTAGGGCGCTCCACGGTGGCAGGACGCCGAGGACAGGGCGGTGACGGCGGTCACGCCCGGCGGACGGAGCCGTCGGCCTCCCACGGCCAGGCGGCCGCGGCGCCGGATTCGAGGAGCGGTACGAGGCGGAACGCGGCGTCGCTGAGCCCGCCGAACGTGTGGCGGTGGGGGCCGGACGCGGTGTGGCCCTGGGAGTAGCCGGCGAGGTTCCAGGTGTAGACGGGGACGTGCTCGGGGACGACGGCCAGCGGGTCGACGCGGGGCGTCCAGTAGGCCTGCTCGTCGGTGACCACGACGACGCGGTCGTGCCCGTCGTAGTGCCGCCGCACGGCCTCGGCGGTGTTGGTGCCACCGAGGTCGTGGAACCGGTCGAGCGCGCGCAGCACGGACTCGCCGCGGGTGAGGGGCACGGCGCGGCTGGTGGTGCCGAACTCGACGAGGTCGGCGTGCTCGGCGCGCAGCGCGAGGGCGCTGCCGAAGATGGCGGCGGAGTCGGCCCGGTTGAGCAGGCTCCTGGCGCTCGGCGCGTCGAACATCGAGCCGGACCGGTCGACCAGGACCAGCGTCCGGCCGGACAGCTCGGGCACCTGGGACAGGGAGTGCTGCAGGGCCGCCTCCAGGGCCTCGTGCCAGCGCGGGGAGGGCGCGTTGCGGTGCGCGGCGAGGTAGCGGAAGGGGAACTGGCGGGAGCGGCGCACCTCGTCCGGGTCGGAGATCCGGCGGGCGACGTCGGCGGCGGCGCTGTCGCCGATCCCGGCGAGATCGAAGTTGCGCAGGTTCCGTACGAGGGCCATGGCGCCCATCGAGGGAATCAGCGCCTCCCAGACGGCGGCGTCCAGGGGACCCTGCAGCCAGCCGGCGACCGACTCCCAGGTCATCCCGGCGTCCCGCAGCCGCTCGGCGCCGCCGGCCCCCGTCACCAGGGCGTACCGCTCGGCGACCGGCACGGCGAGCAGGGCGTGGTGGGCGACGAGGAGCGCGTCACCCGCGGGCGGCACGGCACGGTCGGGCCGGTGCCGGCGGTCGAGCGCGTACCGGAACAGTTCGCCCTGCCGGGGGTGGGCGGGCGCGGGATGGGTCAGTTCGAGGACGTCGCCGAAGCGGAAGGCGCGCGCGCCGGTGTCGTACTTGAGCAGGGCGCGGCCGGTGTAGAGGCGGCGCACGGCGTCGGCGACCCCGCGCCGCAGCGGCTGCGGCAGCCGCCGCCCGTAGCGGGCGGTCCAGTAGGCCAGCAACTCGCCGGGCTCGTCCGGCCGTTGCAGCACGGCGTCGACGGCCTGCCGGGAGAACCCGACGGCCCGCACCTCGGTCCGAGCCCGTACGAACTCGGCGGCGCCGACGACGGAGGCGGTCCGCATGTGCGCCTCGGTCCGCAGCCAGCGCAGCAGCCCCAGCGTCCAGACCGGGTCACTGACCGCGAGCTGCCGCACCAGCCGCGCATAGCGGAGGTCGCGCAGTGCGGCGCCCTCGTAGAAACTCTCCTGCCCCACCATGTTGCTGACGGCCAGGAGGAACAACTCCTGCTTCGGCGGCCGGGCGAACCCGGCCCCGCCCTCGTGGTTGCGGAGCACGGAGGTCGGAAAGACGGTCACCTTCCGCGCGGCCCCCGGGGAGGTCACGGTCCACTCCCCGTGCGTGGACAGCGGCA
Organism: Streptomyces sp. NPDC127092; assembly: GCF_042722475.1. Lineage (NCBI taxonomy): Bacteria > Bacillati > Actinomycetota > Actinomycetes > Kitasatosporales > Streptomycetaceae > Streptomyces > Streptomyces sp. NPDC127092. The sequence goes on from NZ_JBHXFE010000008.1 coordinate 175,545, forward strand.
GGGCCACACCCCGCCTGGTCAACCCCGGTACCTCGGCCTCGATCTCGTGTCGCGCCTCGACCTTGGCCCGCTGACGGTTGAACCGGGTCATGCAGAGAATCCCCCCGATCGGGAAACGGAAGACAGAAGGCGCACGCGGAAGAGTGCGTGCGGAAGAGTGCGTGCGGAAGACGCGAACGCCGAGGACGGAATCCGGAGGAGAGAACGCAGGAGAACGCAGGAGAGAGCCCAGGACAGCGGAGACGACCGAAGGACGCCTCCCGGGATCAAAGGTGTGCCACGGTGTGTTTTTTGTCAGAAGTAACCGGGGCACGGCGCATCGGGAGACGTCATGAAGGACGCTACCCGGGCGGCTCGGATCGCGCATCCGAATTTCTTCCACCCTCCAGGAGGGCGAGACCGAGGTCGGTGACCGAGTGAAGCGTCGCGTTGCGGTGGCGCTGGCTGGAGACCAGCGCCGCCTCGCGCAGGGCCGTGATGTGCCGGCTGGCGTTGGGCGCGGTGGTGCCGGCGAGGCGGGCGAGTTCGCCCGTGTTGGCGACGCCGTCGGCCAGCGCGGACAGCAGGGTGGCCCGGGTCGGGCCGAGGAGATTGGCGAGCGCCCGCCCGTCCGCCGGGCTCGCGTCCGGGGTGGCCCAGCGGACGTCGTGCTCGATCGGGTGGACGAGGACCGGGGACAGCGTCGGGTCACAGAGCGCCGTCGGCCCGCAGCGGCGGAAGAACGCGGGCTGGAGCCGCAGACCACGTCCGCCGAGGTGGAGATCGCCGTCGTGCAGACCCTCCACCCGGAGCACCGGATACTCCCAGTGCACCGACGGATGGAGCGTACTGAGGACCGCGTCCCATCCTCCCTCGGCGAGCACCGCCGAGCGCCGCACCCGGTCACGGCTCACCTGCGCCCGGATGCGCTCCCAGAACGGACCGATCACGGCGTCGACGTACGCCTGCGCCGCGTCCGCGACCCGGCCGATCCCCTCGGGCTCCCCCTCCGCCAGCTCGCGGACCCACGTCGGCAGCCGCCGTGAGAGGTTCTGCCGGGTGAACTCGCGGAGATCTTGCAACAGTTGGTGCCGCGGTGTGGAGCGCAGCGCCTCCAGCTGGGCGGCGAGGCCTCCGCCGACCGCGGGTGTCAGGAAGTCCGGCGCGAAGCCGGCCGGGGGCACGAGAGCCGTCAACAGCCTTGTCGCCGGGGGAACCCGGGGCAGCGACTCCCGTAACCACGGCCCGAGGACCACGCCCGCGTCCCTCCTCTGCAGCCGGTGGAGGCTGAGCAGCATCTCCCACATCGGGTCGGGGTCGGGGGCGATCCGCATCCGCGCGAGGTCTTCCCCCGTGAAGTGAATGCGCAACATCTCAGCCCCTCCCACCTGCGAAATTGCGCTCCAGCGCACACATGTTCACGGCAGTCCCCCCGTCCGCGCAGACTCTGATCCGTCCGGTGCTGATCAGCACGACTCTCCAACAGGACGGTGGACCGAAAAATGCCCGAGGCCCTGACGAAGCTCGTCCGCGCGGTGGCGGCCGGGGCGGTCATCGCCGCATCCGCCGGATGTTCGGGAGCGGTCACCGGTACGGGTACGGGTACGGCCTCGGGCGCGGCGGCGGGTTCCGGCCCGGTGCGGGCCGCGGCCCCCGCCGAGCTGGCCGCGCTGCACCGGCTGCCGCCCGTGACCGGCCTCCTCTTCACCCCTCACGTCCGCGGCGCCGAGGCACAGCAGAAGGTCGCCATCGCCTGCATGGCCGAGCGGGGCTACCGGTACGCCCCGGTTCCACCGCCCAGGAGCCCGGGCGGCGAGGGCGGTGACGACGAGCGCCCGCAGCCCTTCGGTCTCGAGTCCACGGCTCCGTCCCGCGCCGCCGCCCCCGCGGCCTCCCCCGAGGCACCGCCGAAGCCCGGCAGCCCGGAGAGCACCGACGCGTACGCGCGTGCGCTCTTCGGCGACGAGGCCAGGCGGGTCACCGCCAGAGGCCTGCGGCTGAGCGTCTCCCGGCCGGGCGACGGCTGCCTCGCCGAAGCGGAGACGCGCCTGCTCGGCGACGGGCGGATGCGCTGGCTCCAGGTCCGGATCAGGCTCTTCGAGGCACAGGAGGACGCCCGCCAGGACGTGGAGAAGGACTCCGCGTTCCGTGCGGTCACCACGCGCTGGCGGGAGTGCATGGACCGGGCCCGGGTCAAGGCCGAGGACCCCGTACAGGTGCGGCGTTCACTGCGCTCGGACGAGGAGCGGCGGACGAGTCCCGTCGCCGCGGCGGACCTGCGCTGCAAGGCGGAGACGGGATACCTGACCACCGCGTACGAGCGGCTCGCCGCCGTTCAGCAGCGCTGGCTGGACGCGCACCCCGACATCGGCCGGGACTGGAAGAAGCTCTCCGCCCGCCAGGAGAAGGCGGCCGGAGAGGTCCTAGCCACCACCGCCACCACCACAGTCTTCCGCCCCTGAACCCAGGAGCGGATCGTCACCGACACCCCTGTCACCGACGACAACACCAACCAACACCCACACCAACACCCACACCCACATCACACGGAAGCGAGATTGGCATGTCCATGATGAACACTGGCGTGAAGTCCGGGCTCCGCAGGAAGTTCGCCGTCGTCGCCGGGGCGACCGCCCTCCTCCTCGGCGGCGGCATCGCGGCCGCCTCGTCCGCGGCCGCCGGCCCCAGCTGCCCCTCGGGCTACCACTGCGTCTTCGAAGGCAGCATCGGTACCTCCGCGCACAACTACTTCAACAGCGACGCCGACTTCAGGGACGACGCGTTCTACCCGAGCGGCGCCACCGTGAACGACAACTCGTGGTCCGCCAGCAACTCCAGCAACAGCGGCTACGAGAGCCACTACTACCGCGACCCCGGCTACCAGAACTTCAACTTCTGCGTGAACCCCGGCAGCTACGTCACCCACGACCGGCTGACGGACGACTTCGTGGACGGAAACGGCGTCGGCCAGCGTGACGAGTCCACCTCGCTCCTGCTGCGGCCGACGACCTCGGTCTCCTGCTTCTGAGCCGTCACACCCGCACGCGAGGCGGCCCCGCACCGGAACTCCGGTGCGGGGCCGCCCCCGTGAGCCGTACGGACGATCCGTACGAGAGCCGGATCAGCCCTCGCTGACGCCCAGCTTCTCCAGGATCAGGTCCTTGACCTTCGCCGCGTCGGCCTGGCCGCGGGTGGCCTTCATGACCGCGCCGACCAGGGCGCCGACCGCGGCGACCTTGCCGCCGCGGATCTTGTCGGCGATGGCCGCGTTGCCGGCGATGGCCTCGTCGACGGCCGCGCCGAGCGCGCTGTCGTCGGAGACGACCTTCAGACCACGCTTCTCGACGACCTCGTCCGGGGTGCCCTCGCCCGCGAGGACGCCCTCGATGACCTGACGGGCCAGCTTGTCGTTCAGGTCGCCGGAGGCGACCAGGGCCGACACGCGGGCGACGTCCGCCGGGGTGATCGGGAGCTCCTCCAGGGAGACGCCCTGCTCGTTGGCGTTGCGGGCCAGCTCGCCCATCCACCACTTGCGGGCGGAGGCGGCGTCCGCTCCCGCCTCGGTCGTGGCGACGATGGCGTCGACCGCACCCGCGTTGAGGATGGCCTGCATGTCCAGCTCGGACACGCCCCACTCCTCGCGCAGCCGGTTGCGGCGCACGCGCGGCAGCTCGGGCAGGCCCTTGCGCAGCTCCTCGACCCACTCACGGGAGGGGGCCACCGGCACCAGGTCCGGCTCGGGGAAGTAGCGGTAGTCCTCGGCGTTGTCCTTGATGCGGCCGGCGGTGGTGGTGCCGTCGTCCTCGTGGAAGTGCCGGGTCTCCTGGACGACCGAGCCGCCGGCCTCCAGGATCGCCGCGTGGCGCTGGATCTCGAAGCGCGCCGCCCGCTCGACCGAGCGGAGCGAGTTCACGTTCTTCGTCTCCGAGCGCGTGCCGAACTCCGGCGCGCCCTTGCGCATCAGCGACAGGTTGACGTCGCAGCGCATCTGGCCCTTGTCCATGCGCGCCTCGGAGACGCCCAGGGCGCGGATCAGCTCGCGCAGCTCGGCCACGTACGCCTTGGCGACCTCGGGGGCACGCTCGCCGGCACCGACGATCGGCTTGGTGACGATCTCGATGAGCGGGATGCCGGCCCGGTTGTAGTCGAGCAGCGAGTGCGAGGCGCCGTGGATGCGACCGGTCGCGCCACCGATGTGGGTGGACTTGCCGGTGTCCTCCTCCATGTGGGCGCGCTCGATCTCCACGCGGAAGACCTCGCCGTCCTCCAGCTGGACGTCCAGATAGCCGTTGAAGGCGATCGGCTCGTCGTACTGGGAGGTCTGGAAGTTCTTCGGCATGTCCGGATAGAAGTAGTTCTTCCGGGCGAAGCGGCACCACTCGGCGATCTCGCAGTGCAGCGCGAGACCGATCTTGATGGCGGACTCGACGCCGACGGCGTTGACGACCGGCAGCGCGCCGGGCAGGCCGAGGCAGGTCGGGCAGGTCTGCGCGTTGGCGTCCTGGCCGAGCTCGGTCGAGCAGCCGCAGAACATCTTGGTCTTCGTGCCGAGCTCGACATGGACCTCCAGGCCCATGACGGGGTCGTACTCGGCGAGCGCCGCCTCGTACGACAGCAGTTCAGTGACAGTCACGGTGGAACTTCCCTCTCAGCCCAGCAGGACGTCGTCGTCGCCGAGGCGCTTCAGCTCGCGGTACAGGATCGCGAGGCCGGTGACGATGGCGGCGCCGGACACCACGGCGTCGACGAGCTTCAGCGTGTCGTGCTCGGCGCGCGCCTTCTTGATCTGCTTGAACACGGTGATGGCGCCGAAGGCGGTGGTGCCCATGGACAGGTACGTGCCGGTCCTGGACTTCTTGAAGCCCTTGGCCTTCTGCAGTGCACTGGTACTCACAGCGACGGAGCCTCCTCGAGCAGCGGGTGGCCCCACTTTTCCACGAAGGCGGCCTCGACGGCGGCACCGACCTTGTAGAGACGGTCGTCCTTCAGGGCGGGGGCGATGATCTGCAGACCGACGGGCAGACCGTCCTCCGGCGCCAGGCCGCAGGGCAGCGACATGGCGGAGTTGCCCGCCAGGTTGGTCGGGATGGTGCACAGGTCCGCGAGGTACATCGCCATCGGGTCGTCGGCGCGCTCGCCGATGGGGAAGGCGGTGGTCGGCGTGGTCGGCGACACGATGACGTCGACCTGCTCGAAGGCCTTCTCGAACTCGCGGGTGATGAGCGTGCGGACCTTCTGCGCCGAGCCGAACCAGGCGTCGTAGTAGCCGGAGCTCAGGGCGTAGGTGCCGAGGATGATGCGGCGCTTGACCTCGGGGCCGAAGCCGGCCTCGCGGGTGAGCGCCGTGACGTCCTCCGCCGAGCGGGTGCCGTCGTCGCCGCTGCGCAGGCCGTAGCGCAGGCCGTCGAAGCGGGCCAGGTTCGAGGAGCACTCGGACGGCGCGACGATGTAGTACGCGGAGAGCGCGAGGTCGAAGGACGGGCAGTCCAGCTCGACGATCTCGGCGCCGAGCGACTTGAGCAGCTCCACGGACTCGTCGAAGCGCTGCACGACGCCGGCCTGGTAGCCCTCGCCGCGGAACTGCTTGACGATGCCGACGCGCATCCCGGCCACGGAGCCGTTGCGGGCGGCCTCGACGACCGGCGGGACCGGCGCGTCGATGGAGGTCGAGTCGAGCGGGTCGTGCCCGGCGATCGCCTCGTGCAGCAGGGCCGCGTCGAGGACCGTACGGGCACAGGGGCCGCCCTGGTCGAGCGAGGAGGAGAAGGCCACCATGCCGTAGCGGGAGACCGCGCCGTAGGTCGGCTTGACGCCGACGGTGCCGGTGACGGCGGCGGGCTGGCGGATCGAGCCGCCGGTGTCCGTGCCGATGGCGAGCGGGGCCTCGTACGCGGCGAGGGCGGCCGAGGAGCCGCCGCCGGAGCCGCCCGGGATGCGGGTGAGGTCCCAGGGGTTGCCGGTCGGGCCGTAGGCGCTGTTCTCGGTGGAGGAGCCCATCGCGAACTCGTCCATGTTGGTCTTGCCCAGGATGACCACGTCGGCGGCCTTGAGCTTCTTGACCAGGGTCGCGTCGTACGGCGGGATCCAGCCCTCGAGCATCTTCGAGCCGACCGTCGTGGGCACGCCCATGGTGGTGAAGATGTCCTTGAGCGCGAGCGGCACACCGGCCAGCGGGCCCAGCTTCTCGCCGCGGGCCCGCTTCTCGTCCACGGCGCGGGCCTGGGCGAGGGCGCCCTCGCGGTCGACGTGCAGGAAGGCGTGGACCTTCTCGTCGACGGCGTCGATGCGGGCGAGGTGGGCCTCGGTCACCTCGACGGCGGTGAGCTCGCCGGAGGCGATCTTCGCCGCGATCTCGGCGGCGGTGAGCTTGATGATGGTGCTGTTGTCCGTCATGGCTTGTTAGTCCTCCCCCAGGATCTGCGGCACCTTGAAACGCTGCTGCTCCTGGGCCGGGGCGCCGGAGAGCGCCTGCTCGGGGGTGAGCGACGGACGGACCTCGTCCGCGCGCATGACATTGGTCAGCGGCAGCGGGTGGGAGGTCGGCGGTACGTCTTGGTCGGCGACCTCGGAGACGCGGGCGACCGCGCCGATGATGTCGTCGAGCTGACCGGCGAAGTGGTCGAGCTCTTCGTCGGCGAGTTCCAGACGCGCCAGCCGAGCGAGGTGGGCGACCTCCTCGCGCGTGATGCCAGGCATGCAGCGATCCTCAGGGTGAGTCTTGTCGGATGTACCGCAATCCTATGGGGCGCGGGCCATCGCCACGAACACGCCCGTTCATCCCCGCTTGGGCGGGGAGCAGAGTTGCCCGGCGAAATGGTCGAGTTCCTCGCTGGGAGCATCCCCCGCAACGGGGGAGGCCGTCACTGTACGACCTGGCCGGAGGAGTGGTCGACCTCCACGATCGCGGCGCTCGCGGCGATCTCCGAAGGGCGGCGCCAGCCGTGCTCGCCGCGGGCGCGGAGCCAGGCGGTGGTCTCGGCGGGCGGCATGGCGGCGGCGACCAGCCAGCCCTGGACGGCGTCGCAGCCCAGGTCACGCAGGCGTTCCCAGGTCTCGTCGTCCTCGACGCCCTCGGCGACCACGAGCAGGCCGAGCGAGTGGGCGAGGTCGACGGTGCAGCGGACGATCTCGGCGTCCTCGGTGTCGACGGCGAGCCGGGCGACGAAGGAGCGGTCGATCTTCAGCTCGCTCACCGGGAGGCGGCGCAGGTGTACGAGGGAGGAATAGCCGGTGCCGAAGTCGTCGAGGGACATCTTCACGCCGTGGCCGGTGAGGCCGGCCATGGTGTCGGCGGCCCGCTGCGGGTCCTCCAGGAGCACGTGCTCCGTTATCTCCAGCTGCAGCGCGCCGGCCGGGACGCCGTGCCGGGCGAGACGGGCGGCGACGGCGCCGGCGAAGCCGGGGGTGTGGACGTCGCGCGGGGAGACGTTCACGGCGACGGGCACGTCGAGGCCCTGGGCGCGCCAGCGGGCCACCTGGGCGAGGGCGGTCTCCAGGACGTACTCGGTGAGGTGCGGCATGAGACCGGAGGACTCGGCGATGGCGATGAACTCGTCCGGCGGGACCTTTCCGCGCTCCGGGTGGACCCAGCGGACCAGGGCCTCCAGGCCGGCGACCTGGCCGTCGAAGCGGACCTTGGGCTGGTAGTGCAGCTCGACCTCGCCGGCGTCGAGGGCGCGCCGCAGGTCGCCGAGCAGGCCGAGGCGGTCGGGCGTGTTGGAGTCGCGCTTGGACTCGTAGACCTCGACACCGGTGCGGTCGCGCTTGGCCTGGTACATCGCCACGTCGGCGCGGCGCAGCAGGCCCTCGGCGTCGAGGGCGTGGTCGGGGAAGACGGCGACGCCGGCGCTGGCCTCCAGGACGAGCGTGAGCCCGTCGAGGTCGAGCGGCGAGGACAGCTCGGCGACGAGGTGACGGGCGACGCGCTGGGCGCTGGTGGTGGAGTCGGCGGTGGGCAGCAGGACCGCGAACTCGTCGCCGCCGAGCCGTGCGGTCTCGGCGCCGCGCGGCAGGGCGAGCCGGAGCCGCTCGGCGATCTGGAGGAGCAGCCGGTCGCCGGCGAGGTGCCCGAGGGTGTCGTTGACGGACCGGAAGCGGTCGAGGTCGATCAGGACGAGCGCGGAGCGGACGCCCTCGCCCTCGGCCTCCTCCAGGGCGGTCCAGGTGCGCTCCAGGAGCCACTGGCGGTTGGGCAGTCCGGTGAGCGGGTCGCGCAGCTGTTCCTCGGCGCGGGCCCGGGCGATCCACAGGGTGGAGTCGAGGGCGATGAGCGGTACGGCGAAGAGCGGCAGGAGCGGGGGCCGGGAGGCGGCGACGACGCAGATGAGCGGGGCGATCCCGAGCAGCGCGACGGCGACCAGGCCCTGGCGGAGCAGGGCGGTGCGGGCGGCGGTGGGCAGCCCGCCGCCGTGCGGGGCGAGCGCGTACCACAGCAGGAGGCGGGTCGCCACGAGATAGGCGACGGCGGCGAGCATCACTTCCGGTACGTCGGCGATCCCCCAGTCGAGGGGCTGCCAGGGCTCGGCGACGGTGGGGACGTCGCCGAAGGTGGCGAGCACGAGGGCGGCGGCGCCCGCGCCGATGACGTCCACGGCGCCGTGCAGCAGGCCCTGGCGCCAGCGGTGCCGGCGGGCGGCGGCGACGAGGACGACGACGGTGACGGAGACCAGGCAGGCCGGCACCCAGCCGTACAGGAGCAGGACGGCGAGGGTGAGGGCGGCGCCGGAGCCCGTGCCGCCCCACCAGCGGTCGCGGCCGAGCGCGACCAGGTGGCCCACGATGAGGCCGGTGAGGACGGCGAGGGACCAGCCGGTGGCGCCGCCGGGGAAGAGGCCCTGCCCGGTGCTCAGCGTCCGGTAGAGACCGGCGGTGAGCACGACGGCGGCGATGCCCACGAGCGCTCCGGGCAGCCCGGAGGTGATGCCCACGAACGCCGCACGGCCCTGGGGCCGTGCGACCGGGGCGGCACTCTCGGTCGGTTTCATTCCCGTCCCTCTCACAGCCGGCGGTGCCGTCGCAACGCGGGGGCCGTCGTGATGCCACTGTCATGCACTGGTGTCATGCCACTGGGTCGTCGTCCCGTCGCGCGCCGTACCGCGTGTCCTGCTCCTGCGCGCCGGCAGGGCCCTCGCACGGCCGTGTGCGACGGACGCACGGTCACCACACTAGGCCGCGGAGGGCTGCTACGGGCAGCGCTCTCCATCTCTTGCCCGAATGCGACCCGGCCACCCGTAACGATCTGGTATGCGCCGAACGGGTGAACCTCCGCGGCCCTTTCGCGCCCCCCGCGCGCCTCTTCCGCGCCCGCCGCCGCCCCCGGGCGACGGCGGGCGGGCGGCTACTCCGCGACGGGCAGAGCGGCCTCCTGAGCGGCTTCGGGACCTTGTTCGAGCAGGATCACGAACCCGTCCTCGTCGAGAACCGGAACCTTCAGCTGCATCGCCTTGTCGTACTTGGAGCCCGGGTTGTCACCGACCACGACGAAGGAGGTCTTCTTCGAAACGGAACCGGCGACCTTGGCTCCGAGGGATTGCAGCGACTCTTTTGCGCCATCCCGCGTGTAGTTCTGCAGGGTGCCCGTGACCACCACGGTCAGGCCCTCCAGCGGACGCGGCCCCTGCTCCTCGCCCGCGCCCTCGTCCTCGAAACTGACCCCGGCCGCACGCCACTTGCGCACGATCTCCCGGTGCCATTCCTCGGCGAACCACTGCTTCACGGCGGCGGCGATGATCCCGCCGACGCCGTCGACCGCCGCCAGCTCCTCCTCCGTCGCCTGCTCGATCCGCTCCAGGGAGCGGAACTCGCGGGCCAGCGCCTCGGCGGCGACCGGGCCCACGTGACGGATCGACAGACCGTTGAGGAACCGGGCCAGCGGGCGCGTCTTCGCCGCCGCGATGTTCTCCAGCATCGCCAGCGCGTTCTTCTTCGGCTCGCCCTTCTGGTTGGCGAAGACGGAGACGATCTTCTCCTCGCCGGTCTTCGGGTCGCGCCTCGGGAGCCCGCTGTCGGGGTCCAGGACGTACGCCCGGATCGGCAGCAGCTGCTCGATCGTCAGGTCGAAGAGGTCGCCCTCGTCGAGGAGCGGCGGCTCCGCCGGCTCCAGCGGCCGGGTCAGGGCCGCCGCGGCGACCATGCCGAAGTTCTCGATGTCCAGGCACTGGCGGCCCGCCAGGAAGAACAGCCGCTCGCGCAGCTGGGCCGGACACGACCGCGCGTTGGGGCAGCGCAGGTCGATGTCCCCCTCCTTCATCGGCTTCAGGGGCGTCCCGCACTCCGGGCACTCGGCCGGCATCACGAACTCGCGCTCGGTGCCGTCCCGCAGGTCCGCCACCGGGCCCAGGATCTCCGGGATCACGTCACCGGCCTTGCGCAGCACGACCGTGTCGCCGATCAGCACGCCCTTGGCCTTCACCACCTCCTGGTTGTGCAGGGTGGCGAACTCGACCTCGGAGCCGGCCACCGTCACCGGCTCCACCTGCGCGTACGGCGTGACGCGGCCGGTGCGGCCGACACCGACCTTGATGTCGACCAGCTTGGTGTTGACCTCCTCCGGCGCGTACTTCCACGCGATGGCCCAGCGCGGCGCGCGCGCCGTGGAGCCGAGGCGGCCCTGGAGCGCGATCTCGTCGAGCTTGACGACGACACCGTCGATCTCGTGCTCCACCGAGTGCCGGTTCTCGCCGAAGTGCGTGATGAACTCCCGCACCCCGTCGAGGGAGTCCACGACCTTGTTGTGCCGGGCGGTGGGCAGCCCCCACTCGTGCAGCAGCTCGTACGTCTCCGAGAGGCGCGAGATGTCGAAGCCCTCGCGGGCGCCGATCCCGTGCACCACCATGTGCAGCGGGCGGGTCGCCGTCACCTTCGGGTCCTTCTGGCGCAGCGACCCCGCCGCCGCGTTCCGCGGATTGGCGAAGGGCTTGTCGCCGGCCTCCACCAGGCGCGCGTTCAGCCCCTCGAAGGCCTCCATCGGGAAGTAGACCTCGCCGCGGATCTCCACGAGCGCCGGGATGCGGTCGCCGCGCAGCCGCTCCGGGACGTCCGCGATCGTCCGCACGTTCGACGTGATGTCCTCGCCCGTACGCCCGTCGCCACGGGTCGCCGCCCGGGTCAGCCGGCCGTGCTCGTACGTGAGGTTCACCGCGAGGCCGTCGACCTTGAGCTCGCACAGGAAGTGGTAGTCGGACGTACCGACGTCCTTCGCGACCCGGTCGGCCCAGGCCGACAGCTCCGCGTCGTCGAACGCGTTGTCCAGCGAGAGCATCCGCTCCCGGTGCTCCACGGAGGTGAACTCCGTCTCGTACGACCCCGCGACCTTCTGGGTCGGCGAATCCGGCGTCCGCAGCTCCGGATACTCCTCCTCCAGGGCCTCCAGGGACCGCAGGAGCCTGTCGAACTCCGCGTCGCTGATGACCGGCTGGTCCTTCACGTAGTACCGGAAGCGGTGCTCCTCGACCTGCTCCGCCAGCTCGGCGTGCTTCTCCCGCGCCTCGGCGGGGGCCCCCTGTTCGACTGCCACCGTTCCTCGTCCTCCCGTGTCCTGAAACCCGGTCACTCTGGGTTGTCCGCGAGCGATCTCGCCGCCCGGGCGCAGTGCGCGAGGGCCTTGCGGGCGTACGCCGGCGAGGCACCCGCGAGACCGCAGGCGGGTGTGACCACGACGGACTCCGCGAGAGTCCCCGGATTCAGCCCCAGCCTGCGCCACAGCGTCCTGACACCCATGACGCTACCTCCCGGGTCTGACAATGCCCCCGAGGCCGGGTCCGTGGACGGCACCACACCGGCGAAGAGCTTCGTCCCGGCCTCCACGGCCTCCCCGACCGGCTCCTCGTCACGCTCGGTGAGCAGGGAGAAGTCGAACGACACCCCGGCGGCCCCGGCCCGCCGCAGCAGCCCGAACGGCACGCCCGGCGCGCACGAGTGCACGATCACGGGCCCGTCGTGGACCGCGATCACGTCCCGCAGCGCGCCCTCCACGACCTGCCGGTCCACGGCCCGGTGGGTGCGGTAGCCGCTCGCCGTGCGGACCTGCCCGAGCAGGACCGCGGTCAGCGAGGGCTCGTCCAGCTGGAGCACGATCCGGGCGCCGGGCACGCGCTTCCCGAGTTCGGCGAGGTGCAGGCGCAGTCCCTCGGCGAGCGAACCGGCCAGGTCCCGGCAGGCCCCCGCGTCGCCGAGCGCCGCCTCGCCGCCGCGCAGCTCCAGGGCCGCCGCCAGGGTCCACGGCCCCACGGCCTGCACCTTCAGCGCGCCCTCGTACCCCTGGGTGAACTCCTCCAGGGCGTCCAGGTCCTCCCCGAGCCAGGACCGCGCGCGGCGGGTGTCCCGCCCGGGCCGGTCGCTGATCCGCCAGCCGCTCGGCTCCACGTGCGCGTACAGCTCGACGAGCATCCCGGTGGTCCGCCCGATCATGTCCGCGCCGGGCCCGCGGGCGGGCAGCTCCGCGAGGAACGGGAAGTCCTCGAAGGACCCGGTCACGGTCTTGGCGGCCTCCCGGGCGTCGCCGCCGGGCATGGACCCGACGCCGGTGGCGGGGCCCCAGGGGAATGGGTTCTTCTCGCTGTTCTCGCTCACCCGGGAAGCGTACGTGCCGACGCCTCCAGCGACTCGCGGGTGGCGACGGTGACGGGGTGGCGGGGGCCGAGGACGCGGGTGCGGGCCTCGAGAACCGCGGTGAGTTCCGTGCGGGCGGGGCCGGGCGGCAGGACGGTGGCGAGGTTGTACCGGGCGGAGAGGGTGTCGGGATGATCGGGGCCGAGGAGACGGTGCCGGGCCTCGGCGACGGCCTCCAGTTCCGGACGGGCCGCTGCCCGGTCTCCCAGGCCTCGCAGAACGCAGGCGCGGTTCTCCCGGGTGATCAGTGTTCTCGGATGGTCCGCCCCGAGGGCGCGGCTCTCGGCGGCGAGCACCGTGTCCAGCTCGGCGAGCGCCTCCCGCCCGCGGCCGAGCCGTGCCAGGCACATGGCCCGGTTGTGCCGTGCGAACAGCGTGCCCTCGTGCTGCGGCCCCTCCGTTCGCAAGCGGACCCGGAGAATCGTCTCGTTCTCCCGCAGCGCGCCCTCTACGTCACCGGACAACTGGAGGGCCATCGCTCGCTCGTACCGGACCTCCAGGGTGAACGCGTTCTCCGGCCCGAACGCGGCGGCGCACGCCTCGGCCAGCGCCCCGAGCACGGCGAGGGCTTCCCGGGTGCGGCCGGCCTTCAACAGCGCCCGGCCGTGCTCCACCGAGGCGACGCTCACGAGAGGGTGCCCCGCCGTCAGCGCGCGCCGCGCGCCGTCACACACCGCCCGGGCCGCGGTCACCGTCTCGTGCACCAGTCCGCGCGCGCCCAGTGAGCGGAGGGCGTAGATCGCTGCTTCCCAGCACTCCTCGGGCACCTCCGGCCCCAGGTCGTCGAGCAGGTGCGGGACGAGCAGCGGCCACAACGGCTCCTGCTCCTCCGGGTTCTTCAGCTCCAGCGCCAGCGCCGCCGACAACCGCTCCCGTTCCCCCCGGAACGCGTCCCGCACCAGCGGATGGAGCGTCACCACCGGCTCGCCCTCCGTCCGCAGCGACGCGAGGCCCAGCCGGTCCAGGGCCTGCAGGCACGCCCACAGCTCCCCCGGCGGGACGGCGACCCGGCCCGGTGCGCACACCCGCAGCGGTACCGGCGCGTCGGCGAAGCCGGCGAGCAGCCGCAGCAGCTCCTCGGCGCGGGCGTGCCCACGGTCGCGCAGCAGCCGCAGCGACATGGCCCAGATGCGGGCGAGGGTGCCGTCGCCGTCGACGGCGAGGTCGCCCGCGCCGAGGGCGGCCAGGTAGGCGGCGTAGGTGGCGGGCTCGCCGTCCGTACGGAGGAAGGCCGGGCGTTCGGCGACCGAGGCCAGGTAGCGACCGGCGCTGTCCAGGGCGAGCGGCAGGCCGCCGAGGCGTGCGGAGAGGTCGGCGGCGTCCGTCTCGGCGCCGGCCTCCGCGCCCGCCCGGTCGGCGAGGACGCGGGCGCCCTCGGGGGCGGGCAGGGCGCCGAGCGAGTGGAGGACGGGACCGGTGCCCCAGGCGGCGGGGTCGCCGTCGCGGGTGGTGACGAGGACGAGCCCGGCGGCCCCGGCGGGGGCGCGCACCCAGCCCGTACCGGCGGCTAGGGAGCCGGGCCCGTCGAGCAGCGCGAGATCGTCGGCGTTGTCGAGGACGAGGAGCCAGCGCCCGGGCAGGCCGGCGAGCCGCTCCCACAGCAGGTCGGCGGTCTGGCCCGCGGCCAGCTCGTCCTCGCTCAGCCCGAGCCGCCGGGCGACCGCCCGGAGCCCGCCCGCGAGCCGCCCGGCGTCCTGCGCGGCCACCCACCACACGGGCGCGCCGTCCGCCGCCAGGACGTCGGCGACCGCCAGTGCGAGGCTGGTCTTGCCGACGCCGCCGAGGCCGTACAGGACGTGGGTGCCGGACGCGGCGCGGAGCCGGGCGAGCAGCTCGGCGCGGCCGCGCAGCGGGGCGCCGCGCAGGCCCCAGGGCGGGGCGACGGTCACCTCGTCGGCCGGGGGCGGCGCCTGACGCACCACCAGGTGTTCGATGTGCCCGGCCTGGACGACGGTCCCCTGGGTCCCGCCGGTGATCGAGTTGCCGCCCGCCCCCGTGGTCATCGCGCCGTCAGTGTCCGGGCCGTACCGTCAGGTCGTTGACCTCGGCGTCGCGCGGCAGATCGATCGCCATGACGATGGTCGTGGCCACCGACTCGGGGTCGATCCACTTCTCGGAGTCGTACTCCTTGCCCTCCTGCTGATGCACCTTCGCCTGCATGGGCGTGGAGGTCCGCCCCGGGTAGACGGACGTGACCCGCACGCCGTTGCCGTGCTCCTCGTGGCGCAGCGAGTCGGCGAGGGCCTTGAGCCCGTGCTTGGAGGCGGCGTACGCGCTCCACTCGGCGTGCGCGTTGAGCCCGGCGCCCGAGTTGACGAAGAGCACGTGGCCCTTGGAGACCCGCAGCTGGGGCAGGAAGTGCCGGGTCAGCTCGGCGGGGGCGACGAGGTTGACGTTGAGCTGGTGGTGCCAGGTCTTCGGGGTGAGCTCGCCGACCGGGCCGAGGTCGACGACGCCCGCGATGTGCAGGAGGGTGTCGACCCGCTCGGGCAGCGACTGGTGCGAGAAGGCCCAGGACAGCCGGTCCGGGTCCGCCAGGTCCCCGACGAGCGTCCGGGCGCCGGGAAACTCCGCCGCCAGCTCCTTGGCCCGGCCGGCATCGCGCGCGTGCAGCACGAGCTCGTCCCCGCGCACGTGCAGCCGCCGCGCGACGGCCGCGCCGATGCCGGAGCCGGCTCCGGTGATCACATGAGTAGCCATGGGGCCCATGCTCTCACCGCCGGGTCAGGAGGAGGGGGCGGGCGAGGGCAGGGGCGCGGTGGCGGACCAGAAGTCGGAGCGGACGTTGGGGGTGGGGATCTCGGCCGGCGGAGGGTAGGAGGGGCCGTTGGCCCTGCTGGAGGGCTCGGCGACCTCGGACTGCTCCACGCAGGGCGTGTTGACCTGCAGGAACGCTTGCCCCTTGTACCCGAAAAGGAGGCGGATCTGGAACCCGTCCGGCGAGACGGCGTAAACGGCCGGCATCTCCCTGTCCGGCCTGATGCTCTTGATGGTGTAGCCGCTCTGCTCCCAATGCCGCTGAACCACGCCGAGGAAACCTCCACGCCGTTGCTCGGAGACGATGGTCATCACCGTTCGCCGTCGGATCACGTCGCACTTGTGTGTCGTGGTCGTGCCATGGACCCATACGACTTCGGGGACGATCCCCTTGAAGGTGGCGTCCAGCATCGAGTCTGCACGCTCTGCCGCTTCCTGCATGTTCATGTCGGCCTTGGCTCCCTCACTCACCATTCCACACCCCGTCAGCACCACGCTCGCCAGAGCCAGGGCGAGGGCAGCCCGAAACTGCCGTCCTCGTCGATTCACCGGTACTCCTCCGTGCTGATCTTGTGGGGACTCCCGCCGACGATGAAGGCGATGTTGTCCGCCGACTCCTGGTCCGTCCCCGGGCCCGACCCCGGCGTGAAGTACTGGGAGTGGGCGTCGAAGCCTCCCAGTTCGAGAACAGGATGGGGTCCGTCGTCCACCTTGAAGCGACGGGCTCCGAAGGCCTCGCTCGACGGATCCTTGCCGAAGTAGATGTCGTCGTCGCCCCAGTCGAACACGTCGCCGTAGATGAGCGAGCCGATCGGTCCGGCGAGGACGACCTCGTCCTTCGTGGGCAGGTGGGTGACGGGGTCGTTCTCCGCGGAGCCCACGAAGACATGGTCCTTGCCGACTCCCAGGTCCTGCGCCTTGTCCACGCCGACGCCCGGACTGCCGAGCAGGATGATGTCGTCCACTCCCGGAATTCCTCCGGACTGCTTGGCCGCCGTGCCCACGGTGAGCGAACCGTAGGAGTGCCCGATGGCCGTCACGTGCGGGTCCGGGCTCTCGTTCGTCGCCGACAGCCCGGCCATGAACCGGTTGTACGCCGGGGCGCCTCGCTCGGCATCACCCTTGGTCATGACGTCCACGCTCTGGGGAGCGTCGTACCCCAGCCAGACGATCGCCGCACTGGACGGATCCACTTCCCGCGCCCCGAGCGCCGTGTCCTGAGCGCGAATCATCGTTTCCTTGACGAACTCGTCGTCGAGCTTGGTCCCCAGACCCGGCACGTACGCGGACACGTTCTTCGACGTGTCCGGGTTGCCGTACGCCACGATCGCGCGGCCGTTGCCCTCGTCCCCGATGCCCAGCAGGAACATCGGCGGGTCGCTGGGCTTGTTCAGCTTGTCCTGGATCATGCGGAGCGCGTCGAGCTTCGTCTTCGCGTCGTCGCCGCCCTGGTGCGCCAGGTCGTCGATCAGCAGCGGCAGGTACCGCCGGTTCGCCTCGTCCCGTGCGACCGCCGGGATGCCGTCCACGCCGCCGATCAGGTCCGGCGCGATGTCGAGGTACTCGCGGCGCTGTTCCTCGCTCAGGCCGTCCCACCAGGCCTTGTACTCGGCCGGGCTCTTGTCCTGCGGCATGGCCTCGTAGAGGTGCTTGCCGGCGGTCGACCGTACGGCCGCCGTGTCCCCGGCGACGTCCTTCAGCGTGGCCGCGGTGACGTCGAGGCCCTTCTCCGCCTTGAGGCCGTTCAGGGTCTTCGCGTACCGGGCGTCGATCTCGGACGCGGACCGTACGGCCCTGGCGACGCGGTCGGCCACGTCCTGTGCCTTCGCCGCGTTCGGGTTGAGCGGCTTGAAGCCCGAGTAGCCCGGGTACAGCGGCGACTGGCCCTTGGGACCGAAGCCCGGCGGTTCCAGCGGGAGGCGGGCGCTGCCCTGCACCGTGCCGCCCGGCGCCTCCTTCTTCGCGCCGGCCAGGTCCTCGACCTCGGCCGCCGGATAGCTCACCGATCCGTCGGCGTGGACGGTGAGGTTCAGGGCGGCGGCGTCCGCGAGGGCCTGCTTCAACTGGGTCTGCGGCTCGGCCAGGTCGCCGGCCAGGCCGTTGAGCGTGGTACGGACGAGCCCGCACTCGCTGTGCAGGTACTGGACGTTGCGGCTGAGCCGCTGGAGCCGTCCGACGGCCGCCGCCGCGGACTCGCTCTCCTGGGTCTCGCGGAGCTTCGCGGACATCGCCCGGTCGACCCGTGTCCGGTCGGAGTCCGAGCGGCCGGAGACCTGGTGCCAGGCGTCGCCCGCCTGCTCGAACTCGGAGAGCTTCAGGTCGCGGAGCTGCTGCCAGGTGAGGGTGCCCGCCGTCATCGCTTGTCCTCCGGCTTCCCGTGGACCTTGGCGAACTCGTTGCGGACCCCGATGTCGGTCTCGCCCATCTCCTTGGCGACCTTCTGCAGGGCGCCCTGGAGCGCGTCGCACTCGTCGCGTACGGCCGCGAGACGCTCCTCCCAGGACGTGCGTACGGCCGCGAGCGCGGCGACGGCGGTCAGTCCCGCGCCGCCCGTCGTCACCCCCTCGTGGCCGGGGCCGAGGGTGGTCCGGCTCGTCTCCGAACTGGTGCGCAGTTCGCCCGCCGTGCCGGCCGCGCTGGTCCAGGGGCCGCCGGTGTGCTTGAGGTTCCCCGGGCCGGAGGCACCGGGTTCGGGAGCCGTGGAGGCGAGGGTCATCCGGGCGTCGCCTTCGAGCGGGCCGAACACCTCCTGCCAGCGCTGTGAATACGACATGGTCCCCCCGTTCTTCCTCGTCCGCGACGAGCGCCGCCCGGAGAGATTAGCGAAACAGGATCACCCGAACACAACCGCGAAGAGGATCGTCGAGCGGGAAAGGTCCCGACGCCATAGCACCCGCGCTGAGCAGGGCACAAGGGCTCCCCTGCTCAGCTCGCGCGGCCCTCGGGGCGTTCGCGAACTCAACTCGCCAGGGCCTGCTCCAGGAAGGCCAGCGCCTCCGCGCCGTCGTCCGCGAAGAAGACCAGGTCCGAGAGCGGGACGGGCAGGAAGCCCTCCTCCTCCATGCGGCGGAACTGGGTCTTGAGGCCGTCGTAGAAGCCGGCCGTGTTGAGGAGGACGACGGGCTTGGTGTGCTTGCCGTGCTTCTTCAGCTCCAGGATCTCGGTCGCCTCGTCGAGGGTGCCGGTACCGCCGACCATGACGACGATCGCGTCGGACTTGGCGAGGAGGAGCGCCTTGCGCTCGGCGAGGTCCCTGGTGACGACCATCTCGTCCGCGACCGGGCGGGCCTTGGCGGCGAGGAAGTCCACCGAGACGCCGACCAGCCGGCCGCCGGCCTCCTCGACGCCGTCCGCGACGACCTTCATCAGGCCGGTGTCGGAGCCGCCCCAGACGAGCGTGTGGCCGGCCTTGGCCAGGCGGGCGGCGAAGTCGCGGGCGGGGGCCGTGTAGCGCTCGTCGAGGTCGGCGGCGGAGAGGAAGACGCAGATGTTCATGGCCTCCACGGTAGGGCCTGGCCGGGTGTCGCCCGCCCGTCGCCGCCCGTCGCCGGCCGACACCCGGATTTTTCCCGGAAGTCTGCCCAGGGAGCGATGAGTTCCGCGCCCGGTCGCGGTCTGCCCTTCCATGGACGAGGTGAAGACGACGGTGCGCCCGGCCCGCGGGCTGGTCAGGTCGGCGGACGGCACGCGCATCGCCTACGAGCGGTACGGGGACGGGGACGGGCCTCCGGTGATCCTGGTGAGCGGGGCGCTGGGCACGGCCGGGAGCGAGCGGCCGCTGGCCGGGCTGCTCGCGCGGCGGTTCTCGGTGGTCGCGTACGACCGGCGGGGGCGCGGCGCGAGCGGGGACAACGGGCCGTACGCGGTGGAGCGGGAGATCGCCGACCTGGCGGCGCTCGTCGGCGCCGTGGGCGGCGCGGCGGGCACGGCCGCCGTGCACGGCACGGCCTGCGGCGGTGCGCTGGCGCTCGCCGCCGCGGCGGCCGGCGTGCCGGTCGGGCCGGTGTCGGTGTACGAGCCGCCGTACGGCTCCGAGGCCGCGGCACGGCGCAGCCGGGTGCGGGCGCTGCTCGACCGGGGCCGGCGGGGCGAGGCGCTGGATCTGCTGCTCGGCGAGGGTGCCGGTGTGCCGGCGCAGCCGCGGCCCGTCCTGGAGGCGCTGACCCACACCTTCGCCTACGACGACGCGGTCGTGGGCGACGGCTCCGTGCCCGCCGCGCGCCTGGGCCGGGTCCACGCGCGCGTACTGGTGGTCGACGGCGGGGCGAGCCCGTCGTGGACGCGGCGGGTGGCCCGTACGGTCGCTGCGGCGGTCCCCCGCGGACGCCACCGGACCCTGACCGGCCAGACCCACCAGGTGGCCCCGCACGTCCTGGCGCCGGTCATCGAGGACTTCCTGGAGGACTGCCGGGTGGAGGAGCCGACGGGCACCTGAGGCGACGCGACCGGCCGAGACTCCTCGGCGCGGCGGGGGGGCAGGCGCACCGCCGCCAGGCGCCCCGGCGGGCAGGGGTGAGGCGCACCGCCGCCCGGCCGCGGCTCGCGCAGGCTGGGTGGCGCACCGCCGTCCCCGCCGCGGCTCAAGCAGGCTGGGCGGCGGACCGGCGCACCGTCGCCCGTCTGCAGCCCGCGCAAGCTGGGCGGCGCACCGCCGCCCGGCCGCGGCTCGCGCAGGCTGGGTGGCGGTTCGTCGGCCCCGTCGCGGTTCAGGCCGGCTGCTGTTCCTGGGCCGTGCGCCGGGACGTCGTCGCGATCGTCGCGGAGCCGACCACGCGGGTGCCGTCGTAGAGCACGATCGCCTGGCCCGGGGCCACGCCCCGGACCGGCTCGTCGAAGGTGACGGTCAGCTCGCCGTCCTCCATCGCCGCGCTCACCGGCGTCTCCCCGCCGTGGGCGCGCAGCTGGGCGGTGTAGCGGCCGGGGCCCTCGGGGGCCGTGCCGCACCAGCGGGGCCTGATCGCGGTGAGGGCGGTGACGTCCAGGGCCTCGGCGGGGCCGACGGTGACGGTGTTGTTCACCGGCGAGATGTCGAGCACGTAGCGCGGCTTGCCGTCCGCCGCCGGGTGTCCGATCCGCAGGCCCTTGCGCTGGCCGATGGTGAAGCCGTACGCGCCCTGGTGGGTGCCCACCTTCGTACCGGACTCGTCGACGATGTCGCCCTCCGCCGTGCCCAGGTGCTTGGCCAGGAAGCCCTGGGTGTCGCCGTCGGCGATGAAGCAGATGTCGTGGCTGTCGGGCTTCTTGGCGACCGCGAGGCCGCGCCGCTCCGCCTCCGCGCGGATCTCGTCCTTGGTGGTGAGGGTGTCGCCGAGCGGGAACATGGCGTGGGCGAGCTGCTTCTCGTCGAGGACGCCGAGGACGTACGACTGGTCCTTGGCCATGTCGGAGGCGCGGTGCAGCTCGCGGCTGCCGTCCTCCTTGAGGACGACGGTCGCGTAGTGGCCGGTGCAGACGGCGTCGAAGCCGAGGGCGAGCGCCTTGTCGAGGAGCGCGGCGAACTTGATCTTCTCGTTGCAGCGCAGGCACGGGTTGGGCGTGCGGCCCGCCTCGTACTCGGCGACGAAGTCCTCGACCACGTCCTCGCGGAAGCGCTCGGCGAGGTCCCACACGTAGAACGGGATGCCGATGACGTCGGCGGCCCGCCGCGCGTCGCGCGAGTCCTCGATGGTGCAACAGCCGCGCGCACCGGTGCGGAAGGACTGCGGGTTCGCGGAGAGGGCCAGGTGCACGCCGGTGACGTCGTGGCCCGCCTCGACGGCGCGGGCGGCGGCGACGGCCGAGTCCACTCCGCCGGACATGGCGGCGAGGACCCGGAGCGGGCGGGTGGCGGGGCTCGGCGACGGGCTCTGCGACGGAGTGTGCGGCGGGGTCTGAGTCATAGCCCTACCAGGGTACGGGGCCGGGGAACCGTGGTCGCCCGGGTAAGCGTTCTCGATCACATGGGGAACAAGGGGAGCGGCGGGGCTGCGAAGAAGACGGCCCGCAAGAAGGGCTCGGGGAGCGGCGGGAAGGGCGGCGGGAAGAGCGTCGGCAAGGGCGGCGGGGGCAAGGGTCCCTCGCGGCGCGCGTTCCTGCTCGGCGGCACCGTCGCCGTCGCCGGCGCGGCCGTCTTCGCGCGGGACGAGCTGGCGCGCTTCTACTGGCGGCTGCCGGGGATGGAGAAGAAGCGGGTCGAGGGCGAGCTCGACCACAAGGGCGCGGAATGGACGGCGGCCTCGCGGGCGAACCTGCGGCGGGCCGACCGCCCGGACGACTACGCCGTCGACCGGGTCGTCATCCATGTCGTACAGGGCAGCTACCGGTCGGCCGTGAAGGTCTTCAAGGACCCGGCGCACGGGGCCGCCGCGCACTACGTCGTCCGCAAGGACGGGCACGTCGCGCAGATGATCCGGGAGCTCGACGTGGCCTTCCACGCCGGTAACCGGGACATGAACGAGCGCAGCATCGGCATCGAGCACGAGGGCTTCGTCGACCGCCCGCAGGACTTCACCCGGG
The DNA here is from genome assembly GCF_042722475.1 of Streptomyces sp. NPDC127092. Lineage (NCBI taxonomy): Bacteria > Bacillati > Actinomycetota > Actinomycetes > Kitasatosporales > Streptomycetaceae > Streptomyces > Streptomyces sp. NPDC127092. Next base: position 197,385 of record NZ_JBHXFE010000008.1, read on the forward strand.
CGATGTACGAGGGCTCGGCCCGGCTCACGGCCGACATATGTGCCCGGTACGGCATCCCCGTCGACCGGGAGCACATCATCGGCCACGTGGAGGTCCCGGGCACGGACCACACGGACCCCGGTCCGCACTGGGACTGGGACCGCTACATGGCACTGGTACGGAAGGAGCGCGCGAAGCTGCCGTCCGGCGGCTGAGGCCGATGACCGGCGGGACACCGGCGGCCGCGTCAGGCGGCAGCATGGCGACGGCCGGACGGGCGCGCCGGTCGCTTGCCGGCCGGGGCCGGTGCCGCTGCCGCTGGGGCCGGCGGCGGTCAGGCAGGCGCGGCGGCCCTCAGCCGAGACCCACCCGGTCCGGTCCGCCCTCAGCTCAGGCCCGCGCTGCGGGCCCTCTCCACCGCCGGGCCGATGGCCTCGGCGACCGCCGCCACGTCCTCCTTGGTGGAGGTGTGGCCGAGGCTGAAGCGGAGGGTGCCGCGGGCCAGGTCCGGGTCGGCGCCCGTGGCGAGCAGGACGTGGCTGGGCTGGGCGATGCCGGCGGTGCAGGCCGAGCCGGTGGAGCACTCGATCCCGGCGGCGTCCAGGAGCAGCAGCAGCGAGTCGCCTTCGCAGCCGGGGAAGGTGAAGTGGGCGTTGGCGGGCAGCCGGTCGACCGGGTCGCCGCCGAGGATCGCGTCGGGAACGGCGGCGCGGACGGCGGCGACCAGCTCGTCGCGCAGGGCGCCGACACCGGTCGCGAACTCCTCGCGGCCCTCGGCGGCGAGCCGCCCGGCCACGGCGAACGCGGCGACGGCGGGCACGTCGAGGGTGCCGGAGCGCACGTGCCGCTCCTGCCCGCCGCCGTGCAGGACGGGGACGGGGGTGTACTCGCGGCCCAGGAGCAGGGCGCCGATGCCGTACGGGCCGCCGATCTTGTGGCCGGAGACGGTCATGGCCGCCAGTCCCGAGGCGGCGAAGTCGACCGGGATCTGCCCGAAGGCCTGCACCGCGTCGGCGTGCAGGGGCACGTCGAACTCGGCGGCGACATCGGCGAGTTCGCGGACCGGCATGATCGTGCCGATCTCGTTGTTGGCCCACATGACGGTGGCGAGGGCGACGGAGCCGGGATCGCGGGCGATGGCCTCGCGCAGGGCTTCGGGGTGGACCCTGCCGTACGTGTCGACCGGCAGGTATTCGACGGTGGCGCCCTCGTGCGTGGCGAGCCAGTCGACGGCGTCGAGGACGGCGTGGTGCTCGACGGGGCTGGCGAGGACCCGGGTGCGGCGTGGGTCGGCGGCGAGACGGGACCAGTACAGGCCCTTCACGGCGAGGTTGTCGGCCTCCGTACCGCCGGAGGTGAGGACGACCTCGCTGGGCCGGGCGCCGAGCGCCCCTGCGAGGGTCTCGCGGGCCTCCTCGACGGTCCGCCGCGCGCGGCGGCCGGCCGCGTGCAGCGAGGAGGCGTTGCCCGTGACGGCGAGCTGGGCGGTCATCGCCTCGATCGCCTCGGGAAGCATGGGCGTGGTCGCGGCGTGGTCGAGGTAAGCCATGGTGGGAACGATTCTACGAGGCGGCCCGCGAGCCGGCCCCGGCCGGTCGGGCAGGCGGCCGGTTTACGCCACCCTGCCCCCGGCACGGGGCGACTGGTCTGCCCCCGCACAGGGCGACCGTCTGCCCGTACCGCGGCCTGTTTGCGTCACCCTGCCCCGTGGCACGGGGCGACTGGACTGCCCCCGAACCGGGCGACCGTCTGCCCGTACGGGGCCACGCTCCACCCCGTACAGGGCCACGCTCCACCCGCGTACCGGGCCACGCTCCGCCCCCATACGCGGCCATGCTCCGCTCCCGTACAAAGCTACGGTCCGCCCTCGTACAGCGCGACGGTCTCCGCGGCCACCTCCGCCAGGTACGCGCGGGCGGCCGGCGGGGCGAGGACCTCCAGGCTGGCGCCCATGGCGAGCAGCGGGCGGAGTTCGCCGAGCTCGGCGAAGGCGAGTTCGACGGTGGTCCACTCGGCGTCGGCGCCTTCGGACGGCCGGGACGGCGGAGGGGTGGTGAGCCGGTCGCCGTGGAGGCGCAGGAAGCGGTCGTAGCGGTCGCGGTGGACCCGGGCGGTGACGGCGAGGTCCGCCGGGCGGTGCTCGACGCGGGTGCGCAGCAGCTCCCACACCTCGGCCAGTTCGACGCCGGGGCGGCGCCTGACGGGCGCGTCGAGGAGTTCGGCCTCGTGCACGCGGTCGGCGCGGAAGAGGCGGGGCTCGCCCTCGTGGTCGGCGACCAGGTACCAGACGCCGGCCTTCACGACGAGGCCGTACGGGTCGACGGTGTACGCCTTCGGGGCGGGCGCCCCGCTGCCGCGGTAGCGCAGGGCCAGGCGGCGGTCGGCGAACACGGCCCGGTTGAGGACGTCGAGGTCGACGTCCGGGCGCGGTCCGCTCATCCAGCGGTCGGGGTCGACCAGGATGCGACGGCTCGTCAGCTCGGCGGCCGGCCGGTGCGGGGCGGGCAGCGCGGCCATCACCTTGCGCAGGGCGGACCCCAGCGCCCGGTCGAGCCCGAGCGCGGCGTGCGCCCCCTGCGCGGCGAGCACGAAGAGGGCGCGGGACTCGTCGGCGGTGAGTCCGGTGACGTCGGTGCGGTAGCCGGGGAGCAGGGCGATCCCGCCGTGCCGGCCGCGCTCGGCGTACACGGGCACGCCGGCGGCCGAGAGCGCCTCGACGTCCCGGTAGACGGTCCGCACCGACACGTCGAGCCGCTCGGCCAGTTCGCTCGCCGGCACGAGGCTCCGGGTCTGGAGCAGCAGGAGCAGGGACAGCAGCCGGTCGGACTTCACCCACCGGACTTTCTCACGTCCCGCTTACCTGGGGTCAGGGCCGTGCCCGGCCCCAATCCGCCGGAGCGGCCCGAGAGACCGCCTCGTCGATCAGGCCGGAGAGGGAGCGGCGTCAGGTGCAGTGCCGCGCGCGAGCCAGGCATCATCGGCGAGACGCTCCTAGCCACGAAGGGCGGGGCCAGCTGACGGGGCTGGACGATCGACACCCATAACGCCCCCGCCGGGAATCGCACCGCCGTAGGTCGAGGCGAACATGTCCTGGCCGTCGAGGCCCAGGAGACTCACCGCATCGCCGCGGTGGACCGATCAGCACCGCCCGACCCAGCCGGTCGACCTGCCCTCGCGTCAAGTTATTGATGCCCTCGTCCTCAACCAGGTCCGACAGCCACTCGACCGAGCGCCGCGCGACACTCACGAATCCTCTACGGGTTTATTCGGGATACGTCTTGGACCAGCACGCTGTCTTTCGGGCACCGCTTAATCGCCGCAACCTTCACGACCGGATTCTCCGGATTTTCAGCCAGCGGCTTGAGGCAGTCAGCAGTACCGAAAGACTTGGAGCCTGTATTCCACGTTGATATTTTCCCCGTAATCGTCCGATCGCCACCCGGGCACTTCAAGACGAATTGGGCGTCCACCCTTTCAACGGCCTGAAAATAGACCGCCTGCGCTTCTTCCCCCGTGAACCCTGTCGTCATTTTAATGATCTCAGACATAGTGCTTCGCCCAGGACTTGCGAGCGGCTTTCCGACCTTGCGACTCAATTCGGAAAGAGCACCGATGGGGGGCTCCACATCCTGGTCAACCACAATTGTCGCGGACCATGGGTTGTACGGCTGCCCATCTACCCGCAACTCGTCACCGCGCGAGACAACGCGCGCAGCATCCAAGACGATCGGTACCCACTGGGCTTCATGCCTCCATTCGTAGGTCGCACCCCCACACACCTTCGAATCTTTACCGGCCGCACCGTTCTGTTCGACACAACCAGCAGTTCCCACAGCGAGCACCAGGAATACCACGGATGCTTTTCTGATCATTACCTACTCGATCTGTACGTCACCGCATGGAGTCTCGATGACCGTTCCCAGCACCGCTTCGACGAATCGCTACGGCGATTACACACGAGTCGGACACGGGACTCCGCGGGTGCGACTGAGCGGATGACTTCCTCTCCCAACGGGCAGCATCGAGGCGCCGCACGCGCAATCTCATCCGCACGGCGCCTCGATGTCAGATCGTCACGTGATGCCACCCGTGTCGAGGCAGCCCTTCCCAAGCCCTACGGCCGTGTAAAGATAGGTGGTGACCTTTTCACCCTCCGGGAAGTTTCCATTGTAGCTGTGGTGCATACCGTACCCGTCGCCGAGATTCCACCTGTACTTCCACGTCGCACCCTGCAGTTCCGTCTCGACCCAGAAGGGGTGCCCGTTGCTTCCGGCGTAGTTGTCGAAGTAGATGAGCTCGTCGTTGGCAATGAATCGAACCTCCGCATACCCGTATCCGTTAGTGGAAGCGAGGCGAAGGCGCACATCCCTGCCACCCGGATCATTGGGGCTGGCACTGGAGCCTCCCTGGCACGCCCAGGCGGGAGTGGAAGCGGCCTCAGCGGAACCCGTTAGAGCTAGCACACTGGCGAAGGCCGCAGTCACGGAGACCGCGATTCGGGTCATCGTTTTGGACACAAGCTTCTCCTTTGATTTTGCTGCATCCCTGAGCTCGATCCACAAAAGAGGGGCCCTGGAAGCACGCTTGGAAGCCTTGCTTTTCCTTCCCGCGGACGGGACGGTACGATCATGCACCGGGAAGTCGCTTACTGTACAGCGATTCCCATCCATCTGAGGAACATCTGAGGTTCGCGCAAGAATTCCGCAGAATGGAAACGGAATAATTGAATCCCGGCCTCCCTCACTACATGGCCGAAAGTGCAGCCATTGGCCAGTTCTGATCTTTAGGGACGTTCGCTGGCGGTCGATCCGGTGCGTTGCTTCAGCTGACCTATTGTTCGCGCCTACAGCGATGGATCTGCGCTGAGGCAGAGACGTGCCGGTGTCATGTAGTGGCGGGTACCGACAGTCCAGGCGTTCCCGATTAACGGCGCCCCAGTTCGCATGCAGTGATCGGAACGCCAGCCGTTGTTGGCAGCGAGCGGATGATCCGCAGGACGTCGCGTCGCTGATCTGTAGCTGAGCGCCAGGGTGCGCACGATCGTCTGCCTCCACCGCGAGCAGCTGTCGAACACGCCACCGTCGATTCCGGCGACCGATGGCCGTCACGGATGTCGTCACGGGGAGCTCGATGATGGCCGGCTGCCGGCCGCATATGTCCGACGACACCGACGCCGCGTCGCGGTGGCCAGAATTGCTTCCGGACGTGCTCCGAGCGGCGACCCACCGCCAGCGCATTGTTCCCAACCAGCGGTGAGGGCGACGATGAGCCAGGAGACCGTCGGCCCTGAAATCCGTGGCTGGAATTCGCCGGGCTCGGCTCTCAGCGTCCGCGAGGCAGTCGTCGCCGTATGCCAGATCTGGCGTCCTCGTCCCTCGGGACTGCCTCCGACAGGGCAGGACTGAGGGCGTAGCAGAACCCCACAAGACTCTGAAGTCCTCGGCAGGACTCCACTCGGGCCACTAGTCCCGCGGGGCGCGGGCCAGCTGGCGGGACTGGGCGACCAGGCGGCCGGCGCTGTCCCAGACCTCGGCGTCCTCCTCCAGGAAGCCGCCCGCGAGGTTGCGGGTGGTGATGGAGACGCGCAGCGGGCCGGGGGCCGGGCGGCAGCGGACGTGGGTGGTGAGCTCGACGGTCGGGGTCCAGCCCTTGAGGCCCAGCTCGAAGGAGGTCGGCGGCAGCGCGTCGACGGCGAGGAGCAGGGAGAACGGGTCGGGCTCGCGGCCGTCGGCGAGGCCGAACCAGGCGCGCATCTCGCCCTTGCCGGAGGGCGCCCCGACCGCCCAGCCGACGCAGGCGGGGTCGAGGCGGAGGTCGAGCCGGTCGGCGATGGCCGAGGAGCCGGGGATCCGCGGGGCCGGGTTGTCGGCGGCGCTGAAGCACTGCTCGACCGGGGCGAACGCGGGCGGGGTCGCGGTGGTGCGGACGTCGTCCGTGAGCGCGTCGAGGTCGCCGTACGAGGCGAGGACGCGGATCCGCTCGACCTCGGTGCCGTCCTCGGCGTACTGGAAGAGCGACGCCGTGCCGGTGGAGAGCGTGCGGCCGGTGCGGACGGTCTCGGTGCGGATCACCGCCGGGCCGGGCACGGACGGCGTGAGGTAGTGCGCCGAGATCGTGAACGGGTCCGGGTGCGGCAGGTGGTCGCCGAGAGCGCGGCCGAGGAGAGCGAGGAGGTAGCCGCCGTTGACGGCGTGGATGATCGTCCAGCCGGCGGAGAGTTCGGCGTCGTAGACGCCGGGCTCGCGGAGGGTGACGGCGGTGTCGCGGTCGAACTCGCTCGGGGCGGCGGCGCTCGGCGTCTCGATGCTGCTCGTGCTCATGTCCGAGACGGTACAGGATTTAGCTACTGAGCGGTAGCTTTTTCGGGCTCCTCGCGGGCGGACGAGCGCCGGTTCCAGGCGCGCGGCGCGCGCCAGTGGTAGCGCATCGCGAGCAGCCGCAGCAGGAAGGCGGCGAGCACGGCGGTCGCGCTGGTGTACGCGTTGAGCACGTCGAAGCGGATGAAGAGCACGACCATCGTCGCGCCCACGATCGCCGGCACGGCGTACAGGTCCCGGTCCCAGCGCAGCAGCGACGGCACCTCGTTGGCGAGCACGTCGCGCAGCACACCGCCGCCGACGGCCGTGGCGAGGCCGAGCGCCGCCGACGAGGTCAGGCCGAGGCCGTAGTCGTACGCCTTGGTCGTCCCGGTCACGCAGAACAGTCCGAGCCCGGCGGCGTCGAAGACGTTGACGGCGGTCTGGGTGCGCTCCACCTCCGGGTGGAGGAAGAAGACGAGGACGGTCGCGACCAGCGGCATGAGGAAGTAGCCGAGATCGGTGAAGGCGGCCGGGGGCACGGCTCCGATGATCAGGTCGCGGAAGAGTCCGCCGCCGAGCGCCGTGACCTCGGCGAGGACGGCGATGCCGAAGACGTCGAAGTTCTTGCGGACGGCGAGCAGGGCACCGGAGATGGCGAAGACGAAGATGCCGATGAGGTCCAGGGCGTGCTGGACGGACGGATTGAACAGATCGTGGAGCACCGAACCATTGTCCCGGTTCGGAACCCCCGCTCCGGAACACCGGCCTCCGCAACACCGCGCTCCGGGTCCCCGGCTCGCCCCGGCGGAAGCCCCGGAGGAAGCCCCGGAGCGGCCCGGCGCCGACATGGGTGAGGCCCCGCTACCGTCCGGCAGAGGGGCCTCACCCCCAGGGCAAGCCCTTGGCGCGTCGTCCTCCCTTCCTTCGGTCAGCTCGGC
>NZ_JBHXFE010000009.1:0-170635 GCF_042722475.1 Streptomyces sp. NPDC127092
ACGACGCCCGGCCCTTCACATGGACCAAGACCGCCGACCAGATCCTCGACCGCATCTGCCGCTACTGCGACAGGATCTCCGAACCAGGTCACTAGCCGCTGTCCGTCACTCGTCCGGGCGAGGCGGAGGGCTTCGCCCGTACGCCACTGTTAGCGTCCCCTTATGTCCGATATCTTCACATTCCCTCACCCTCGGGCGCGGTGAGCCGCCCGTGGGAGTGATCAAGGACCATCCCGAACTCGCCGTCTTCGTCTGCCTCGGCGCCGGCTACCTCGTCGGCAAACTGCGCGTGGGCCCCATCACCCTCGGCGGCATCTGCGGCACCCTCATCGTCTCGCTGCTGCTCGGCGCCTGGACCAAGGTGCAGGTCGCCGACGACGTCAAGACGATCTTCTTCGCGATCTTCATCTTCGCCCTCGGCTACATGGCGGGACCGCAGTTCTTCGCCAACCTCAACCGCAAGAGCCTGCGCTTCTTCGCCCTCTGCGGCATCGAGGTCGTCTGCGTGGTCGGCATCGCGCTCGGCCTCGCCAAGGCCTTCGACCTCGACGTCGGCACCGCCTCCGGCATCCTCGCCGGCGCCGCCACCGAGTCCGCCGTGGTCGGCACCGCGACCGAGGCCATCGGCAAGCTGGACGGCCTGACGGCCGAGCAGATCACCACGTACCAGGGCCACGTGGCCACCGCGTACACCGTCTGCTACCTCTTCGGCCTGGTCACCATCGTGATCTACACCAGCCAGCTGATGCCGATGATGCTGCGGATCAACCTCCGCGACGCCTCGCGCGCACTGTGGGAGAGGATGCGCGGCGGCGGTGGCGGCCTGGAGCCCGACGAGCGCGAGGCGCTGCCCGGCATGGTCGGCCGCACCTTCCTCGTCACCCTCGCGGACGGCGCCACCGTCTCCCAGCTGGAGTCGCGGAACGGCAGCCGGGTCACCGTCGAGGCCGTCAAACGCGGCAGCACCGTGCTCACCCCTCCCCCGCCCGACTTCGAACTGACCCTCTCCGACCTGGTCCTGATGGTCGGCCGGCGGGCCAACATCATCGAGGCCGGCCGGCACATCGGCCCGGAGACCCCCGCGGTCCCCGGCCTCGACACCCCGCTCGCCACCACCCAGGTCTCGCTCACCGACAAGTCGGTCTCCGGCCGGACCCTGGACGGACTGACCAAGAGCCACCCGGAGTTCGCCGACAGCGGCGTCTACGTCACCGACGTCCAGCGCGGCGACCAGGTGCTCCCCGCGACGCCCGACACCGAGGTGCAGCGCGGCGACGTGCTCACCCTGGTCGGCGCCCGCTCCGCTCTCGGCAGCCTGGTCAGGAAGATCGGCTCGGTGGTGAAGAACGACTCCACCGACTTCGTCTACCTCGGCGCGGGCATCGCGGCCGGCTCGCTGATCGGCCAGATCGTGGTGCGGTTCGGCGACGTCCCGATGTCGCTCGGCACCGGCGGCGGCTGCCTGATCTCCGGACTGCTCTTCGGCTGGTTCCGCTCCCGCAGCCAGACCTTCGGCGCCTTCCCGCCCCAGGCCGCGACCACCCTGAAGGACATGGGCCTCGCGGTGTTCATCGCCTGCACCGGCCTGGTCTCCGGGCCGCAGGCGGGACCGCTCCTCAAGGAGTACGGAGCGCTGTTGCCCTTCGCGGGCGTCGCCATGGTCCTCGTACCGGCGACGCTCTCCCTCTTCGTCGGCCGCAGGCTGCTCGGGATCGAGAGCCCGCTGCTCATCGGCGCCATCGCCGGCCAGCAGTGCTCGACGCCGGCGATCACCTCGGTCACCCAGGTCGCCCAGAGCTCGGTCCCGATGCTCGGCTACACGATCACCTACGCCCTGTCCAACTTCCTGCTCCCGCTGACCGGCCCGCTGCTGGTCGGCATCCTCGGGGCGTGACGCGGGACATGAGAGGAGCGGAGACCTTGAGAGGACGCGTCACCCGATGATCGACTTCCTCGACCGGAACATCTTCCAGCCCCATCCCGAGCTGCTCGTCTTCCTCACCGTCGCCCTCGGCTTCCTCTTCGGCAAGCTCCGCTACAAGGCGATCGCGCTGGGCGCCGTGACCGGCTGCCTGGTGGCCGGGCTGCTGCTCGGCGCCCAGTTCAAGGTGACCATCGACGGGACCGTGAAGAACCTCTTCTTCACGATGTTCCTCTTCGCGCTGGGCTACAAGGTCGGCCCGCAGTTCTTCCGCGGCCTGAAGAAGGACGGCCTGCCGCAGGTCGTCAACGCGCTCGTGGTCTGCGTGACCGGTCTGCTGGTCTCCTGGGGCTTCGCCGTGATGCTCGGCTACGGCCCCGGCCTCTCGGCGGGCCTGCTCGGCGGCGCCCTCACCCAGTCCGCCGTCATCGGCGTCGCCCAGGACGCCATCGGCAACCTGCCGGGCCTGTCCGCCGCCCAGGTGAAGACCGAGGAGAACCTCGTCGCCGTCGGATACGCCGTGTGCTACCCGCTCGGCACCATCCTCTGCGCGCTGCTCCTCGCCAACGTGCTGCCCAAGCTCTACCGGCGGGACCTGGCCGCCGAGTCCGCCCGGCTCGCCGAGGAGCTCGACGCACCGGACGACGACCCCGACCTGTCCCGGGGCTACTACGAGGTCGTGCTCCGCGCGTACGAGATGGACCACTCGCCCCTGGTCGGCCGGACCGTCGACGACTTCGAGAAGCAGCAGCGGGAACTCGGGCACCGCATCTACATCACCCGGGTGCGGCGCGAGGGGAAGATCCTCGAACCCTCCCAGCAGACGGTGCTCCGCTCCGGCGACACCGTCGCCGTCAGCGCCCTGCGCGGCTCCCTCGTCGACTTCGACGCCCGCACCCACATCGGCCCGGAGACCGACGACGTGGAGCTGCTCGGCTACGAGACCGAGACGCTGCACGTGGTCGCCTCGGAGAAGGCGCAGCTCGGCAGGACGATCGCGGAGCTGCGGCGCGAGCCGTTCATGGCCGGCGTCTACGTCGACAAGATCTACCGCTCGGGCGCCGAGTTCCCGTACCGGCTCTCCACCACGCTCGAACGCGGCGACACCGTGGTCCTGACCGGCCCCAGGCGGCTCGTGGACCCGGCGGGAAGGGCGATCGGCAAGCCGGTGCCGACCTCCTTCGCCACCGACATGCTGTGGGTGGGGCTCGGCATCTTCCTCGGCGGCTGCGTCGGCATCCCGGCGCTCACCGTCTCCGGCGTGCCGATCTCGCTGTCCACCTCGGGCGGCGCGCTGATCATGGGGCTGGTCTTCGGCTGGATCCGCGGCAAGTACCCGACGTACGGCAACGTGCCGCCGGGTGCCCAGTGGTTCATGGACACGCTCGGGCTGTGCCTGTTCGTCGCCGTCGTCGGCATCAACGCGGGCCCGAGCTTCACCAGCGGCCTGTCCACGGCCGGCTGGGGCCTGCTCCTCTGGGGCGCGGTGGCGACCCTGGTCCCGCTGCTCGTGGGCTTCCTCGTCGGCCACCACATCCAGAAGATCCGCTTCCCGATCCTCATGGGCGTGCTGGCCGGCGGCCAGACCACGACCGCCGCGATCGGCGCCATCAACGAGCAGTCCCGGTCCCAGATCCCGACGCTCGGCTACACGATCCCCTACGCGGTGGGCAACGTGCTGCTGACCATCTGGGGCGCCGTGATCGTCATCCTCAACCACTGACGTACGTAAGGACGGACCATGCCCAAGACGACGTTCACCCGTGACCAGATCAAGTCCTTCGCGCAGCTCTCGCCCTTCGAGCTGAAGGACAAGTTCATCACGATCGCCCAGGCGGCACAGGCCGGCCGGCCCGGCCAGAAGGGCAGGACGCAGGCGCAGATGCTCAACGCGGGCCGCGGCAACCCGAACTGGACGGCGACCGGCCCGCGCGAGGCCTTCCACGCGCTCGGCTACTTCGCGCTGTCGGAGTCACGGCGGGTGTGGACCGCCGACGACCTGGGCGGCATGCCGGAGCTCATGGGGTCGGGCGCGCGCTTCGACGCCTTCGTACGGCAGCACCCGGACCTGCCGGGCATCGAGCTCCTGCGCAGGAGCGTCGCGTACGCGGTCGAGCGCTTCGGCTTCGACAAGGACGCGTTCGTGCACGAGCTCACCGACAGCTCGATCGGCGACAACTATCCGGTGCCGGACCGGATCCTCCCCCACACCGAGCAGGTGGTCCGCGGCTACGTCGAGGACGAGATGTTCGACGGCCGCCCGCCCGCCGGCAACGTCTCGTACTTCGCGACCGAGGGCGGCACCGCCGCCATGTGCTACGTCTTCGACTCCCTGATGAAGAACGGCGTCCTGAAGAAGGGCGACCGGATCGCCCTCATGGTGCCGGTGTTCACGCCGTACATCGAGATCCCGGAACTCGACGCGTACGAGTTCGACGTCGTCCACGTCGAGGCCTCGCTGTTCGCCGAGACGGGCGTGCGCGAGTGGCGCTACCCGACCGAGGAGGTCGCCAAGCTGGAGGACCCGTCGATCAGACTGCTCTGCCTGGTCAACCCCTCCAACCCGCCGTCCCTGGCGCTGAGCGAGCGGGTCGCGCACCAGATCGGGGAGATCGTCGCGACGAAGAACCCGAACCTGGTGATCGTCACGGACGACGTCTACGGCACCTTCGTGCCGGGCTTCCGCTCGATCGCGGCCGACCTGCCGCACAACACCCTGCTCGTGTACTCGTTCTCCAAGCACTACGGGGCGACGGGCTGGCGGCTCGGCGTCATCGGACTCCACGACGACAACGTCATCGACAGGATGATCGCCGCCCTCCCCGCCGCGGAGAAGGACCGTCTGAACAGGCGCTACGGCTCCCTCTCCCTCGAACCGGAGAAGATCCGCTTCATCGACCGCCTGGTCGCCGACTCCCGCCAGGTCGCCCTCAACCACACCGCCGGGCTCTCGCTCCCCCAGCAGGTGATGATGACCCTCTTCTCCCTCTTCGACATGCTGCCGGAGGGCCAGGCCTACAAGGAGCGCATCCGCGGCATCGTCCAGCAGCGCCTCGACCTGCTCCTCGAAGGCGCCCAGATGAAGATCGCCGAGGACGCGAAGCGGGCGGGCTACTACATCGAGCTGGACCTCCTCGCGGAGGCCGAACGCGTCCACACCAAGGACTTCGCCGACTTCCTGGAGAAGAACTACGAGCCCGTCGACCCGCTGTTCCGCCTCGCCGAGCAGACCGGCGTCGTCCTCCTGAACGGCGGCGGCTTCGACGGCCCGGAGTGGTCGGTCCGGGTCTCGCTCGCCAACCTCGACGACCTCGACTACCTGAAGATCGGCCACCACCTGCGGGCCATCTTCGACGACTACGCCGAGGAGTGGCGGACGGCGAAGGCCGGCTGACGCGAACGAGGGGCGCGCCCCGGACGGTGGTGGGGTGGGACCGTCCGGGGCGCGCGGTGCGGGGGGACCGGGAGGGTCCGGGCGGCGCTACTTGTAGGCGGCGAAGGCCTTGGTGAAGGCGAGCGGCTGCTGGAGGATCGAGGAGCAGGTGGCGTCCGCGTAGGTCACCGCGCCGGCCGCGCACTGCTTGTCCCGGGTCGAGGACCACATCGACAGCCAGCCGATGCCCTTGGACCGGGCGAAGTCGACGAGCTGGGTGGCGTCGTCGACCCTGAACACCTCGGAGGCGACGTCGTTGACGCCGATCATCGGGGTGACCGCGACGGTCTTCCACGCGGCCGCGTCGGACAGGCCGAGGACACCCTTGATCTGCGCCTGGGTGGCCGTCGCGGCGGAGATCGCGTACTGGCCCATGTCGCCGCTGTAGGCCGGCCCGTAGTCCATGGCCATGATGTTCACGGCGTCGACGCGGACGCCGTTCCGCTTCGCGTCGGCGAGCAGGTCCACGCCCGGCTGGGTCAGGCCCTCGGGCATCACCGGCAGGGTGAAGGACACGTTCAGACCGGGGTGCGCCTTCTGGAGCTGGGCGATGGCCTGGGCGCGGCGCGTGTTGGCGGCGGTGTCCGGCAGGGCGGCGCCCTCGATGTCGAAGTCGACCTTGGTGAGCCGGTACTGGTCGACGACCTTGCCGTACGCGGCGGCGAGGGATGTGGCCGAGGAGCAGTTCAGGGCGAGTTCGTGGCCGGCCGCGCCGCCGAAGGAGACCCGCACGTCACCGCCCTTGGCACGGAGCGCGCCGATCTGCGCGGCCACCTTGTCCGAGGCCAGGTCGGTGACGCCGCCCCACAGCGGGGCGCAGCCGCCGCCGGAGGTGATGAAGGCGAGGTTGAACTCCTTCACCCCGGTCGCGTCGGCGGTGGCGAGGAGGTCGTAGGCCGGGTAGAGCGAGGTGTCGACGTACGGGGCGTACTTCGCGGCGGTGCCGGGGGGCGCCGTGGTCGCCGTGGCGGTCGGGGTCGGCGTGGGGGTCGTGGTCTTCGTCGGGGCGGGCGTGGCCGTCCGGGTGGGGGCCGGCGTGGCCGTGGGGCTCGCCGTGGCCGTCGGCCGGGTCGTGGGGCGGCCGCTCGGGGTGGGAGTGGCGCCGCCCGCCGAGCAGGCGGCCTTGTTGATCAGGCAGTTGGCCGGGTCGCCGGCCTGACCGGAGGCCGTGGTGACGAAGCCGACGGTGACGGACTGACCGGGGGCGAGCACCTTGTTCCAGCTCGCGGGCCGCACGGTGACGTGACGGCCGGAGACGGTGTGCTCGCCGTTCCACAGGGAGCCGATGCTGGTGCCCTCGGGCAGGTCGAACTCCAGCGTCCAGCCCCCCGACTGGACGCTGGACGTCTCGTTGGTGATCACGTACTGGCCGGTGTACCCGCCGGTCCAGGAGCTGGTCCTGGTGTACGCGGCGCCGACGGACGCGGCCTGCGCGGTGCCGGAGAGCGCGAACGCCGCGCCGCCGATCACCGCGGCGGCCACGACCACGCCGACGGCCTTCGTCCTGCCGCTCGCCTTGCGCCGGTGCGAACTGGTGCCCATCGCGTGCCTGCCTCTGTGTGCCGGGGGTGGGGGGAGGTGGGGTGCGGCAGCACGCTAGCGACAGGGAAACGGACAAACGGCAAGGAGCGGACGGCGGTTGGGATTCTTAGGCTCCGCTTAAGGAAGGCATCGGGACGCCGAAAGGTTCACCGGCCGCGGCGCCGGCCCCGGCGGCCCGACGGGCCGGCGGCGGCCCGGTCGCCCAGGCCGATCCAGATGCGGACCTCGGTGCCGCCGAGCACCGAGTGCCCGATGCGGACGTCACCGCCGGTCGACTCCGCCATCCGCCGCACGATGTCCAGACCGAGCCCGGTGGAGCCGTCCCGGCCGCTGCCCGCGCCGCGGGCGAGCGCCGCCGCGGGATCGGGGATGCCGGGGCCCGCGTCCGAGACCAGGATGATCACGGCGTCCTCGCCGTTGTGGAGGTCGACGGAGAAGGCGGTGCCCTCCCTGGTGTGCCGGAAGACGTTGCCGAGCAGCGCGTCGAGCGCCGCGACCAGCTCCGCCCGCGCGACCGGGATCCGCACCGGCCGCTCGACGCCCGCGACCCGCACCTTGCGGTCCTCGTCCTCCGCGAGGGCCGACCAGAAGTCCATCCGCTCGCGCACCACCTCGGCGGCGTCGCAGCCCGCGACCGGCGCCGTCGCCTGGGTCTGCGGCTTCGCCTCCCGTGCCGTACGGATGATGGTGTCGACCTCGCGCTCCAGCTGCTCCACCGCCGCCCGCGTCTGGTCGGCGGCCGGACCGGAGCCCAGCGAGGCCGCGTTGAGCCGCAGCACCGTCAGCGGGGTGCGCAGCCGGTGCGAGAGGTCGGCGGCCAGTTCCCGCTCGTTGGCGAGCAGCTGGACGACCTGGTCGGCCATCGAGTTGAAGGCGACGGCGGCCGACTTGAGCTCCGGCGGCCCCTCCTCGCGGACCCGGGCGCCCAGTCTGCCCTCGCCGAGCTCGTGCGCGGCCCGGGCGAGCCGCTGCGCGGGCTGCACCATGCGCAGTCCGAGCCGGTCGGCGACGGCGACGGAGCCGACGATCAGGGCGACGCCGACCGCGGCGAGCACCAGCCAGGCGGTGGCGACGCCGTTGGTGACCTCGCCCTCGGGGACGAAGAGTTCGACGACCGCGACCTGCGCGGAGCTGACCGCGGTGGGCTGGAGCAGCACGGAACCGCCGGACACCTCGGCGATCGTGGCGCGGCCGAGCGAGCGGGTGGTCGCCAGGTCCTCGCCGGAGGCCCGGCGGGCGCCGATCACCTCGCCCTCGCCGCCCGGTTCGCCGGGCGCGGCCGGCAGATGGATGGCGAGCCGTCCCTCGGCTCCGTCGTCGGTGGTGGCGACGGCCCGCTCCAGCTGCTCCCGGTCGGTGGTGATGGCGAGCACCGGCGCGAGTCCGGCGGCCCGCCGCTCCGCGTTGGAGAACGCCCGGTCGCGGGCCATCTCCTTGACGACCAGGCCGAGCGGCACGGCGAAGGCGACCACGACCATGACGGTGACGGCGAGCGACACCTTGACCAGGGCCCATCTCACGGCTGGGACTCCCTCGGCGGCTCCAGCTTCACGCCCACCCCGCGCAGGGTGTGCAGATAGCGCGGCCGGGCGGCCGTTTCGCCCAGTTTCCGTCGCAGCCATGACAGATGTACGTCGATGGTCTGGTCGTCCCCGTACGACTGCTGCCACACCTCGGCGAGCAGCTCCTTGCGCGGGACGACGACGCCGGGCCGGCCGGCGAGGAAGGCCAGCAGGTCGAACTCCCGCCGGGTCAGGTCCAGGGCGGTCCCGTCGAGCGCGGCCTGCCGGCGCAGCGGGTCGATGGCGAGGCCGCCGACCCGGATCTCCCGCGAGGGCGGCGCCTCGCCCGAGGAGCGCGCCCGGCGCAGCACCGCCGCCATCCGCGCGGACAGGTGCTCCACCGAGAACGGCTTGGTCAGGTAGTCGTCGGCCCCGTCGTTGAGGAGCCGGACGATCTCGGCCTCGTCGTCCCGCGCGGTCGCGATGATCACCGGCACGTCGGTGATCCCGCGCAGCATCTTCAGCGCCTCGGCCCCGTCCAGGTCGGGCAGCCCGAGATCGAGGATGACCACGTCGAACCGGAAATGGGCGACCTCCCGCAACGCCTCCAGGGCCGTCCCGACGCTGCGCACGGTGTGGGAGGCCTCGGTGAGATGCCGGATGAGGGCGGAGCGGACGAACTGGTCGTCCTCGACCACGAGCACACTTGCCATGGCCCGCACCGTACGCCATCCGGGGGATGGCACTATGAGCCGGTGCGAAGAGGACTGGTTCACGCCCTGGCGTGGTCGCTCGCCACCGGGGCGGCGGTCACCCTCTCCTGGTGGGGGGTGCACACGGTGCTGGCCGGCACGGTCTACGACCCGCCGCGCGCGCTGCCGATCCCGTCCGGCACGGGCGCGATCGGCGAGGCCGCCGCCGGTACGGACCCGCTGGCCTCGTCGACCCCGCGCCCCGGCTCCCCCACCGCGACCCCCACGGCCACGCCGAGCACCGCCCGCCCCTCCAGGACGGCGGCCACGGCCCCGGCCGACCGGCCCACGCCTCCGAGGACGACCACGCCCAGCAGCTCCGGGGACGGCTCCGGCAGCGCGGGCGGCGGCTCGGGCAGCGGCTCCGGCAGCGTGAAGAGCTACGGGACGGACGGCGGCCGCGTCGTCTTCGACCTCGGCCCGTCCTCGGCCGAACTGGTCTCCGCGACCCCGGGCTCCGGCTGGCAGATGCAGGTGTGGAAGCAGCCCACCTGGATCCGCGTCACCTTCACCAAGGACGGCCGGGAGATCTCCGTCTTCTGCGTCTGGCACGACACCGCGCCGCGCGTGGAGATCGAGGAGCGCTGACCGTACGGCCGGCGGGCGTCAGCGAAAGACGGCCGCGGGCGGTACGGGCGAGGGCTTGGCGCTCGCGTCGGTGACCGGCGCCGCGCCGCCCGTGAAGTCGGCGAGCGCCCGTCCGTGCTCGACCCGCCCCGGGTGCGGGTCGGTCGCCACCCGCCGGGTCAGCTCGGCCACCGGCAGCTCCCGGTCCGAGGCGAGCAGCACGGCGTTGCCGAAGCGGCGGCCGCGCAGCACGGTCGGGTCGGCGGCGAGCGCCAGCTCGGGGAAGACGGTGGCGGCGGTGGCGATCTGGCCGCGCAGATGGGCGAGCGGCGGGCCGTCGGCGAGGTTGGCCGCGTAGAAGCCGCCGGGCCGCAGCACCCGCCGTACCTCGGCCAGGAACTCCGTACTGGTCAGGTGCGCGGGCGTACGGGCCCCGCTGAACACGTCGGCGATGATCAGGTCCGCCCAGCCGTCCGCGACCTTGCCGAGTCCGGCGCGGGCGTCGGTGGACCGGACGCGTATCCGGGCGCCGGAGTCGAGCGGCAGTTCACGGCGCACCAGCCGCACCAGCGGCTCGTCGAGCTCCACGATCTGCTGGGTGGAGCGAGGACGGGTGGCGGCGACGTAGCGGGCGAGGGTGAAGGCACCGCCGCCGAGGTGCACGGCCTGGATCGGCCGGTTGGCCGGCGCGACGAGATCGGCGATGTGGCCGAGGCGCCGCTGGTACTCGAAGGAGAGGTACGCGGGATCGTCGAGGTCGACGTGCGACTGCGGGGCGCCGTCGATGAGCAGCGTCCAGCCGCGCGCCCGCTCGCGGTCGGGTATGAGTTCGGCGAGTCCGCCGTCCACGGTCTCGACGACCGCGACGGCCCCCGCCGCCCGCTCCCGCTGTCTGTTCCTGGCCACGGCCCCATTATCCGTGCCGGTGGAGAAGCGGGCTCAGCGGCAGCCGTCGGCCGCCTCGATCAGCCGGGCCGCCTGGCCCAGGGCCTCGCGCAGCATCGCCGGGTCGGTGACCTCGCCGCTGTCGCCGGGCGGCAGCAGCCAGTCGGCCGGGCGCGGGGTGGCGCCGTCGGGGCCGGGGAGCTCGGGCAGCTCCGGCAGCCGCAGCCCGCGGCCGTCGGTCCTGGTACACGCGCTGCCCGGCATGTCCCAGGCCGCGGCCGTGCCGGGCGGCACCAGGAAGCCGAGCGTGTCGCAGGCGCCGTCGTGCAGCACGGGACCGACGGCCGGGGCGCCGCCGCGGCGTAGGATGTCCACGGCCTCCAGGCCCTGCCGGGCCGGCACCGTCACCAGGTCGCAGGGCGCGACGGGCGGCGTGACCGGCGCGGGGGACGCGCTCGCATCCAGGGTGGGTGTGTGCCGCTCGGTCGACGCCTGCGACGCGACCGGCCCGATGGCTCCGGTTTCCACCATTTCCACCATGGGACCCTCCTCACTCCGAAGAGGAGACACGTTCCGTCTCTCCGCATGGTTCAACGCCGGTGGGCGTCAACGGCTACGGCGGCACGCCGCCGCAAAGGATGGCAGTTCATGGCAGATCGTGTGCGAGATATCCGATTTGTTGCCAAACCCTGCGTACGCGGCCGGTCACAGCAGGTACGTTCTTGCCCCGCCGGAACACCGGCAGCACCAGGAGAGGGCTCGGCCATGGCGTTGTCACGGGCAGTTCCCAATCTCGCCTTCCGCAGGCTCCGCGGACAGCGTTCGCCGGCGGAGTTCGCCGCGAGCGTCCGCCGGGCGGCTCGGGAGATCGGCGAGCAGGTCGCATGCGACGCCCGCTACATCGGTCGCGTCGAGGCGGGCGAGATCCGCTGCCCGAACTACGCGTACGAGCGGGTCTTCCTGCACATGTTCCCCGGACTGAGCCTTGCGGACCTGGGGTTCTCGGCGCGGGAGGCCGTTCGCGGCCGGCGGCCGGCCGCCACGGCGGCCGGGACACCGCCGTCCCTCGCCATCACCACCCGGAACGATGAGGAGAGCGACGTGCTGCGTCGCGCATTCATGACCGGCGGCACCGCCACCCTGGCGACCGCCTCGCTGGGACTCGGCGGCCCCGCCGCCGCCACGATCCCCGCCCCCCGCGCCGTCCACCGCGTCGGCGACGCCGAGGTCCGCGCGGTCGAGGACGCGGTCCGCCAGATCCGGCTGCTCGACGACCGCCACGGCGCCGAGGGCCTGTACCGGCGGGCCACCCAGCCGCTGCGCACCGCCTACGCGCTGCTCGACGCGGGCGTCACCACCCGCCGCTCCACGGCCGACCGGCTGCACAACGGCGCCGGTGAACTGGCCATCTCCGTCGGCTGGCTGGCCCACGACTCCGGCCGCCTCGACGACGCCCGCTCCCACTACGCCGAGGCCCTCGCCACCGCCCGCGTGGCCGGCGACCAGGCCCTGGAGGCGCACGCCTTCTGCAACACCTCGTTCCTGGCCCGGGACTCGGGCCGGCACCGGGAGGCGGTACGGGCGGCCCAGGCCGGCCTGCGGGCCGCGGCGCCGCTCGGCTCCGACCGGCTGCTCGCGCTGCTGAACCTGCGGGAGGCCGGGGCCTGGGCCGGGCTCGGCGACCGATCCGCCTGCTCGGAGGCCCTGAGCCGGGCCCACGCGCACTTCGGGCGCGGCCCGGGCGACCGCGACCCGGAGTGGATGTCCTTCTTCGGCGAGCCGGAGCTGGAGGCACAGGAGGCCCTGTGCTGGTCGATGCTCGGCGACTGGTCCCGAGCGGCCCGCCACGCCCAGCGCGCCACGGTCCTGCAGGACCCGCACTTCGCCCGCAACCTCGCGCTCTACCGGGCCCAGCTCGCCGGGAACCTGGCCCGCGCGGGCCGCCCCGACGAGGCGGCGGTGGAGGTCCGGCGCGTGGAGGGCTCCCTGGAGGGCGTCGAGTCCGCCCGCATCCGCGCCCTGCTCGCCGAGACGCGCCGGGTCATCGCCGCGCGCTGACCGGAGGCCACCGTAGGCCCGGGCGCGGGGCCGGCGTGGCTACGCCTCCAGGTGCCCCGTGTCGTTCCAGCGCTCGATCGCGGGGGCGCCGTACGCCCAGCCGAGCACCGACAGGCTCGTCGGGTCGAGCCGTATGCGGGCGGCGAAGGAGACGTCCTCGCCCAGCCAGCGCGCTCCGATCGACCGCAGGATGTGGCCGTGGGCGAAGACCAGGACGTCCCGGTCGGCCGAGCGGGCCCACTCGACGACCTGGTCGGCACGGGCCGAGACCTCGGCCAGGGTCTCGCCCTCCGGAACACCGTCGCGCCAGATGAGCCAGCCCGGCCGGACCGCCTGGATCTCGGCCGGCGTCAGCCCCTCGTACGCCCCGTAGTCCCACTCCATCAGGGCGTCCCAGTTCTCCGCCCGCTCGCCGAAGCCGGCCAGCTCGCAGGTCTCCCGGGCCCGCACCAGCGGGCTGGTGCGCACCTCGACCCCGTCGAGCCCGGCCCACGGTCCGCGGCCGAGGCGGGTGCCGAGCAGCTTCGCGCCGCGGCGGCCCTCGTCGAGCAGCGGGATGTCGGTCCTGCCGGTGTGACGGCCGAGCAGCGACCATTCGGTCTGGCCGTGCCGGGCGAGCAGGATGCGCGGTGCCATGAAGGCTCTCCAGGGGTTCACGGGAAGGGTGCCCTCCCATCATCGCCCACGTGAAATCCGGGTGACCCCCGGGCAACCCCGGAGCGTGTGCCGGCGTCCTCACTCGGTCGGGGAGAACGGGGGGACCGGGTATGCGCAGGCCACGCTGGTGGGCGGAGCTCGTGCTGATCGCCGCGGTGTACGCGGCCTACTCCTGCGGGCGGCTCCTCGCCCGCGGGGACGTGGGCACGGCGGTCGGCCACGGCCTGGCGATCCTGCGGGCGGAGGACTTCCTGGGCATCGCCGTGGAGCGCCCGCTGAACCGGCTCTTCACGGCGGTGCCCGCGCTCGGCGTGCCCGCCGACTTCGCGTACGCCTCCCTCCACTACCTGGTCACGCCCGCGGTCCTGGTCTGGCTGTTCCGCCGCCGGCCCGCGCACTACCGGGCCGCGCGGACCTGGCTGACGGTCTCCACGCTGCTCGGCCTGGTGGGCTTCACCCTGCTGCCGACCTGTCCGCCCCGGCTGCTCGACCCGGGCCACGGCTTCGTGGACACCATGGCCCGCTTCAGCTCGTACGGCTGGTGGGGCGGGGAGGCGAGCGCGCCGCGGGGGCTCGGCGCGCTCACCAACCAGTACGCGGCGATGCCGAGCCTGCACGTGGGCTGGGCGCTGTGGTGCGGCGTGATGCTGTGGCGGTACGGGCGGACACCGCTGTCCAGGGCGCTCGGCGTCGGTCATCCGCTGCTGACCGTGCTCGTCGTCATGGGCACGGCCAACCACTATCTCCTCGACGCGGTCGCCGGGGCGGCCGTGATGGGCGCGGGGCTGCTGCTCGCGCCTTACGCGATGCGCCTGGCCGACCGGGTGGCGGGCCGACCGGCGGACCGGGTGATGACGTGCGGATCCCGGCGAAACGCCCCGTCTGTCAGTGGCGGATGGGAGACTTCCGCGGGTGAGCGCATCCCTGGGCAGCGGTCCGCACCGGCCGCCGCAGACGACATTCCGTCATCGGCTCGCTGAGCTGCGCGGACCGGCCGCCGTGCCGCGTCCGCTCGACGCGCGGGCGCTGGCCGCCCTGGCCGCGAACCCCGGTTGCAGGCGGCGCGCGATCCTCGACGGCGCGGGCGTGGACAAGACCGCGCTCGCCGCGAAGCTGGGCGCGCCCTCGGGCTTCGGCCAGTCGCAGTTCGCGATCGCCCGGGGCAACGCGTTCGAGGCGAAGGTGAAGGCGGACGGCGGGCGGGAGCTGCTCGGTCTGCTCGGCATCACGGAGCCGGGGACGGTGGACCTGCCGGAGCTCGCCGCGGCCGGGCCGGAGGGCCGGGCGGCCCGGACGGCGCTCGCGCTGCGGGAGGCGACGGCGGCCGGCCGCTGGGCGCTGCTCGACCATCCGATGCTGGCGCTCGAGGTCGCGGGCTCGCCGGTCTATCTGGAGCCGGACGCGGTCGTGGTCCATCCCGACGGGCGGTGGACGGTCGTCGAGATCAAGTCCTTCCCGATGATCGACGGCTCGGCCGACGCGTCGAAGGTGGGCGCGGCGGCCCGTCAGGCCGCGGTGTACGTGCTGGCACTGGAGCGGATCGCGTCCGTGACCGAGGGCGCCGAGGTGGCGCACCGGGTGCTGCTCGTCTGCCCGAAGGACTTCTCCAACCTGCCGACGGCCTCGGCGGTCGACGTCCGCAAGCAGCTGGCGGTCACCCGGCGCCAGCTCGCCCGGCTGACCCGGATCGAGGAGATCGCGGACGCGCTGCCCGAGGGCGTCACCTTCGACGTGGCGGAGTGCTCGGCCGAGGAGCTGGCCGCGGCCGTGGAGTGCGTCCCGCACGCGTACGCGCCGGAGTGCCTGTCCGCCTGCGAGCTGGCGTTCCACTGCCGGGAGCGGGCCCGGGCCGCGGACGCGGTGGCGGCGCTCGGCCGGTCCCTGCGGGGCGAGCTGGGCGGGCTGACGACGATCGGCGCGGTCCTGGCGGCGGCGCGCGGCGAGGAGGGCGACCCGGAGGACCCGGCGGTGGCGGCGCTGCGCCGGGCGCGGGCGCTGCGCGGCGAGGCGCTGGCGGCAGCCGCGGGTGCCGTGCGGGCCGCCGGTGGCGTGGGCGGGGCGGAGGTGGCCTGATGTCGCTGATCTCCACGCTGGCCCGGATGGAGGCCGTCGAGGCGGGCCGGGCGCAGCCGCTGGCCACCGTGCGACACGGACATTTGCCGGGACGGCGTTTGTTTTTTGTGTTTGTGGAGATTTCTGGGGGGGTGGGCGCGCGGCTTGGGGCGTGGGTCGGCACGGACCCGGAGGAGCCGCGGCTGCTGGTCGTGCCGCAGCCGCGCGACCGGGACCTGCGCTTCACGTTCCTCGCCGAACTGGCCGACGAGATCCTGCCGTACGTCGACTCCTTCGCCGGGGAGGTCGAGGCCGTCGAGCGCTCCGAGACCGACCCGGAGACCGGGAAGAAGGTCAAGGTCGAGGTCGAACTCTGCGCGGACGCGCCGCAGTTGGTGGTGCCGAGCCGGGCCGGCATCGAGTACGTGCGGCTGCTCGGCCGGTCGATGCGGTTCCGGCGGACGGCCGAGCAGGACCCGGAGACACCGTTCCCCGCGCCGCCTCGGGTGCCGCTCCTCGGGCGCTGGCTGACCCACTTCGGCGAGCGGGCCCGGGTGCCGGGCTCCTCGCTGCTCCTCGCGGCGACGGACCTGCTGAACCGGCACTGGGCGACCGGCCAGTCCTCCCTGGAGGACCAGCACCTGGGCGCGCTGCTCGCCTGGATCGGCGCCGATCCCGACCGGGACGGGGAGACCGGTGCCGAGGCGGCACTGCGCGCGGAGCTCGGGCGGGACGCGCAGGGCCAGTTGCTGTGCCCGCCGGCCGGCCCGGCGACCGACCCGGCCTTCGACAACCGGCTGCTCGCGCCCGCGATCGAGGCGTACGACCGGGCCCGCCAGGCGCTCGGCGCCGCCGAGGACGGCGGGGCGGCCGAGGACGGCCTGGCCGCGCTGACCCGGGCCGAGCGGGAGATCCGCCGGCTGGTCGCCTCCCAGCTGAAGCCCACCTGGGACGCGGTGTGGCGGGCGCTCGGTCTGCTGCGGGAGCTCCCGGAGGGCGCGCGGGTCGCCGACCGGTGGACCCGCGACCGCTGGTCGTTCACCGGCCAGCGCGACCGGATCGCGGCGGGCGAGCCGCCGCAGCCGCGCCGGGACGACGCCGTGACCGCCGCCCAGAAGCTGGCCGCGCGCGAGCAGGCACAGGGCCAGCTGGAGGCGCAGGAGGCGCTGGACGACCCGCTGGTCATGGCGGGACGGCGGCTCGCGGGCGAGGCGTTCGTCGCGGAGGTCGTCGAGGTCACGATGACGCGCACCGAGAAGAACCGCCCCCGCCCGCTGCTCACGGTCCGCACGGACGACCGCCCGCATCTGGGCGAGGGCGTGAAGGTGTACCGCTCGCTGGAGGGGAAGCCGCAGGCGGCGGAGTGCGTCGGGCAGGAGCCCGACGGGGCCCTGGTCCTGCGCGTCCTGGACCGGATGGGCCGCTCGAAGGACCCGGCGGAGGGCTCCGTGCCGGAGAAGGGCGAGCGGATCGCCTGGACGCTGTTCGAGCACGACCAGCGGCCGGGCGCGAAGCTGCCGGACCCGGAGGAGACGCCGTGGACCCATGGCGGGCCCCCGCGCTCCGACGCCGCCGAACTTCCCGACGCCATCACCTCCGAGGACATCCTGTGACCTTCGACCGTGCGGACTTCGACCCGTCCGCGGCAGCCGCGCGGGCGACCGCCGACATCCTGGCGAGCACCCTGCACGGGACCGCCAGGGGCGTCGTCGTGGACTCCCCGCCCGGTGCCGGCAAGTCGACGCTGGTGGTGCGGGCGGCGCTCGAACTGGCGGAGGCCGGCCGCCCGCTGATGATCGTCGCGCAGACCAACGCCCAGGTGGACGACCTGGTGCTGCGCATCGCGGACAAGCAGCCGGACCTCCCGGTCGGCCGGCTGCACTCCAACGACTCCGATCCGTACGACAAGGCGCTGGAAGACCTGGAGCAGGTACGGAAATCGGCGAAGGCGGCGGAGCTCGCGGGCCTGCCCGTGGTCGTGTCGACGGCCGCGAAGTGGGCGCACGTGAAGAACGTGGAGCCGTGGGCGCACGCCATCGTGGACGAGGCGTACCAGATGCGCTCGGACGCGCTGCTCGCGGTGGCGGGCCTGTTCGAGCGGGCGCTGTTCGTGGGCGACCCGGGCCAGCTGGACCCGTTCTCCGTGGTGGGCGCGGAGCAGTGGGCGGGCCTGTCGTACGACCCTTCGGCGTCCGCCGTCTCGACGCTACTGGCCCACAACCCCGACCTGCCCCAGCACCGTCTCCCGGTGTCCTGGCGCCTCCCGGCCTCGGCCGCGCCGCTCGTCTCCGACGCCTTCTACCCGTACACGCCGTTCCGTTCCGGCACCGGCCCCGGCGACCGCCGCCTCGCCTTCGGCGTGGCCTCGGACGGCTCGGCCCCGGACCGGGTCCTGGACGAGGCGGCCGAGTCCGGCTGGGGCCTCCTCGAACTGCCGGCCCGGCACACCCCGCGCACGGACCCGGAGGCGGTCCACGCCGTCGCCCTGGTGGTGCGCCGGCTCCTGGACCGGGGCGGCGTCACGATCAGCGAGCCGACCCCCGATCCCGTGCCGCTCACCGCGGACCGGATCGCCGTAGGCACGGCCCACCGCGACCAGGCGGCGGCCGTGCGGGCGGCGCTGACGGAGCTGGGCGTCACGGGCGTGACGGTGGACACCGCGAACCGCCTGCAGGGCCGCGAGTACGACGTCACGGTCGTCCTCCACCCGCTGTCCGGCCGCCCGGACGCCACCGCCTTCCACCTGGAGACGGGCCGCCTCTGCGTCCTCGCCTCCCGCCACCGCCACGCCTGCGTCGTCGTCTGCCGCGCGGGCGTCACGGAGCTGCTCGACGAACACCCCTCGACGGAGCCGGTCCAGCTGGGCGTCACGGTGAAGTTCCCCGACGGCTGGGAGGCGAACCACGCGGTCCTGTCCCACCTGGCGGAGCACCGGGTGCCCTGGACGCCGTGAGCCCGCCCCACCCCCCCGGCTGCGAGTGACCTGGACGCCGTGAAACGGGGCCTCCGGCGGTCTTGCCAGGCGCGGGAGAATGGAAGTGGCCCGGGTTTCCGGGCCGCGTGTGTGCGAGGAGGAGAAGGACCATGGCGGAATCCGCGGAGCGGAGCGCACAGCGGCGGGTCAGGCCGGCGCCGCTGATCTTCGAGCCTGCCGAGGCGACCGCCGACCCGGAGCACTTCTTCGACCTGGAGTCGATGGAGGACCCCCGGGAGCTGCTGGCCCGGGCGACGGAGCTGACCGTGGCGTTCCGGGCGGCGACCGACCGGGCGATCGAGTTCCAGGCGATCGCGGCGGCCCAGCTCGCGGACCCGCGCCGGTTCGACCGGCTGACGGCGGCCGCCGTGGCGGAGCGGGCCGAGTGGACCGAGGACTACGCCCGGAAGATGATCGAGTTCGGGCAGGACCTGATCCGCTCGTCCGGGCGCGACAAGGACGAGTGACCCGGCGGGCCGTTCGGCGGGCAGACCGCCGGACTGGCCGTCTGGCATATGCCGGGGCGCAAGATACTCCCCTCGACCCCGTCCTGTCCGGGTTTCCGGCAACCCGCTGAAACGGAACGGTCACGGCCGGTAGATCTTCTCGTATGACGACGTGGCTGCGCGACGAGACGACCCCGTACGACATCTTCCGCTTCCTGCGGGACCCGGACGAGGAGCGGCACCAGACCGCGCGGGTGACCGAGGAGGGCGCCGCCTGGCTCGCCTCGGCCACCGCCCGCCCCGACCACACGCTCGCGGTCTGGCAGGAGCGGCCCGCCGCGCCGGCGGCGCTGCCCTGCGGCACGGCCTTCGACGTGGTGAACGTGGAGCCGATCTTCGGGCGCCGGATGCTCGACCGGCTGTGGGCGGAGGGCCCGGGCTCCGGCCCGATCGCCCTGCACCGGGGCCGGATGCTGCTCTTCGCCGCGCCCGGCACCGCCCAGCGCTTACCGTCCCTGCTCGACTGGGAGGAGTGGGGCGACGCCGTGCCCCGGCCGCTGTGCCACGGCGTGGGCGACGCGGTGACCGTCCCGCCGCTCGCCCCGACCGGCCCGGACGCCCAGGGGCCGCGCTGGGTGGTCGCCCCCGACACCCGCAAGCCCTGGCTGCCCGGCCCCGAGGTGCTGCTGTGGGCCTGCGTGCGAGCCGTCCGCATGGTTTCGCGGGCCGACGTGCGGGTATCGATTTTTGCTTCGGCGGATCCGGATGCTAATGTCTACGACGTCAGCAGGCGCCGCTAGCTCAGTTGGTTAGAGCAGCTGACTCTTAATCAGCGGGTCCGGGGTTCGAGTCCCTGGCGGCGCACAGACGGAAGAAGCCCCTCGCGGAAGCGGGGGGCTTCTTCGTGTGCCGGGGAGCGGCGCCTCGATCAGGACCTCTCCGCCGCTCCCACGGGCTGCGGGCCGCTGATCCGCACCGTCCACACGCCCGCACCGGTCCGCTCGGCCACCTCCACCCGTACGCCGGTGCCGGGCACGGTGAAGGACTCGCCCTCCCGCAGCGGCGCGTCCGCGAGCGGCGGGTAGACCGAGCGCTCCCAGCAGGCCTCGGTGCGCGGATGGGTGTCCACGACCTCCACGGGGCCGTCGCCGGACGCCGCCCGGTTGCGGACCCGGTAGACGAGTACGCCCTCGGTGCAGGTGTCCGCGTCGTTGCCGGTCGCCGAGCGGGCCTCGACGGCGAGCACGCTGTCCTCGCCCGTACGGACCACCGCGAGCCGGGTGCCGAGGGTGCCGCCGGCCACGGGCGCGGCGGCGACCGGCTCCAGGCCGATCACGTGCGTGCCGGGGCCGCGGACGCAGGCCACCTGGCCGCGGCCGAGCCAGCCCAGCTTCCACTTGTGCCAGGCGAAGAGGTCGGGCGCGAGGCCGAACTGGCTGCCCATGACGTCCCAGTCGCCCACATGGGTGTCCCAGTCGCCCTTGCCGTCCGTGGGCCGGTGGTAGAGGTCGGGCAGGTCGAAGACGTGCCCGGTCTCGTGGGCGAGCACGTTGCGGTCCGGCGGATGCCGCTCGAAGACCGTCACGATCCGCTCGATCTCCGTCCCGTCGGCCTCCAGCGGTTGCTCCAGGTTGACCACCTTGGTGGCGTCGGAGTCCACGCCCGGCGCGTCCGGGTCGGCGACCAGGTAGACGATGTCGTAGCGGGAGAAGTCGACGGAGGCGTCGGCCGCCCGGACCGCGTCGCGCAGGTAGGCCGCGCGGTGCTCGGCGCTCCAGTCACGCCGTATCGCGTACGAGGAGGAGTCCCGCGGCATCCTCGTCCAGGCGGTCTGCGGGTGCGCGCGCAGGCTGAACCGGCCGTAGGAGGCGCGGTCGAAGAACTCCGCCGTGCCCGGGAAGTGGTCGGCGGTCAGCTCGGCCGGGCTGGTGAGCGGGTCCGAGTCCGGGAAGGACAGGAAGATCATGACCGCGTCGAGCGAGCGGGCGGGCCGCGGATAGGCCCGGTTCCAGGTGTCGAGGCCGAGCGAGTGATGGGCGGCGGTACGAGGCAGGGCGCACGGGCCCGCGGAGTGCGCGGCGACGGCGGGGCCGGCGACCAGGCCGGTCGCGGCGAGTGCCGCGAGCGAGGTGAAGGCGGCCGCGCCGGCCCGCAGACGCGAGCGCCGCACTCCCCCGGGTGGCTGCTGACCCCTCACGTGGACCTCCGGCTCCGGAAAGCGTGACACCCCACCCACCTTGTGCGGGTTTGGGATGTTTCGCACCTTTCCGCTGCCCCGGTCGGGTGAGCGGGACTCGCCGGGGCGACGCGACACGGACGCGCGGCAGCTCACGGAAAGTCACAATCGGTCAGGGTGCCGTCGACCCGTGTCAGACCCGCGCAGAAACGATCGGCCGGGTGCGTGGGTGGGCAGCCTCACAGCCCGCCGGAGGCCGCAGGCGGGCCCCGGAGCTGGAATGGCGCCCGGGCCAGCCTCTATGATCGGCACACTTTCCCTGGCCGACCATTCCGACCACATCTGTACGGCCCGAACGCACTACGGGAGCGAGCGGTGAGCGGAACCCCCGAAGAACCGGTGCATCCGTCGGCGGAGCCGATGCTCACGGAGCGTCACTCACCCCCACTCGATCCCGGCCCCGGACCCGAACTCGGGGCCGGACGCGACTCCGGACCCGGACGCGGCCCCGGACCCGGCCTCGACGCCGCGGAACTCCGCGACTACCGCGCCGCCTTCCGCGCCGCCCGGCTCGCGATGGCCCTGGTCGACCGGGACGGCGTCGTCGTCGCCGCGAACGACGCGCTCGCCGCGCTGCTCGGCACCGAGCCGGCCGCCCTCCGCCGGCAGGCCGCCGCCGACCTCGTCGACCTCGCCGCCGACGGCCGCACCTGGCACGCCTACCGCGAGGTACTGCGCGGCCGGCGCTCCCGGTTCCGCTGCACCCGCCGGCTCAAGCACCCCGACGGGCAGTCGCTGTGGGCCGAGGTGACCGTCTCGCCCGTCCCCGACAGCCCGCGCGTGCTGCTCTCGGTCGCCGACATCAGCGACCGGCGCGAGCTCCAGGCGCGGCTGCGCCACCTCCAGATGCACGACCCGGTCACCCGGCTGCCCAACCGCACCCTCTTCTTCGAGCGCCTGACCGCCGCCCTGGAGAGCGCCGCCGCCGAGGGCCCCTCCGACGAGGACCTCCGTGACCCGGAGTACGACCCCTATCCGTCGTACGGGTCCTACGAGTCGTACGGGCATGGCAGAACAGGGCGGATCGGCCTCTGCTATCTGGACCTGGACGGCTTCAAGGCGGTCAACGACACCCTCGGCCACCGGGTCGGCGACCGGCTGCTCGCCGCCGTCGCCGGCCGGCTCACCGAATGCGCCGACGGACACGGCTTCACGCGCGGCGGCGGCCACCTCGTGGCCCGGCTCGGCGGCGACGAGTTCGCGATCCTGGTGGAGGACTCCGTCGGCACCGAGCAGCTGGCCGACCTGGCGCAGTCCGTGCTCACCTCGCTCCAGGAGCCCTTCGACCTGTCCGGGCAGCGGCTCTCGGTCTCCGCGTCCATCGGCGTGGTCGAGCGGCGCGCCCACGGCTCGACGGCGACGCAGCTGATGCAGGCCGCCGACACCACGCTGTACTGGGCCAAGGCCGACGGCAAGGCCCGCTGGACGCTCTTCGACCCGGAGCGCAACGCCCACCGCATGACCCGGCAGGCGCTGTCCTCCACACTGCGGCCCGCCGTGGAGCGCGGTGAGTTCGCGCTGGAGTACCAGCCGCTCGTGGACCTCGCCGACGGGGCGGTGCGCGGGGTGGAGGCGCTGGTGCGCTGGAACCACCCGCAGTTCGGCACGCTGACGCCGAATCGGTTCGTCGGCATCGCCGAGGAGGACGGCTCCATCGTCGAGCTCGGGCGCTGGGTGCTGAACACCGCCTGCCGCCAGGCCCGGCAGTGGCAGAAGGACCACCCGGGCGACCGGCCGATCTTCGTCAGCGTCAACGTGGCGGTGCGTCAGGTCTGGGACTCCGACCTGGTCGCCGACGTCGCCGGCATCCTCGCCGAGACCGGGCTCGCGCCGCACCTGCTCCAGCTGGAGCTCACCGAGTCGGCGGTGATGGGCTCGGCGGGCCGGCCGCTCCAGGCGCTCCAGGCGCTCAGCGACATGGGCGTGCGGATCGCGATCGACGACTTCGGCACCGGCTACTCGAACCTCGCCTATCTGAGCCGGCTGCCGGTCTCCGTCCTGAAGCTGGACGGATCGTTCGTGCGCGGCTTCCAGGACGAGGAGCACGCCAACCCGGCCGACGAGCTGATCGTGGAGGCGCTGGTGCAGCTCGCCCACCGGCTCGGGCTGACGGTCACCGCGGAGTGCGTGGAGACCGCGGGGCAGGCCGCGCGGCTGCGCAGGATCGGCTGCGACACCGGCCAGGGCTGGCTCTACTCGCGGCCGGTGGCACCGGAGCGCATCGCCGGACTGATCGGCGTCGCGCCCCTTCCCGTGTAGTCGCGCCCCTTCCCGTCTAGTCGCGCCTCTTCCCGTGCGGTCGCGCCCCTTCCCGTGCGGTCGCGCCCCTTCCCGTACGGGAGTCCGGCAGGCGGGCATGGAACTGCCCCCGGCCGGAGGGACATTCCGGGCGGGGGCAGTGGTTCACGCGGTGCTACGGCAGTCGGGGGTCAGCAGGCGCCCTGGTCCTTCCAGACGCCCCACTCGCCGGTCGTGCCCGGCTCCTCGTTCTGGGTCCACCACTGGGCGAGCCACTTGCGGCCCTTGTGCGAGACGACCGAGCCGCCGGTGTAGACGGTGCCGGCCACGTACGCCGGGGCGGTGCAGCCGGTCGGCGGGGTGGTGGTCTGCGTGGGGGTCGGGGTGGGGCTCGTGGTGGTCGCCGTCGGGGTCGGGGTCGCCGTGGTCTGGGTCGGCGTCGGCGTCGGGTTCGTCGGGGACGAGCCGACCGCGGTCACGATCTGGTTGAAGAGCGTGGCGTTGGCGTCCAGGCCGAGCAGCGAGTACATCATCGCGCCGGCGAGACCGCGCTGGTGGGCGTAGTCGGCGCGGGCCTGGATGGTGCGCTGGTCGAGACCGGTGAAGAACTCGCCGTCCTTGTAGAAGTAGGCGGACTTGGCCTGGTCGTCCCAGAAGGTGGTCGCCGGGTTGTCGACGATGCCGCCGAGCTCCTTGTAGTGCGCGATGCCGGCCTGCTGGCTGACCGGGCGGACGGCGGAGGCGCCGGTGGCGGGCTGGGCGAGGCCGTTGGTGGTGCCGGCCGGCACGCCCTTCCAGCCGCGGTAGTAGAACTCGTAGCCGAGCGTCAGCTTGTTCGCCGGGAAGCCGCCGGTGATGCCGTAGGCGGGCTTGCCGTCGATCCAGGAGTCGATGGCGTTGTCGATCGAGTACTTCTCGGTGCCCGGCTTGATGACGTCGGTCGGGTCGTTGGTGCCGGAGTGGAGCGGGGACTGGTGGTACGTCGGCCCGTCGCCGTCCCAGGCGCCGTGCATGTCGTACGTCATGATGTTCGCGTAGTCGAGGTACGCGCCGATCTTGTCCGTCTCGATGTTCTTGATCTTGTCCTGGCCGGCCGGCAGGGCGGCGGTCAGCAGGTACTTCTTGCCGCCGTGGGCGGCGCCGTACTCGTCGAGCTGCTTGCGGAACTCGGCGAGCAGGAGGGTGAAGTTCTGCTTGTCCTCGGGCGCGTAGTGGTTGCCGAGGTGGCCGTCGGGCGAGCCGGGGTACTCCCAGTCGATGTCGATGCCGTCGAAGATGCCGGCGGCGGTGCCGGGGCCGCCGTAGCCGCCCTCGACCGGCAGGTCGCCCTGGATGTACTGCTTGATGCAGGAGGCGACGAGCTTCTTGCGGCTGGCGTCGGTCCTGGCCGCGTCCGAGAAGTACTTGGAGTAGGTCCAGCCGCCGAGCGATATGTTGATCTTCAGGTGGGGGTGCTTCGCCTTCAGCTCCTTGAACTGGTTGAAGACGCCCACGATCGGCTGGTCCCACTTGTCGGCCACGCCGTCGACGCTGTCCGCGGCCGAGAAGGACTTCTGGTAGTCGGCGTACGAGTCGCCCGCCCCGTCACCGGCGTTGGGGTTGGCGTCGTCGCCCGCGGCCTTGTTGGCCTCGAAACAGGTGAGGTCGGTCGGGTGGATGTTCCCGAACGAGTAGTTGATGACGTCCAGTTTGGCCGCGATGCCCCGCTGGTCGAGGTGCTTCGGGTAGAAGGCGTTCCCGTACACGCTCCACTGGTCGTAGTACGCGATCTTGACGCCGCCGGTGGACGCGGCCGTGGTCGCGGTGTCGGCGGCCTGCGCGGAGCCGAGGCCGGCGGTGGCGGCGAGCGCGCCCGCGGCGAGGGCCGAGCTGAGGAGTGCGGCGATCAGCGGTCTGCGGGGACTGCGGGGATTGCGGGGGTGCACGTGCGGCCTCCGGGAGGGGTGGCGGTACGGAAGTTGGAGCAGTGATATCCGCCGTGTGAACAGTGCGTCAATGGTCTGAACCAGATTGAGGACTAGACCAATTGGCGGGAGAAAGCCCTTGTCAGAGGCGCGCAGCACAAAACGGAACCGCTCGCCACCACAGGTGACGAGCGGTTTAAGGCTCCCTTAGGACTCCGGGGCCGGCTGGTTCACCGGTGAACCAGCCCCCGTCTTTTTCACAGCTCCGGCAGGTCGTAGGCGTCGGCGATCAGCTCGTAGCTGCGCAGCCGGGCCTCCCCGCCGTGCACGTTGGACGTGATCATCAGCTCGTCGGCGCCGGTGCGCTTCCGCAACCCGTCCAGGCCGTCGCGCACTTCGTCCGCCGTGCCGTGCACGATGTTCGCCAGCCAGCCGTCGACGAAGTCCCGCTCGGCGGGGCTGAAACCGTACGCCTCCGCCTCCTCGGGCGTCGGCACCAGGCCCGGCCGGCCGGTGCGCAGCCGCAGCATCGACAGGGCTCCGGTCAGGACCTGGCGGTACGCCTCCTTCGCCTCGTCGGCGGCGAGCGCGGCGACGCCGATCAGCGCGTACGGCTCGTCGAGCACCGCCGAGGGCCGGAAGGAGTCCCGGTAGAGCTCGAGCGCGGGGATCGTGTTGCGCGCGGAGAAGTGGTGGGCGAAGGCGAAGGGCAGGCCGAGCAGACCGGCGAGCCGCGCGCTGAAGCCGGAGGAGCCGAGCAGCCAGACCGGCGGCCGGCCCTTCGGGCCCTGCACCGGTCCGGGCACGGCGTGGATCCGGGCGTACGGGTGGCCGTCGGGGAACGCGTCGTCCAGGAAGCGGGTCAGCTCGGCGAGCTGCTCCGGGAAGTCGTCGGCTCCCTCGCCGAGCGTCGGGGTCCGCCTCAGCGCGGCGGCCGTCGCCCCGTCCGTGCCGGGCGCGCGGCCGAGGCCGAGGTCGATCCGGCCCGGGGCGAGCGCCTCCAGGGTGCCGAACTGCTCGGCGATCACCAGCGGGGCGTGGTTGGGCAGCATCACGCCGCCGGAGCCCAGCCGGATGCGGCTGGTGTGGGCGGCCAGGTGGGCCAGGATCACGGCGGGCGAGGAGGAGGCGACGCCCGGCATGGAGTGGTGCTCGGCCACCCAGTGCCGGTGGTAGCCGCGGCGCTCGGCGAGCCTGCTGATCTCCACGCTGGTGGCGAGCGCCTGGCTCGCGGTGCGCCCCTGGCCGACCGTGACCAGGTCGAGCACGGACAGCGGTACGGGCGCGGTGCCGCGCGCCTCTCCTCGAATCGCGTCTCGCATCGCGTCGCTCACCGTGGACGGCCTTCCTGCGCAGTGACGAATGTTCCTGTCGGGTTCCGTGATGCCGGGAAAAGATGGTCCCGGGCCGACGGGAGAGCCAACAGGAGGGTGTCTCCGCTTATTCCGCCGAAAAAATCTTCACGTCCGGAAGGCCCCCGAACGCCCGTGCGGCGGGCCTCGCACACGGCGCTGACCTCAGACTCTCCGGTAGGGCTTTGACCATGGCATATGCCAGAGTGGTGAGCCCCAGCACAGGGCCCCTGAGCAGCGAATCAATCTCGCCAACAGCCGCCCCGTTGCGGGCGCTTGGCGGCTATCGTGGTACGGAAGCTTGCGGTCACAACCTGGTAGGGGGAAACCGTGGCGCTGAAGCCCGAGCCCACCGCGCCGTTCCACTCGGTGCAATACGCCCTGCGTGTGCTTGAGACGGTCTCACGACACGGCGGCGGCGTGACGGACGTGCAGATCGCACGGGAGACCGGCCTGCCCGTCGCCCACCTGTCGTCCCTGCTCCTCATGCTCAGGCGCGAGGGTTACGTGGAGCAGGTCTCCGACGGCGCCTACGTCATCGGCGACTCCCTGGTCCTCCTCGGCTCCGGCAGCACCCGGCGCGAGGCGCTGGAGCGCAAGCTCCAGGAGACCCTGACCGAGCTGCGCGACTCGGTCGGCGCCGCCGTCTACATCAGCCGCTACATCGACGGCGAGGTGAAGATCACCCAGTTCGCCGACGGCCCGCGCACCCCGAAGGTCAACGAGTGGGTGGACTTCCGCTCCGCCGCGCACGCCAGCGCGGTCGGCAAGTGCCTGCTGACCCAGCTCGACCTGAACGGGCGCCGCGACCACCTCTCCCGTCACAAGATCGCCCGGCTGACCTCCCGGACGATCACCAACGAGAAGGTGCTGTTCTCCAAGCTGGACAGCCAGCCGCCGACCGTCCCCGTGCTCGACCTCCAGGAGTACGCGGTGGGCACCGTCTGCGCGGCGGTGCCGCTGACGGCGGGCTCGGCCGTGGGCTGCCTGGCGCTCTCGCTGCCGCTGGAGCACGCGCACCGGCTGCGTTCGGCGGCCGACATGCTGAACCGGCGAGCGGCTCCGGTGGTGCTCTCGCTGGCGATCTGAGGACGTCCGGCCACCCCCGGGCGGGGCGGCCGGACGGGCCCGAGCGGGTCCCGGTCCGAGGGTGGTCACGAGCACCCCTCGGGACCAGGTAGTATTTTCTCTGTCAGCAGGCGCCGCTAGCTCAGTTGGTTAGAGCAGCTGACTCTTAATCAGCGGGTCCGGGGTTCGAGTCCCTGGCGGCGCACAGACAGAGGAAGCCCCTCGCGAAAGCGAGGGGCTTCCTTGTTTCCCGCCCGCGGTCACGCCTGCAGGTAGGCGAGGACGGCGAGGACCCGGCGGTGGGTGTCCTCGGCCGGCGGCAGGTCCAGCTTGGCCAGGATGTTGCCGATGTGCTTGCCGACGGCCGCCTCCGTGACGACGAGGCGGCGGGCGACCGCCGCGTTGGAGTGGCCCTCCGCGACCAGGGCCAGGACCTCCCGCTCGCGCGGGGTCAGCGCCTCGAGCGGGTCGCGGTGGCGGCGCAGCAGCTGCCGTACGACCTCCGGGTCGACGACCGTGCCGCCGGCCGCGACCCGGGCGAGGGCGTCGACGAACTCCTCCACCTGCCCCACCCGGTCCTTGAGCAGATAGCCGACGCCGGTGCCGTCGCCCGTGTCCAGGAGATCGGCTGCGTACGAGCGCTGCACGTACTGGCTGAGCACCAGGACCGGCAGCGACGGGCGCTCGGCGCGCAGGGCGACCGCGGCCCGCAGGCCCTCGTCCTGGAAGCCGGGCGGCATCCGTACGTCGGTGACGACGACGTCCGGGTCGTGCGCGGCGACGGCGGTGAGCAGGGCGTCGGCGTCGCCGACCGCGGCGACCACCTCGTGGCCGAAACGTGCCAGGAGGCCGATCAGTCCTTCGCGGAGGAGGACGCCGTCCTCGGCGAGGACGATGCGGAGCGTTCGGGACTCCGGGGCAGCGGACGGCACGGGATCTCCACTCGTAGGAGGGTCGGCCCGCCGGGCGGGCTCGTGATCGTCAGTGTGCCATCGAGGACGGCCAGCCGGTCGGCGAGTCCGGTGAGTCCGCTGCCCCGGGCGGGATCGGCGCCGCCGCGCCCGTCGTCCTCGACCGTGAGCCGCAGCACCCCGTCGGCGTGGACGGCGGTGAGCCGGGCGCGGCGGGCGCCGCTGTGCCGGTCGATGTTGGCGAGGGCCTCGCGGGCCGTGAAGTAGCCGGCGTTCTCGGCGGGCGCGGGCAGTCGTGGCAGGCCGGCGTCGATCCCGGAGGTGTCCACGGGAGTGGAGGCGCGGTCGGCGGCGTCGGCGAGGGCGGCGCCGAGGCCGTAGTCCACGAGGACCTGAGGATGGATGCCGTGGATGAGCTCGCGCAGCTCGGTCAGCACCTGGCCGGCCTCCGCGTGGGCCTTGGCCAGCTGCTCGGCGAGCGGCCCCGGCGGGGCGTCGTAGCGGGCGAGGCCGAGGGTCATCGTGAGGGCGACGAGCCGCTGCTGGGCGCCGTCGTGGAGGTCCCGCTCGATCCGGCGCCGCTCGGCCTCGAAGGCGGCGGCGAGCCGCGCGCGGGAGGCGGTGACCTCGCCGATCCGCTGCCGCAGCTCGGCCTCGCGCGGCGCGAGGAGGGCGCGGGCGAGGGCGGCGCGGGCCCCGGCGTACCCGGTCAGCGGGTAGAGGAGGAGCAGCAGGAGCAGCAGGCCGAGGAAGGCGGCGGCGAAGGCCTGGGGGTACGAGGTGACCAGGTAGGCCTTGACCACCTTCGCCTCGTGCCCGTCGGCGGCGAGCTGGAGCGGGGCGCTCACGAGGGCGGCGGGCAGGCCGAGTCCGACGGCGAGCACGACCAGGTCGAGCGGCCACAGGACGGTGGCGTGGAGCACGGTGTATCCGAGTTCCCTCCAGGTGGCCTGTTCGCGCGCCCGCAGCCGCAGCCAGGCGGCGAGCCCGGGGGCCTCGGGCACCCGGTGCGGGTCGGGCGCCGGGTCGAGCTCGACGAGCCGCAGCCGCCACCGCTCGACCGCGCCGGCCGCGACCCCGGTGAGCAGCAGCAGGGGAAGCCCGACGAGCAGCAGGGAGAACCCCGCGAGGAGGATGAGGACGCCGAGGAGGACGGCGCCGCCGGCCGCGCCGGTCGCGAGGTATCCGACGGCGCGCCAGGGCCAGAGGGTGCGCGGAAGGCCGAGCGGCCGGGCGAGGGCCTGCCAGGCGGTACGGGGGTGGCGGGGCTGCATGACGATCACGCTAGGCCCGGGCGGGGGCCCGGGGCCATGGGTCTCGGGGGTGTCCCGGGGTAGACCCAGCACTACCCCGGGGGGCCGTCCCCGGGGAAGGGCCGGCCCTGGCGGGCGTACTCCTCGCGGAGGCGGGCGCGGGCTGCCGGCGTCAGGAATTCGTACGGGGCGGCGGGCGCCGGGCGCCACCAGACGGGGTCGGCCGTGGCGAGCGCGGTACGGCGCAGGGCGACCCGGTGGATCTTGTTGGTCGCGGTGAGCGGGAGCTCGGGGACGACCCTCACGTACGTCGGAGGCATCTTGGTGCCGAGGTCCGCCTGGGCCGCGAGGAAGTCCGCGAAGGCGCGGGGGTCGAAACCGGCGCCGTCGCGCATCGCGACCGCCGCCATCACCCGGTCGCCGGAGACCGGGTCGGGTACCGCGTAGACCGCGACGCCCGCCGCCCGCTCCCAGCGGGCCAGGATGTTCTCGATCATCGCGGCGGCGAGGTTTTCGCTGTCGACGCGCAGCCGGTCGTCGGTGCGGCCCGCGAAGTAGAGGAAGCCCTCGGCGTCGCGGTAGAAGAGGTCGCCCGTCCAGTAGACGCCGTCGCGCAGCCGGGCGGCCTCGGCCTCCGGGTTGCGCCAGTAGCCCTCAAAGGAGCTCCGGCCCCGGTTGACGAGTTCGCCGACGGCCTCGTCGGCGTTGAGGAGGACGCCGGAGGGCGAGAAGCGGGCCGGCGGGCACTCGCGGAGGGTGGCCGGGTCGAGCACGGCCAGGTCGTCGCCGGGCGCGGCCCGCCCGACGGCCCCGGCCGGCGTGCCGGGCGTCCGCCGGATCGCCGCGCCGCCCTCGGAGGAGCCGTATCCCTCGACGAGCCGCGCGCCGAAGCGCGCCTCGAAGCGGGCCGCGTCGACCGCCCCGGCCTCCGTGCCGAAGCCGAGCCGGAGGCGGTGGTCGCGGTCGTGGGGCGTGGCGGGCGTGGCGAGGAGGTACTGGACGGCGCGGCCGACGTAGGTGAAGTAGGTGGCGCCGAAGCGGCGTACGTCGGGTAGGAAGCGGGAGGCGGAGAAGCGGGCGCGCAGCGCGATCCCGGCGCCGGCGGCGAGGGCGGGCGCCCAGTCGGCGATCACGGCGTTGCCGTGGAACATCGGCATGCAGACGTAGTGGGTGTCGTCCTCCCGTATCCCGAAGTGGGAGACGAGGGATGCGCCCGCGGCGGCGAGCCGGCCCTGGGAGCACACGGCCGCCTTGGGCGCGCCGGTGGATCCGGAGGTGAAGGCGAGGAGCAGCCGGCTGTCGGGGCGGGCGGGCCGCAGGAAGGTGTCGTCGGGCGTGGCCGTCCCGTAGGGCGCCAGCAGGTCGCGGTAGGCGTCGGTGTCGGTGACGAGCACGCGGAGGCCGGGCAGCGGGAGCCCGTCGAGGAGCGGCAGGTGGGCCCGCTGGGTGACCAGGATCCGGCAGTCGGTGTGCCGGATGTCGCGGGCGAGTTCGGCGCCGCGGCGGGTGGGGTTGATCCCGGCGACGGCGGCCCCCGCGAGGGCCGCCGCGCCGAGCCAGAGCGGGTACTCCGGTGTGTTGTCGAGCAGCAGGCCGAGGTGCGGCTCGCGCCCCGGCCGGTGGGGCATCAGCTCCGTGAGCAGGGCCGCCCGCGCGGCGGCGCCGGAGGCGACCTGGTGGTGGGTGAGGGTGGTGTGCTCGTCCCTCAGTCCGGTCCTGTGGTCGCCCCACTGGCGCCGTACGAGCTCCGCGACGGTCTGCGTACCCATGCGGCGGGATGGTAGCTGACGCCCCGTCAGAACTGAACGCCCGATGCGGGCCCCGGACCCGGATCGGGTGCCGGAACGGGAACCGGCCCTAGAACTGGACGTCCGAGCACGCGTAGAAGGCGTTCCCGGTGTCCGCGATCGTCCACACGGCGAGGATCAGGTGGCGGCCGGTCTTGCCCGCCGGAAGGGTCCCCGAGTGCGAGAGGGTCGAGGGCGGCTGCTGGTTGCTGTAGGGGACGACCAGGAAGGGCTGGGTGTCGAGGTCGGCCCGGGTCAGGGTCTTGCTCCCGGTCCAGCCGTTCTTGGTGATGTAGTAGCGGAAGTCCGTGGTCGCGTGGCGGGCGGTGAACTGCCAGCGGAAGCTGTAGCTCTGGCCGGCCGTGACCCGGGTGGTGGGCCAGGCACCGCCGCGGGGGTCGTCGAGCTGCGCGAACCGGGTGTTCCCGCCGGCGCATATCCGCCCGTCGGCGGGCCCGGCGGCCGGGAAGCCCTTGGGGCCCTCGACCGACTGCGGCTCCCACTGGATGTCGCCGCAGTTGCTCACGGTGCGGTTGGCGCAGAGCTTCTGGCGGCTGATCGGCGAGTCGGTGTAGCCGTGGCTGCTCGCGCTGGTGGTGGCGAGGAGGGAGGCCGCCGCGACGCCGAGCGTCACGGCCGCCGCTCCCGCCCTTCTCTGTGTCTTTTTGCGCATGCTGTCGCTCCAGGAGAACGTGGGGGAGTTCCGTGGGCTGTGCTGCACGCGTGCGAGGTCGGTGATTCCGGTCTAGACCAAGTTCCAAAGTAGGGAGGGAAGTTGGCCATGTCCATACCAACGGCAAGGCGGGGGCCGGCGCGTCAGGCGCCCTCCGCCGGAGCCGCACGGCCGGTGTAGAACGCCACCGTCAGGTCCTTCACCAGCGCCTTCCGCTCGTAGTCGTCGAGCTCCACCAGACCACGGGAGGTCAGCCGGTGGACCACGTCGTCCACCGCGTCCACGACCGAGGTGAGGACGCTGTCCCGGTGCTTGGCGTCGATCGCCGCGATCCGGCGGCGCTGCATCGCCGCCGCCACTTCGGGCGCGTACTCGATGCGCGTCGGCTGCGCCGAGAACACGTCGATGCCGACCGGCGCGCACTCCGCGGACAGCATCCGGGTCAGCGCCTCGCCGACCGCCTCCGCGTCGCGCAGGGTCGGCGCGTCCTCGTGGAACGCGTCCGCCGGAAGCTGCGAGAGCACCCGGGCCATCGCCGCCTCGACCTGCTCCCGCAGGTACTCCTCGTGCCGGTCGACCCCGAGGGCCGCCCGCACGGTGTCCCGGATCCGCCACACCACCAGGACGACCACGTCCAGCGCCGTGCCCTTCGCGTCCACCGCGGGCAGCGGCTCGCTGCGCCAGTGCCGCAGCCGTACGTCCACCCGGCGGCGCAGCAGGAGCGGGCTCACCCAGAGCAGGCCGGTGCGGCGGACGGTGCCGCGGTAGTCGCCGAAGAGGGTCAGGACCAGGGCGTAACCGACCCGGCCGCGGCCGAGGCCGCCGAGGAAGAAGAGGGCGGCGAGCACGCCGAGCGCGAGCAGCGCCCACTGGCCGAGGTGGATGCCCTCGTACGGCCGCGAGGGCAGGCGGAGCATCCGCGCGGCCTCCGCGGGGACGGCGCCCGTCCACCACACGACCGCCGCGCACCCCACGAGCGCGAGCACTCCCCCGGCCACGCCGACCCACCCCGGCAGCACCGGCCCTGACCGCTCGACCAGCTGGGGATCGGCGGTGGGCGCGGGCCGGGCGGGCGAGGACTTCGCGGCGGAACGGGTCGGCCCGGGGATGGCGGCCTTGCTCTTGCCGGCGCCGTTGGCGGCCTTGGCACCGCTGCCGGTCTTGCCGTCGCCGTCCTTCGGGGGCGCGGCGGTCTTGGGCACGGGAACGGTGTCGGGCCCGCCGTCGTCCACGGCCGTGGGTTCCGCCGGCTCGTCGCGGAAGAGCAGGTGCACCGGGATGGACCCGGTGCTCTCGTTCCCGATGACGGTCCGCCGCCGGGCGGCGGCGCCGGCGCTGCTGTTGCCGTTGCTGCTGGTGCTGGTGGAGCTGGTGCCGTTGGAGCTGGTGCCGTTGGAGCTGGTGTTGCTGCCGCTCCGGGTCGCCGTCTCCTGCGCGTTGGCCGCGACGGGCACGGCGAGGGCCTTCACCCGGCCCCCGGTGATCCACCCGAGGTCCACCCCCTCACCCGCCTTGGGGGCGGGCGCCGGGGCCGGATCCCGCCGGGCGGAAGGCGCCGGCTGCGCCGGGGCCGTACGGCCGGACGGCGGCGACTGCCTCGGCTGCGGCGAGGCCGCAGCACCTTCGGTGCCGGTGGAGGTCGCGCCCTGAGGTGAGGCGGGACCGCCGGCCTTGGCCGGAGCGGGCGAACTTGACGCGCCGTCACCGGTAGGAGGGGGAGCCGGTCTGGAGGAGGTGGCAACCGCGCCCGGGGCGGCCGGTGTGGCGGGTGCGGTCGGTGCGGTCGGTGCGGCCGGTCCAGTCGGTGGGGTCGGTGTGGCCGACGCCGCTGGTGCGGTCGGTGCGGCGGGTGTGCCGGGAGCCTTCTGCGCGCCCCGCGTCACCGGCGCGGCCGGGTTCGCGGCCGGGTTCCCCGTGCCGCCCGTCGTCCCGGGGATTCCCGGCGTGCCGCCCGTCCCTGTGGTCCCCGGCACACCCTTGTCGTCCGGCGCCGTAGCGGTGGACGACGGCGCGCCGGCGGCCGGCCGCTCGGCGCCCGACGGCGGCGCGGCGCGCCCCGCCGCGACCGGCACACCCGGTGAGACCGGACCAGTCTGTGCGACCCGTGCAGTCTGAGGAGCCGGTGCGACAGCAGTACCCGGCCCGGCCGGCCCAGCCGCTGTTCCCGTCGCACCCGGCGCAGCCGCCGTACCCGGCGCGACCGGCGCGACGGGTGTACCCAGCGCACCCCGCCCGCCCGCGTCGCCCGACGGCGACGACAGCGCGGGCGACGACGGCGACGACGACGACGCCCCACCCCGTCCGCTCCCGCCCACGGCGTCAGGCCGCGACCCCGCACCGGCCTGTGCGCCCGCGTCGCCCGGCGGCACCGTGGCAGACCCCGGCGCAGGCCCCGACGCAGAAGTCGACGCATGCCCAGACGCAGGCCCAGACGCAGCCCCAGCCCCAGGCCCAGACGCAGAGGCCGGCGCGGGGGCCGACGCAGAAGCCTGCGCAGAAGCCGAAACAGAGGCCGGTGTCGGGCCCGGTGGGGCGGGCGGGCGTAGGCGGCCGTCGGTGAGGCGGCGGGCGGTGCGGGCCGCGTCGCGGCTGGCGGCCGGGCCGGAGTCCGGCGGGGTCGGGGTCGATGCCGTCATTCGGTCACCTCATGTTCTCGGGGTCATCGGAAAAGGCGCCGCCAGGTCTCCGGACCCGGGTAGCCGTCGGCCGCGCCGCCGCGCCAGCCCTGGGCCCGCTGGAAGGCCTCGACGTTGCGGCGGTCCGCCTCCGTCCACCGCGGACCGGGGCCCGACACGTAGTGCCTGCCGAAGCCCCGCTTCACCAGTTGTTTGCCCAGCTTCTCCACATATGCGTTGGATTGGCCCGGACGGAAGTAGCCACGCCCGGGGAACCCGCTCGCAGATGCGCTCGACCCGCCCGAACCACTCGAACCGCCGATGTCCCTGCCCTGCCCGCTCACGAGCAGCGCCCACGTCTGCGGCCCCGGCAGTCCGTCCGCCTCCCTGCCCTTCCAGCCCTGGGCCCGCTGGAAGGCCTGGGTCGCCCGCCGGTCCGCCTCGCCCCAGCGCGGGCCCGGACCCCGGCTGTAGTACTTCTTGCCGCCGCGCGCGACCAGCAGCTTCCCGAGCTGCGTGACGTACGCGTTGTTCGCACCGGGTCCGAACTTCGCCGAGCCGGGGTACGGCGTCGCCACCGCTCCGGAGCCGGCGCTCCCGGTCCCGCCGCCGCCGCTGATCACGCCCTTGTAGCGGTAGGCGAGGTAGCGGTCGGAGTTCTCCCAGTAGGCGAGCGGCGTGGCCTGCTTCCGCGTGCGCGGCTTGGTCTGCTCGTACGCGATGTAGGAAGTGTGGGTGTAGTCGGTCCAGCCGCCGAAGATCGTCACGTGCGAGCCGCGGGTGGGGTTGGCGGGGTTGTGGAAGAGCAGGATGTCGCCGGGCTGGAGTTCGGTGCGGTCGATCCGGTCGGCGAAGCGGTCGAGGCTGCCGGTCCACTCGTTGGACCGCAGGTTCCAGGCCATGGAGATGTAGCCGGAGCAGTCCTGCCGGTAGCCGTCGCCCCAGTAGCGCTCCATCGAGTACGGGACGCCCGCCGTGACCCAGGTCTTGGCCCGGTTGATGATCTCGGCCCGGGTGCTCTTCCGCAGGGACTCCACGGAGATCTGACTGGTCGGCGGGGTGGCGTCGGGCGAGGGCGCCGAGCCGGGGCCGGGCGCGCCGTGCAGCGGGCCCCGGCCGCCCTGCGGGGTCTCGGGGTCCGGTCCGGTGCGGAGCCCGCCTGCCCCCGCGCCCCCCGCCGAGTCCGCCGCGGGGTCCGCGGGCAGCGCTCCGGCCACGCCCGTACCGCCGCCCAGGACCACGCCCGCGGCCGTCATCAGGACCAGGGCGCGACGGGCTCCGTGCGCGGCCGGGTGACCGCCCGCCCGGACCGGGAGTCCCAGGGCGAGGTCGCGGCGGCGCTGGGCGCAGCCCGGGCAGCCGCAGTCCGCCGCTGGCTCGATTTCTTCGAAGACCGGCACACTCATGCGTTCCCCTCCACACTCGTCAAGATCTTTTCGCGCTCCTGCACGGGCGCCATCGTCTCAACTGTCTGGACAAATCGCATTTTGACGGATCGAAGGCTCAATACGACCATCCGACAGGCCGGGCGGAGCATGATCGGGACAGGAAATGGTCGGGAGCACCCTCGGGCGTGCTGTAAAGTTATGCAGGTCAGCAGGCGCCGCTAGCTCAGTTGGTTAGAGCAGCTGACTCTTAATCAGCGGGTCCGGGGTTCGAGTCCCTGGCGGCGCACGCGAAGGCCGAGGCCCTTCACCATCAGGTGAAGGGTCTCGGTCGTCTTCCCGTTTCCTCTACAGTGTGCGGAACCCCGACCTCCCGCGGCGGCTCCGGGCTTCTCCCGCGGTCCGTGAGCCCGCGGTCGAGGACCGGACCGGCCGGCGGCCGGCGGTTCCCGCCCCGTCGGCCGGCTCCCGGTCACTCCCCCGTCGCCCCGCCGCGCGCGCCGGTCAGATACGCCGAGACGACCACGTTCGCCGTGTACGCGCCCGCCTCCCGGTCGAAGCTGCCTCCGCAGGTGATCAGCCGCAGCTCGGAGCGGCCCGGGACGCGCGGACCGTACGCCTTCCGGGCGTCGAAACCGTCCCTGGGCAGGACCTGGACGTCGTCGATCGTGAATTCCGCGACGCTTCCGTCCGAACGGGTCACGGTCACCGCCGCGCCGGGCCGCACCGAGCTCAGGCCGTAGAAGACGGCCGGGCGGGTCTCGGTGTCGACGTGGCCGA
Source organism: Streptomyces sp. NPDC127092 (assembly GCF_042722475.1). NCBI lineage: Bacteria > Bacillati > Actinomycetota > Actinomycetes > Kitasatosporales > Streptomycetaceae > Streptomyces > Streptomyces sp. NPDC127092. Next base: position 36,992 of record NZ_JBHXFE010000009.1, read on the forward strand.
CCAGGAGCGCGGCCCCGGGGGCTCCGGGGGCGGTGCCGGAGCCGTACCAGCCGACGGTGTGCGGCATCTCGTACGGCGGCGGGTCGACCGCCCCGTCCTCGTCCAGGCCGCGCGGCACCACGGGCGCGGAGATCCCGAGCGACGGGATCTCCACCCGGCGCGGCTCGGCGGCCCTCATCGGGGCGTGCTCCGGCGGCAGCGGCGCGCCGAGCGGGCGGCCGACGGCGGCGATGTCGCCGGTGGTCGGCGCGGAGCTGCCGAGGGGCGCCTCGCCGGCGTCCCTCCCCCACACCCACAGTCCGAGCACCAGCACGGCCCAGGCCGTCCCGGTCAGGGCGCGCCCAGAGGACACCGGGTCAGTCCGTGCCCTGGCCCGCGCCGCCCCGGCGCCGGGCGCTGCGGACGGCCACGGCGACCGCGGCGACGGCGGCCATGCCGAGACCCAGGAGGGTGTACGGGGTGCCGAGGCCCGCCTCGTCCGCCGTCTGGGCGACGCCGGGCGCCGCGGGCGCGGCGAAGGCGGCCGTGCCGCCGCCGCCCGCGCGGACCGGGGCGACCGGGGACGGGTGGTGGGCGGGCTTGTGGGTCGGCTCGTGGTGGCGCCGGACATGGACGCTGCCGACGTCGTGGTGGTCGTGGCCGTCGCAGGTCACGCTGACCTTGTACGTGCCGTCCTCGAGTCCCGACTTCAGGGTCGTGTCGCCGGAGAGCGGGTGCTTGCCGCCGTCCCGGCCGGTGAGCTCGGCGTCCGCGACGAACGCCTGGGACCTGGCGGCGCCGGTCGTGCCCTTGCAGCCCGTGACGCGCAGGTCGACGTCGGCGCCGGGCGCGGCGGTGGCCGGGGTGACGGTGGCCTGGACGCCGTCATGGGCGAGGGCGGTGCCCGCCGTGGGCGCGAGCACCAGAGCCACGGCCGCGCCTGCGGCACGGAGAGCGATGGGACCTGAACGCATGGTGACCTCCTGGTACTGGCAGGGTCACCCGGTTCGGGTCCGTTCGCATCCGCAGGGCGCCGACCGTGGCCCTCACCTGCGGTTTCAGACGCGGTCGACGAGGTCCGCGATCGACTTCACGACCTTCGACGGGCGGAACGGGAAGCGGTCGATCTCCGCCTCGGTGGTCAGACCGGTGAGCACGAGGAAGGTCTGCATGCCCGCCTCCAGGCCGGCCAGGATGTCGGTGTCCATCCGGTCGCCGATCATGGCACTGGTCTCGGAGTGGGCGCCGATGGCGTTGAGGCCGGTGCGCATCATCAGCGGGTTGGGCTTGCCCGCGAAGTACGGCTCCTTGCCGGTCGCCTTGGTGATCAGCGCGGCCACCGAGCCGGTGGCGGGCAGCGGGCCTTCCAGGGACGGGCCGGTCTCGTCGGGGTTGGTGCAGATGAAGCGGGCGCCGGCGTTGATGAGGCGGACCGCCTTGGTCATCGCCTCGAAGGAGTACGTGCGGGTCTCGCCCAGGACCACGTAGTCGGGGTCGTGGTCGGTGAGCACGTAGCCGATGTCGTGGAGGGCGGTGGTGAGGCCGGCCTCGCCGATGACGTACGCGGTGCCGCCCGGGCGCTGGTCGTCGAGGAACTTGGCGGTGGCCAGCGCCGACGTCCAGATGTTCTCCACGGGCACGTTCAGGCCCATGCGCGCGAGCCGGGCGTGCAGGTCCCGGGCCGTGTAGATGGAGTTGTTGGTGAGGACGAGGAAGGGCTTGCCGGTGTCCCGCAGCTTCGTGATGAACGCGTCGGCACCGGGGATCGGCACGCCCTCGTGGATGAGGACGCCGTCCATGTCGGTGAGCCAGGATTCGATCGGCTTGCGCTCTGCCATGGGTGCGGGACTCCTGCCGTGCGTGAAGGACGGTGTGCTGGGGGCGACGCAACGACGCTGTGGCGACGCCCCCAGCCTAGGTCAGGAAGTGCTGATCCTGACCCCGTCGATCACCCAGTACCAGTTGTTGGAGCCGGTGTAGCGGAAGCGGAAGCTGACGTTCGAGGCACCGGCGGGCACGTTCACCGTGACCGACTGGGGCTTCGAGACGACGTCGGACGTGTAGCTCTTGACGACGGTCGGCGTACCGCCGTTGAAGCTCGCGAGGATCTGGGCGGTCTGGCTGCCCTCCTGGCGGTAGAAGGTCGTGAAGTCCAGGGTCACGCGGGAGGCGCCGGAGACCGCGTACGCCGGGGTGACCAGGGTCGAGTCGTACGTGCCCGAGAAGGTCTTGTCGGCCCACTCGTCGGAGTCGGCGACGGCGAAGACGCCGCGCGAGCGGACGTTGAGCTCGCGGGACTGGTCGCGCTGGGTGCGGGACCAGAACTCGTCGGTGGCGAAGGACCAGCCGCGCCACTCGGTCATGCCGCCCGCGCCCATCGCGTTGTTGATGACGGACCAGCCGCTGGGCGCGGTGTGGGTGAAGCCGAGGACGCCGGCCGGGATGCCGGTCTCGTCGACGCGGCCGGAGAGGGAGCCGTACAGCGCGTCGAAGGGGTCGGCGGAGCGGTCCTGGACCGGCTTGCCGTCCAGGCCCCACGCCGGGTCGGGGGTGATGCCGAGCTGGCGGAAGACGGTGGCGGCCACGTCGACGAGCCGGGTGTCGATCGGGCGGGCGCCGGCGGCGATGCCGGGACCCTGGGCCAGGACGAAGGTGCGGCGCTCCTCGACGGAGGAGCCGCCGTGGCCGCCGCCGTCGAGGTGGCCGTGGTCGGTGGCGACGATGACGGTCCAGCGCTCGGAGGCGTAGGACGGGCGGGCCTTGATCGCGGTGAGCAGCCGGCCGAGGTAGCCGTCCTGGACGTCGATGGCGTCGAGGTAGGCCTGGCTCATGGCGCCGGAGTTGTGGCCCACCTCGTCGGTCTCGCCGAAGTAGACGAAGAGGACGTCGGGGTTCTGGTTGCGCAGGACGTCCTCGGTGATGTCGGTGATCAGGAGGTCGTTGACCGCGTAGTTGTTGTTGTAGACCACCTTCGCGTCGGCGCCGGAGGTGACCGTGCCGTAGGTGTCGAGCTCGGGCCAGTCGACGGCGGCGAAGAGGGAGAGCGCGGGGCGGACCTGGTTCAGGCGGGCGAGGAAGCCGGGGTAGGTGCCGTAGTTGCGGCCGGTGAAGGTGTTGTCCTTCACGCCGTGCTTGTCGGGCCACACGCCGGTGGAGATGGTCGACCAGCCGGGGCCCGAGGAGGTGGCGGCCATGGGGTTGGCGTAGAGCAGCGAGAGGCCGTAGGTGCCGTTGGCCATCAGGGACTTGAGGTTCGGGGCCTTGGCGGCGTCGATGCGGTCGTGGCGCAGGCCGTCCATGCCGACGACGAGCACCTTGTCCTGGCTGGTGCCGTCGGGGAGCGTCGGTGCGGCGGTGGCCGCGCGGGCGGTGGGGGCGGTGACCATGCCGGTGGCGGCGAGGGCGGCGGTGGCGCCGCCGGCGGCGAGCACGGTGCGGCGCGATATGCCGGTGAGCGGCATCTCTGGAGTCCTCCGTGGGTGAGGGGGCATGCCAACGCCCCTGTGGTGACAGGGGCGTTGGGCCGGTGCGGACTTTGGTCCGTACCCGTTATCTTTTCGCGATACTTCGGCGGGACGGAAGGGACGTGCGGTGAACTCTCAGCTGCCGGTGGCGGACTTCCACGCGTCCACGTACGAGGCGAGGTTCTTGTCGATGTCGGCCCAGTCCGGCTCGAAGACCTCGACGCCGCTCATCAGCCGGGCCAGCTCGATGGCGTTGGCGTCGGTGGCCCTGACGTCCTTGCGGACGGTGAAGCCGCCGCCGACGGAGCTGACCTCGCGCTGCGCCTGCTCGCTCAGCATGAAGTCGAGCAGCTTCTTGCCGTTCTCGCTGTGCGGGGCCTTGTTCACCAGGCCCGCGGCGTACGGCAGGGCGAAGGTGGTGGGCCTGCCGCCCTGCTTCGCGGGAAACCAGATCCCCAGGTTCGGCATGGACTTGGACTGGGCGAAGTTCATCTGGACGTCGCCGTTGGCGACCAGGATCTCGCCCTTGTCGACCTTCGGGGCGAGCTTGGAGGTGGAGGAGGACGGGCCGACGTTGTTGGCCTGGAGCTTCTTCAGGTACTCCATCGCCGGCTCCTTGCCGCCGAAGTCGTGCATGGCCTTGATGACCACGGCGGTACCGTCGCCGGCGACGCCCGGGGTGGAGTACTGCAGCTTGTTCTTGAACCTGCCGTCCAGCAGCTCCTCCCAGGTGGTGGGCGCGGTGGGCAGTTCCTTCTTGTTGTGGACGAAGCCGAAGAAGTTGTTGACGACGGCGATCCACTTGCCGTTGTCGGCCTTGTCGGCGCCGCTGACCATGTCGGCGCCCTGCGGGGTGTACGCCTGGAGCAGGCCCTTGGAGTCGGCCTGCTGGATGAACGGCGGCAGGGTGACGATGACGTCGGCCTGGGTGTTGCTCTTCTCGCGGGCGGCGCGCTGCACCATCTCGCCGGAGCCGCCCTCGACGTACTTCACCTTGATGCCGGTCTGCTTCTCGAAGTCGGCGAAGACCTTGTCGTACCAGCCGTCGCCCGCCTCGCCCTTGAGGCCGTCGGCGCTGTAGACGGTGACGGTCTTCTCCTCGGAGGCGGCGGAGGAGCCGCCGCAGGCGGTGAGGGAGGCGGCGAGGGCGAGGCTGCCGGTGACGGCCGCGATCGGCTTGAGGTACACGGACGTGGTGCGCATGACGTCGTTCTCTCCTAGCGGTACGGGGGGGGTTGCTAGCGGTACGAGGCTTTGGTGCGGATGCGGGAGACGGCGAGGAGCACGATCAGCGTCGCCGTCATGAGGACCACGGCGAGGGCCGAGCCCGTGAAGAGCGAACCGCGGTCGGTGGCCGTGAAGACGAGCACGGGCAGCGGCAGCCAGTCCGGCGGGTAGAGCATCATGGTGGCGCTCAGCTCCCCCATGGACAGGGCGAAGCAGAGCCCCGCCGCCGCGTTCAGCGACGGCAGCAGGAGCGGCAGCCGCACCCGGAGCAGGACGTACGAGGGGCGGGCGCCCAGGCTGGCCGCCGCCTGCTCGTACATCGGGTCCAGACGCAGGATGGCGGCCGAAACCGACTGGTAGGCGAACGCCGTGACAAGAACGGTGTGCGCGAGGATCACGATCCAGCGCGTGCCGTTCAGGAGCAGCGGCGGCTGCGAGAAGGCGACCAGGACGGCGAGTCCGACGACCACCGAGGGCACCGCGACCGGCAGCACGAACAGCGCGTCGAGCACCCGGCGGCCCCGCTCGCGCAGCGCGGACGCGGCGAGCGCGGCCCAGGTGCCGGCGGTGAGCGCGAGCAGGCTCGCGGCGAGCGCGGTGACCAGACTGGTGGTGAGGGCCTGGAGGGATTCGCCGCGCACGGCCGCCGCGTAGTGCTCGGTGGTGGGACCGGAGGGGAAGGCGCCGGACCAGTGGGTGGAGAAGGAGGCGGCGAGGATCACGAGGAGGGGCAGGGCGAAGAGGGGCACGAAGAGGACCGCGAACACGGCCCAGGCGCCCCAGCGCCCGGCGCGGCTATGCACGAGCACGGAGACGGCTCCCTTCCGGAGCGCCGCCCGCGGTGCGGGTCCGGCGGGCGGCGGTGCGGCGGCCGGCCGGCCCGGCACTCCTCGCGCGGTCGCCGGTGGCCCGGCCACCGGTCGTACGGGCGACGAGCAGGCGGTACAGCCCGTAGAGACTCACGGAGATCACCACGTTGACGACGGCGACGACGCAGGCCGCCGCGTAGTCGGACTCGAGGATGGCCTTGCCGTAGACGAGCATCGGCAGGGTCGTGACGCCCTTGGCCCCGGTGAAGAGCACGATCCCGAACTCGTTCAGGCACATCACCAGGACGAGGCTGCCGCCGGCGGCGAGCGCGGGCAGCGCCTCGGGCAGGATCACCCGGCGCACGATCCGCAGCGGCCGGGCGCCGAGCGAGGAGGCCACCTCCAGCTGGGCGGTGTCCAGCTGGGAGAAGGCGGCCAGCAGCGGTCGCATCACGAACGGCGTGAAGTACGTGATCTCGGCGAGCAGCACGCCCCACGGCGTGGTCAGGAACCGGAAGGGCCCCTCGGCGGCTCCCGTGACGTCCGTCCACACCCCGTTGGCCATGCCGACCGTGCCGTAGACGAACAGCAGGGCGAGCGTGATCAGGAAGGACGGGAAGGAGAGGAAGACGTCGATGGACTTCGCGACCGCGCGGCCGCCCGGGAAGGGCACGAAGGCGATGACGAGGGCCAGCACGAAGCCGAGGACGAGACAGCCGGCGGTGGCCGCCGCGGCGAGCCACACGGTGGTGACCAGCGCGTCCCGGAAGGACGCGGAGGCGAAGACCTCGCCGTACGCGCCGGGCGCCAGGGACTCCCTGACGACCAGGGCCAGCGGGTAGAGGAAGACCACGGCGAGCGCGAGCACCGGCGGCGCGGCCCACAGCCAGGCGGGCACCGGGCGCCGCTCCGGGCGCCCGGGCGCGGGCGCGGCCGGGCCGGCCGGCCGGCGTTCGGCGGGCGGGGCGAGGGTGCCGGTCACGCGCCCACCCCCGCGCCGAGCAGCACCGCGTCCTCCCGTGCGAAGTGCAGCGTCACCTCGTCGCCGAGCGCCGGCGTCTCGCGCAGCTCGCGCACGTCCGCCTTCACGCGGTGCCGCCCGGAGCCGACGTCCACGTACAGGCGGTGGGTGGCGCCGCGCCACTGGACCTCGGCGATCCGGCCGGTGAGGGCGTTGGGGCCGGGGCCCAGGCCGACCAGGTGGGGCCGTACGCACAGGGTGGCGGTGGCGCCCGGTGCGACGCCGGCGGCGACCGGCACGTCGAGGGCGGTGCCGTCGAGGCTGACCCCGTCCGCGCCGACGGTGACGGGCAGCAGGTTGGCGTTGCCGACGAAGGAGGCGGTGAACTCGGTGCGGGGCCGCCGGTACAGCTGCTGCGGGGTGCCGCAGTCCTGGAGCCTGGCCCGGTCCATGACGGCGATCCGGTCGGCGAGGGTGAGCGCCTCGACCTGGTCGTGGGTCACGTACAGGACGGAGACCTCGGGCAGTTCGCGGTGCAGCCGGGCGAGTTCGGCGAGCATGCCGGAGCGCAGCTGGGCGTCGAGCGCGGACAGCGGCTCGTCGAGGAGGAGCACGTTCGGGCGGATGGCGAGGGCGCGGGCGATGGCGACGCGCTGCTGCTGGCCGCCGGACAGCTCGCGCGGGTAGCGCCTGGCGTAGGCCGCCATGCCGGTCATCTCCAGCGCCTCGGCGACCCGTGCGGGGATCCCGTCCTTGGGGGCCTTCCGCGCCTTCAGTCCGAAGGCGACGTTGTCCTCGACCCGCATGTGCGGGAAGAGGGCGTACTGCTGGACGACCATGCCGATGCCCCGCTTGTGCGGCGGGAGGCCGGTGACGTCGCGGCCGCCGATGAACACCCGCCCGGAAACCGGCCGGACGAAGCCGGCGACGGCGCGCAGGGCGGTGGTCTTGCCGGAGCCGGAGGGCCCGAGCAGGGCCATCACCTCGCCGGGTTCGACGGTCAGGTCGAGCGAGTCGAGGACGGTGTGGCCGTGGTACGCGACGGAGACGCCGTCGAAACGGATGCCGCTGAGCCCGCCGGTCATGCCCCGCGCTCCTCGTAGCGCCGTATCAGGGAGGGCAGTCCGGCGACCGAGGGCAGGACGTCGGTGGCGCCGTGCTCCTTGAGCGCGGCCTCTCCGTGGGCGCCGGTCAGCACGCCGGCGACGATCCCGGCGCCGGAACGGACGCCGCTGAGCATGTCGTACGAGGTGTCCCCGGCGACCACGACCTGGCGGACGTCGTCGACGGCGCCGGTGCGCAGGAAGGCGGCGAGCACCATGTCCGGGTACGGGCGGCCGCGGCCGCCCGCGTCGGCCGGGCAGAGGGTGAGGCCGACGAGCCCGCGCCAGCCGAGGGCGTCGAGGATGGCGTCCTGGGTGGGCCGGGCGAAGCCGGTGGTGAGGACGACCGTGCGGCCCTGGTCCTTCAGCTCGGCGACGGCCTCGGCGGCGCCGGGGACCGGGGCGATCCTGCCCGCGGCGACCAGCTCTCCGTAAGCGTCCTCGAAGGCGGTGTTGGCCTGCTGGGCCCGGCTCTCGTCGCCGCCGAAGAGGTGGCGGAAGACGGAGATCTTGGACTCGCCCATGGTGGCGCGGACGTGGTCGATCATCGTGGCGGGGTCCTCGCCGAGGCGTTCGGCGGCGGCCGTGAAGGCCTGCTCGACGAGGCCGCCGTCGGCGACGGTGGTGCCGGCCATGTCGAGGACGACGAGGCCGTGCTTGCCGTGGGAGTGGGGGTGAGTGCTCATGGTTACCAGCCCAGTTCGTTCGCGGTGGTCTCGGCGATGGCGGGCGAGCAGGTCATGCCGCGTCCGCCGGGTCCGGTCACCAGCCACACGCCGTCGCGCACCTGCTGGCGGTGGACGACCCGGGTGGTGTCGGTGCACTGCGCGTACACGCCGGCCCAGCGCCGCCGGACGCGCGGGAGCGGGCGGCCGAGGAGGGACTCGACCACGCGCGTGAGGTGCTCGTAGGGGTCTTCGAGGGTGTCGAAGGCGAAGGGGTGCTCGTACTCGTGGGTGTCGCCGATGGTCAGCCCGCCGTCGAGGCGCTGCACCATGAGCAGCTGCATCTTGTGGGCGGCGGCCGTCGGGTCCTGCGCCTGGCCCGCGTTGAGGGCGTCGAGGGCCTTCGAGGCGTAGGCCGGGTAGTAGCGGAAGGAGTCGGCGTCGGCGACGGAGGTGGTGAGCGGCTCGCCGAGCGGGTCGGTCTGCATCATCTGGAGCCGCACCCGGCGCACCGGTATCTCGCCGGCGAGCTCGCGGACCAGGCCGGACAGCCAGGCGCCGGTGCACAGGACGACGGCGTCGCCGCCGTGGACGTCGCCGCGGTCGTCGCGGACGGCGGCACGCCCCTTCTCCCTGGCGTCGACGACCTCCCGCACCTCCCGGCCGGGCAGGAAGGTGTAGCGGCCGGAGGCCAGCAGGGCCTCACGGAGGGCGAGTTGGGCGGTGCGCGGTTCGACGGCGGCGTCGCGCTCGCACCACAGGGCGGCGTCGAACGCGCCGCGGAGCGCCGGGTTGACGGCGCGGGCCTCGTCCGGGGTGAGCAGCTTGTAGCCGCGGGCGGCGGCGTCGGCACGGCCCACGGCGGCCTCGGCGACGGCGAGTTCGAGCTCGCCGCGCACGGGGGTGAGGGAGCCGATGGCCCGGAAACCGAGCCCGGGGACCCGGGCACCGATGCCCTCCCACAGCTCGCGGGCGCGCAGGGCGGTGTCGAGCTCCGCTCCACCCGCCCGCCCGCTGACCCAGATCTGGCCGAAGTTGCGCAGCGAGGCGCCGCGCGCCTCCGCCTCGCGCTCGATGTGGACGACCTCATGGCCGCGTTCGACTGCCTGCCAGGCGTGCATGGTGCCCACCACGCCGGCTCCTACGACGATCACCTTCATGCCGTTCACGGTCGGGGCGACGGGTGACCCGGGCCGGTCGGGACGGCGACGGGACGGTGAACGGACCGACAAGCTTGGACTAGACCCGTTATGTTTTCGTGATGTCGGGGGGTGGGGTGAATGGGGCGCAGGGGGACTATTCCTGCGGATGTTCCTGTGGATGTTCCTGCGGCTGCCCTTGTGGCTGTTCCTACGGCTGCCTCTGCGGCCGTTCCTGCGGCTGGCCCTACGGCTGTTCCTGCGGCTGTTCCTGTCGTCCGAGGTGGGCGGTGAAGCTGAACCGGTCACCGCGGTAGAGCGTGCGCACGCGCTCCAGGGGGTGGCCTGCGGTGTCCCGCGAGACGCGCTGGATCAGCAGCATGGGCAGGGCGGGCGGGGTGCCGATGAGGAGCGCCTCGCGCGGGGTCGCGAGGACGGTCTCGATCCGCTCGTCGGCGTCGCCGAAGGAGATGCCGAGCCGGTCGTGGAGATAGGCGTAGAAGGAGGAGTCCGGGTCGAAGTCGGTGTCGAGACGCGGGGCGCGGGCCTCGGAGACGTACGTGCTCTCCAGGCCGACCCGCTCGTCGTCGGCGAGCAGCACCCGCTCCATGTGCCAGACGGGCTCGCCGACCGCCACGCCGACCTCGGGCGCGAGGGCCTCCGGGCAGGGGAAACGGTCGAGGGAGATGAGGCTACGGCCCGGGGTGCGGCCCTGGCGGCGCACGCCCTCGGTGTAGCTGGCCAGCGACAGCGGCTGCTCCAGCTTGGGTCCGGCGACCACGGTGCCCCGGCCCTGCCGGCGGAGCCGCCCTTCGAGCAGCAGCTCGCGCAGGGCCTGGCGGACGGTCTCGCGCGACACCTCGTAGCGGACGGCCAGGTCGCGCTCCGTGGGCAGCAGCCCGCCCTCGCCCAACTGGTCGATCAGCTCGGCGACTTCGGCCTTCACCGCGTAGTACTTCGGGATGCGGCCGTGTTCGGGGATGCCGGAGCGGATGGGCGCGCCCGGCTGGCCGGGGCCGGGCCGGCCGGCCGCCCCGGGCTGCTTCCTCACGTTCGTCACGTTCCTCATCCGTTGATCGTCGCAGACCGGAGTGAACGGGGCGGTGTACGGAGCGTGGCCTACGGGTGCCGTCGTGACCGCCGCCGCCACGCCAGGAACGTCAGCGCACCGCCCGCCGCGAGCAGGCCGGCCGAGATCGGGGCCAGACGCAGGGCCGAGTCCCGTCCCGTACGGGCGAGTTCGGGATTCTCCGGGTCGCCGGGACCGGCGGAGGACGCGGGCGCCGACGGGTCCGTGGTGCGGCCGGTGCCGGGGTCCACGCCCGGGGAGGCCTCGGCGTCCGGGTCGGCCGGGCCGATGGTCAGCCGGTAGTCGCCCGACTCCCCGACCCAGTCGCCGTCGTCGCCGCGCTTCTGGACGACGGCGGCGTTGACGACGACCGCGTCGGGCGCGGTGTCGGCACCGAAAGCGAGCCGTACGGGCACGGTGAGGGTACGGCCCGCGGGCACCGCGAACCCGGCGAAGGGCGGCACGGCGGTGGACAGCGCCGGCGCGTCGAACACGCCGACGTTCTCCGCCTGGTCGGTCTCCTCGAAGGCGACGGGCCGCCAGAGCCGCGCCTGCGCGTCGTAGAACTCGGCCCGGATCTGCGAGGGCCGCAGCGCCCGGTCCCGGTCGGTGAGGACGAGCACCGGATGGATGTCACGGCAGGCCGCGGCCGTCGTGTTGGTGAGGTCCAGCTGCCAGGTCCGGAAGCCACCGCCGGCCGGATAGTCCTCCGGCCCGCCGTGGATCCGCGTCTCCAGCGGGAAGTCGGCGGCGCCCGCCGTCCCGCACGAGGGCAACGCGACGGGGCCGGGCACGCGGTCGTGCGCCGCCGCGTGTGCCGTTCGGGGAGCGTGTGCCGCCGCTTCCACCGGGAGGACGGCGACCGCGGCGGCCGTGGCCGTGGCCGCAGCCGCGGCCAGAACGGCGAGGGCGAGGGCGGTGCTGCGCGGTCGCATGGTGGCGGGGCCTTTGCTGCTCGCGGACGTACGTATCGCCCGCGACCTTGCCATGGCACGGACGGGGGTCCGGCGAGTGACGCGGCGCGGGGCCGGAGCGAGGCCCACATTCCGCCCGATCAGCCTATTTTCGGAAGAGTTGGTGACGGGGGCGGATCTCTACTTCCCGAAGACGGGGGCGAGGATCAGGTGGGCCGCGCCCTCCGCCACGGTGTCGCGAGGGCCGACGACGTCGACGGGTGTCGGGAGGGCCAGGGCGGCCAGGACCTCGCGGGCGCCGCGCGCGAAGGCGTCGGGCGCGGCGAGCACCGCACGGCCGCCGAGCAGGACGCGGTCGATGTCGAGCAGCCGCACCAGGTTCGCGGCGCCGGTACCGAGCACCCGTGCGGCCTCCGCGAGATCGCCGCGCGCGAGCGCCGCCAGGCACAGCGCCTCAAGACAGCCGCGCCCGCCGCAGTCGCAGGGAGGGCCGTCGAGCTGGACGGTCTGGTGCCCCAGTTCGCCGGCGCCGGTCCTGCCCCCGCGCAGCACCGCACCGCCGAGAACGAGCCCCGCACCGAGACCCGTACCGAGATGGACGTACGCGAAGGACCCGGGCGCGTCGGGGCGCAGGGCGAGACCGAGGGCGGCGGCGTTCGTGTCCTTGTCGAGCACGACGGGCAGCCCGAGCCGCCGCTCCAGCTCTTCGCGCAGCGGGAACCCGTCCCACTCGGGAAATCCGGTGACACGGCCGGGCGTCCCGGCGAGATGGTCCAGCGGCCCAGGCATGGCGACGCCGACGCCGAGGATGTCGGGGGTGGTGGGGACGGTGGGGACGGTGGGGGCGGTGGGGACGGTGGGGGCGGGCGTACCCGGTCCACTTGGGACGTCCGGAGCGCCGGGCGCACCGGGTGCATCGGGTGCGCCGGGCGCATCGGGCGCGCCGTCAGCGCCGGCTCCCGAGTCGCCTCCCTCCCCGGCTCCCGAGTCGCCTCCCGCTCCGGCTCGCGAGCCGGTCCGCCCCGCCGCCAGCAGCGCCGCGATCTCCGCCTGGGCCGCCGAGAGGACCGGTTCGGCGCCCGCGCCCAGGTCGAGCGGGGCGCGGCGGACGGCGACGCGCTCGCCCGCGAGGTCGAGGAGGACGGCGGTGAGCTCGTCGCGGTCGAGGTGCAGCCCGATCGCGTACGCCGCCGCCGGGACGAGCCGCAGCACGGTCGCCGGCTTGCCGCCGGTCGACGCGCGCCGGCCGGCCTCCGCCGCGAGGCCCTCGGCCCGCAGCCGTGCGGTGATCTTGCTGACGGCCTGCGGGGTGAGGCCGGTCCGGGCGGCCAGTTCGAGGCGGCTGATGCCGGCCTCGCCCGCGGTCCGCAGCAGGTCCAGCACGAGCGCGGCGTTGTGGCTGCGCAGCGCGGGCAGGTTGGCCCCGCCGCCGCCCGCGCCCACGCTCCCGCTCGTGCTGCTGCTTCCGCTCCTGCTGCCGCTCCCTCTGCCGGGCCCGCGGCTCGCGCCCGCGTCCGCACTCTCGCGCGCGCCCGCTCCGTCATCCGCGCCGGCGCTCCCGTTGTCCCTGTTCACCAGGCCATTGTGCCTGTCGCTTGCACTTTAGCAACAGCGTTGCCAAAGTGGTCCCATGCCCATGAGCTCCCCCACCGCCCAGCCGCTCCGCGTCGGCCTCGTCGGCTACGGCCTGGCCGGGTCCGTCTTCCACGCCCCGCTGATCGCCGCCTCCCCCGACCTCGTCCTGGACACGGTCAGCACCGGCAACCCCGAGCGCGCCGCCCAGGCCCGCGCCGAGCACCCGGGCGTGCGGGTCGTCGGCACCCCCGACGAGCTCATCGCCCGGGCCGCCGAGCTCGACCTCGTCGTGGTCGCCTCGCCCAACAAGACCCACGTCCCCGTCGCCACCGCCGCCCTGAAGGCGGGGCTGCCCGTCGTCGTGGACAAGCCGCTCGCCGGCACCGCCGCCGAGGCGCGCGGTCTCGCCGCCCTCGCCGACGAGCGCGGACTGCTGCTCTCCGTCTTCCAGAACCGCCGCTGGGACAACGACTTCCGCACCCTGCGCGCGCTCCTCGCCGACGACGCCCTCGGCGAGGTCCAGCGCTTCGAGTCCCGCTTCGAGCGCTGGCGTCCGGCCCTCAAGGGCGGCTGGCGCGAGTCCGGTGCGCCGGAGGAGATCGGCGGGCTGCTCTACGACCTCGGCAGCCACGTCGTCGACCAGGCCCTCGTCCTCTTCGGACCGGCCGTCCGCGTGTACGCCGAGTCCGACGTGCGCCGCGCGGGCGCCGAGGCCGACGACGACACGTTCATCGCGATCACCCACGCGAACGGCGTGCACTCGCACCTCTGGATGAGCGCCACCGCCGCCCAGCTCGGCCCCCGCTTCCGCGTCCTGGGCCGGAAGGCCGGCTACGTGAAGTACGGTCTCGACCCGCAGGAGGCCGCGCTGCGCGAGGGCCTGCGCCCCGAGCCCGGCGCCGTCTGGGGCGTCGAGCCGGAGGAGTCTTGGGGCCGCCTCGGTTCGGGCGAGTCGCCGCTGACCGGCGGCGGCACGCCCGTGGAGACCCTGCCCGGCGACTACCCGTCGTATTACGCGGCCGTCGCCGCCGCCCTCCGCGGCACCGGCGAGAACCCGGTCACGGCGTACGAGGCCGCCGCCGCGCTCGACGTCCTGGAGGCGGCGAGGAAGTCCGCCCGCGAGGGAAGCGCGGTGGCCCTGTGACCCCGGCCCCCACGACCCCGCACCCCGCGACCCCGAACGCCGCGACCCCGAACCCCGCGCGCCCCGACTCCGTCGGGGAACTCGCGGCACAGGAGGCCCGGCTCGTCCTCCCTCACTTCACATACGAGGACGCCTGGACGCTCGGCACGATCCTCGTCGGACTCGCGCGGGAGCGGAACGCCCCGGTCGCCATCGACGTACGGCGCGGGGCCCAGCAGCTCTTCCACTGCGCGCTGCCCGGCTCCAGCGCGGACAACGACGTCTGGATCGACCGCAAGCGGCGGGTCGTCGAGCGGTACGGCGTGAGCTCGTTGCTCGTCGGCGCCCGGTTCCGTGCCAAGGGCACGACGTTCGAGGACTCCTCGCGCCTGGACCCCGACCGCTTCGCCGCGCACGGCGGTTCGTTCCCGATCGCCGTCGAGGGCGCGGGGGTCATCGGCTCGGTCACGGTCTCGGGCCTCCCGCAGGCCGAGGACCACGCGCTGGTCGTCCTCGGCCTGGAGCGCCTGCTCAGTTCGTACGGCGGCGGCGCCGGGTAACGGCGACGAGCCCGCCGCCGACGGCGGCGAGTCCCACGGCGGCGGCGCCCATGACGATCCTGCCGGTGGCGGATCCGGAACCGGTGTCGGGGAGTTCACCACCACCGGTGGCGGAGCCGGAGTGGCCGCCGGAGGCGCTGCCGCCGGTGGAGTGACCACCGGAGGTGGTGCCGCCGGTGGAGTGGCCCCCGGTGGTGTGTCCGCCGGAAGTGGATCCTCCGGAGGTGTGGCCGCCGGAGGTGGAACCGCCGGAGTCGAGACCGCCGTCGGAGGCGCCACCGTCTGTCGAACCGCCATCGGCCGAACCACCGTCCGCCGACCCACCGTCCGCCGACCCACCGTCGGTCCCGCCCCCGTCGGTGTTCCCACCGTCCGTTGCCCCGCCGTCCGTGGTCCCGCCATCGGTCGTGCCACCGTCGGTCGCCCCGCCGTCCGCCGTCCCGCCGTCCGTCCCGCCCGAGTCCGTCGGGGTCGGGGTCGGGCTCGGAGTGGGAGTGGGATCCGGGGTCGGCGTCGGCGTCGGGCCCGTCTCGTCGCACTTCGGCAGGTCGCCGTCGAACGGATACGCGTGCAGCTCCTGCCCACCGCCTCCGCCGACCCTTGAGGCGTGCGTGAGCGAACCGCTCGTGTAGAAGCGCCCGTTCATGCCCGGCATGGTCACGGTCGACACGCTGGTCCGGTCCGCGACCAGCACGCTTCCCTCGAACTGGCCGCTGCCCTCGAAGAGCACGTCCGTCGCGTCGGGGAAGTTCCACAGCAGCCGCTCGCGCAGCCCGGCCTGGAAGCCGTTGACGTAGGTGTCGATCGTCCGGTCCGCGCCGAGGACGTTGACGAGGACGGTCGCGTCCTTCGGGATGCCGGTGAAGCGCAGACCCTGCGAACCGCCGGCCTTCGACTCCAGGTCGAAGTCGACGTGGAACACCTGCAGCGCGGACTTCCCGTCGCCGGTGAAGACGGTCTCGTAGTCCTTGTTGACGGCCGTGCCGGTCGCGGTGCGCGGTCTGCCTTCGACGTACGCGTAGCAGCGGGAGGCGACGGTGAGCCTGTCGCGCAGGCCCGTGTACGGGGCGGCCGCCCTGGGGTCGGCGACCGCCTTGGGGCTGACCGTGCCGGTGAGCGTGCCCCCGTACCGTACGACTCCGTGCACCGTGCCCTCCTCGGCGAGCAGGCGCTGGCCGGTGGCGACGGTGACGTCGCCGCCGGCGGTGAGGAAGTCGGTGCCGTTGTCGGGCGGGACGCGCGAGCCGACGCCCGCGACGCCGACGTTGTAGACCTGCGAGACACCGGCCCGCTTCTTCTGGTCGAAGGCTCCGAGCACCACGACCTTGCCCTCGGCCTCGGCCGCCGCCTCGCGCACGAGGAAGTCGCCGCCGACGAAGACGTTGATGTTGTTGTCGCGGCCGACGACGTCCTTGTTGTCGATGTCCGGATACGGGGTGGGGCACGGCGGCGTACCGGGGATGCACGGGCCGAGGCCGCCGGGGAGGCGGTCGGCGAAGGCGGCGGTGGCCGCGAGGGCTCCGGTGAGGACGACGGAGCCGGCGACGGTCAGCGCCGCCGCGGCGGCGACCGAAGGATGACGGCGATGGCGGTGGCGATGGCGGTGACGATTCGTTCCTTTTGTACGCATATGCGGAAATATGCAGAGCGCCGCCACGGGAGGCGACGCCCCACGCGCGCGGCGCGGGACGCATCGCCCGAACGTCTCACGCCGAACGTCTGCGCCCCAACGCCTCCGCCCGAACGCCTCACGGCGAACCCGGCGCTCACGCCGAACCCGGCGCCTCACGCCCTCCCGGGTGTCAGGCGCTCTTCAGCTCCTGGCGCTGGCGTCCGAGCCCCTCGACCTCCAGCTCGACGACGTCGCCCGCGCGCAGGTACGGCTTGGGCTCGGGCTGGCCCATGGCGACGCCGGCGGGCGTACCGGTGTTGATGACGTCGCCGGGGTACAGGGTCATGAAGCGGCTGACGTAGCGGACCACCTGGGCGACGGTGAAGATCTGGTCGGAGGTGTGGCCCTCCTGCTTCAGCTCGCCGTTGACCCACAGCCTGAGGCCGAGGTCCTGCGGGTCGGGGATCTCGTCGGCGGTGACCAGCCACGGACCGAGCGGGTTGAAGGTCTCGCAGTTCTTGCCCTTGTCCCAGGTGCCGCCGCGCTCGATCTGGAACTCGCGCTCGGAGACGTCGTGGGCGACCGCGTATCCGGCGACGTGGGCGAGCGCCTCCTCGTCCGTCTCCAGGTAGCGGGCGGTGCGGCCGATGACGACCGCCAGCTCGACCTCCCAGTCGGTCTTCACCGAGCCGCGCGGTACGAGCACGGTGTCGTCGGGCCCGACGACGGTGTCGGCGGCTTTGAGGAAGACGACCGGCTCCTCCGGTACGGCGGCTCCCACCTCGGCGGCGTGACCGTGGTAGTTCAGCCCGATGCACACGACCTTGCCGATGCGGGCGAGCGGCGGGCCGATCCGCAGGCCGGCCGGGTCGATGGCGGGCAGCACGCCCGCGCCGAGCGCGGCGCGGATCCGGTCGAGCGCCGAGCCGTCGGCGAGCAGGGTGCCGTCGATGTCGTCGACCAGCGCGGACAGGTCGCGCAGCGTCCCGTCCTGGTCGACGAGGGCAGGCCGCTCGGCCCCGGCCGGGCCGACACGCAGCAGCTTCATGGTCTTCTCCTCTGGTCGAGGTGGCCCGTGGAGCGGGCCTTGGAGTGCCCCGGCCGATGGAGTGCGGCCATCGGAGGATTGGTCGATCCTCCAAGAGAAAAGGGCACTCTGCAAGACCCCGTTCACACCCTGGACCCTTACGCGCGAGTAACCCGGGTCCGCGCGGGCGCCGCTAGACGGTCGCCGCCAGGGCTCCCGCGGCGGGCATGTCGCGGTAGAGGAAGGCCCGCTCGACCGCGCTCCAGGTGGTGCTGGTGACGATGTAGAGCGCGGCGGCCAGCGGCACGACGGCGACCGAGATCAGGGTCGCGAAGGAGAGCAGCGGCAGCCAGCGGGCCATGCCGGCGGCGAGCGCGGCGCCCGGCTGGCCGGGGTCGGCGACCGCCGGCGCCGCCTGCTGCTGCCGCTTGGTCCGCACGTAGTTGTACGTGGCGACGGCGGCGACGAGCGCGAACAGGGCGAGGTAGACCAGGCCGGCCGGGCCGAACACCCCGCCGTGGGCGAGGGCGTCGGCGTAGTGGTCGCCGAGCGGGGCGGCGAAGAGGCTGTGACCGGCCATCCGCCCGCTGGAGAACAGGTGGAACATCAGGAAGAAGGCGGGCGCCTGGAGCAGGCTGGGCAGGCAGCCCGCGAACGGCGAGACCTTCTCCTTCGCGTGCAGCTCCATCACGGCCTTCTGCAGCCGCTCGGGGTTCTTGGCGTGCTTCCTGCGCAGCTCGGCGAGCTGCGGGGCGAGCCGGGTGCGGGCCTTCTGACCGCGCGCGGCGGCCCGGGAGAGCGGGTGGACGGCGAGCCGTACGGCCATCGTGAACAGGACGATGGCGGCGGCGGTGGAGGCGGTGGCGAAGAGCGGCTGGAGCAGGTCGGCGAGCTGCTCGACCAGGGAAGCGAAAACGGACATGGGAGCCCTCCGTGGGGTCTCGTCGTGCCGGGAAGGAAGCGGATTTCGGCAGGACGGAACCGCGTGGAGGAGTCGTACCGAGGACTCGTACCGAGGACTCGTACCGAGGACTCGTGCGTGCGACTCGTACGACTGGTACGAGTCGCACGCAGGACTCGTGACCCGTGACTCGTACGGAGGTGCTCGGGACCCCTACGCGGCCGTCAGGAGGGGACGGCCGGGTGCCCTGGGCCTGCGGCGGCCCGAGGCGTCGGGGTCGCGTTGCGGCAGGAAGGCGGTGCGCCGGGCGCGGTCGCGGAGGGCGGTGCGCACCCGGGTGGGCGGTACGGGCAGAGCCGTACGGGCGCCGCCGACGAGGGCGCAGAGGAAGGCGGTCGCGGCGACGGCGACGGTGGTGGAGAGACCGGCTCCGTCGGAGAGAAGCAGGTCGGCGACGGCGAGGAGGACGAGCAGCGGCGCGAGGACACGCAGGACCAGGTCGCCGAGCATCTCATCCTCCTTTCACCGATCGCATCCGTTCCGTTCGTTATACACGACGGTTCTCGGGTGGCGAGAGTTCCAGCGGGGCGAGCAGCCGGCGGGGCTTCAGCAGGGCGCGGCTGACCGGATCGGCCGGGTCGGGGTCGAGACCGGCACCGGGCCGCATCTCGATGTCGCCGGGGCGGACGGTGATCCCGCAGGTCGGGCACTCGTTGCACGGGCCGAGTTCGCCGCCGCAGTCGACGTGGTGGAAGGACCGCATCGGCAGCGTGTCGGGCAGCGCCTCGCGGCCCCAGAGCCCGAGGGCGCGCAGGACGGGCCAGAGGCCGATGCCGCGCTCGGTCAGCACGTACTCGTCGCGCGGCGGCGATTCCTGGTAGCGGCGCTTGTCCAGGACGCCGACGTCGACGAGGGCCTGGAGGCGGGCGGCGAGGACGGCACGGGGGGCGCCGAGGTGGACGAGGAAGTCGTTGTAGCGGCGGACGCCGTAGAAGGCGTCGCGCACGACGAGGAGGGTCCACCGCTCGCCGACGACTTCGAGGGCGCGGGCGATGGAGCAGTGCTGGTTCGCGTAGTCCTTGCCGAGGGCCATGGGGACGAGTGTAGCGGGATGGGTTCAATGAATGAACCTGAGCTGTTACGGTGACCCGCATGCAAGGTTCAGTGAACGAACCCTCCGCACCTCCGCGGACTCACCGAAGCCGAGGTCCCGCTATGCCCAAGGCCGCCACCGACGCCACCGGCCCTGCTGACGCCACGGGCCCCGCTGACGCCACCGACGCCACGAATGCCGCTGCTGAGGGCGCAGGGGCAGGGCCGGCCGCAGGGAAAAGGCCCGGCCCCGGGTCAGGTCGTCCCGGGGCGGGTCGTCCCGAGGCAGGTCGCCCCGGCGCGACGCTCGCCGTCACCAGCGCCGCCACCACGCTCGCGCTGATGAACTACACGGCGCCGATGCTCGACCTGCCCGCCCTGGCCCGAGCCTTCGGCACCCCCGCCTCCGCGCAGGCATGGCTGCTCAACGGCACCCCGCTCGGCCTCGCCGTCGTCCTCCTCGTCGCCGGCAGCCTCGCCGACGACCACGGGCGGCGCCGGGTCTTCCTCCTCGGCACCCTCGGCCTCGGCCTCACCACCGCTCTCGGCGGCCTCGCCGGTTCCACGCTCACCTTCACCCTCGCCCGTATCGCCCAGGGAGCGGCGAGCGCCGCCGTGCTCGCCGCGAGCCTCGGGCTGATCGCCCACGCCCATCCCGGCGGCGCGGCCAGGATCAGGGCCACCGGGGTGTGGGGCGCGTTCGTGAGCGCGGGCATCGCGCTCGGTCCGCTGCTCGCGGGCGGGCTGGGCGGGCTGGCCGGCTGGCGGTGGACGTACGAGGCACTGGCGGCGGGCACCCTGCTCGTGGCCGCGTTCGGCGCCCGTACCCTCGCCGAGTCACGCGCCCCGCGCGCGGGGCGGCCCGACCTGGCCGGCGCGCTCACCCTCGGGCTCGCCCTGGCTGCCCTCCTCACCGCGCTGACCCTGGGCAGGGACGGCTGGCTGCGCCCGTCCGTGGGCCTGCTGCTGCTCGCCGCGGTGGCGCTGACGGCGGCCTTCGCGCTGGTCGAGCGGCGCGGCGCGGCGCCGATGATCGACCTGGCGCTGTTCCGGCGGCCGGCGTTCCGGGCGGCGACGGCGGGCGCGCTGTTCACGGGCCTCGCCGTGATCGGCTTCTTCAGCGTGCTGCCGGCGCTGCTCCAGCGAGGCACCGGCATGGCGCCGCTGACGACGGCGTGGCTGTTCCTGTTCTGGTCGGGCACCGCGTTCATGGTGGCGCTCCAGGTCCGGCGGCTCGCGGGCCGGATCCCGGCCGCGTACCAGCTGGCCCTGGGCTTCGTCCTGTCGACGGCGGGGGTGCTCGTCCTGTTCGGTGCGGTGGAGGGCACGGCGGACTGGCCGCGCCTGCTCGTCGGCCTGCTGGTCGCGGGGGCAGGCAGCGGCCTGCTGAACGCCGCCCTGCCCCGCCTCGCCGTCGACTCCGTACCGCCGGAACGGGCCGCGATGGGCTCCGGCGCGAACAACACCGCCCGCTACATCGGCTCGTCGGCGGGCGTGGCGCTCGCCCTGGCCCTGTCGACGGCGGGCCCGGACACGGCGCTGGTCGCGTCGGCGGCGCTGGGCCTCGCGGGGGCGGCGGTCACCCTGGCGGCGGCCAGGGGCTGACGGCTAGGAACCGGCGGCTAAAGGCTGACGGCCAGGGACCGACGGCTGGGCCTGACGGCTAGGGGCCGACGACGAGCCTGGCCCAGACGACCAGCCGGTAGGTGGAGGTGTACTCGGGCGTGCAGGTGGTGAGGGTGAGGTAGGCGCCGGGCCGGTCGTACCCGTAGGACGGCTTGTAGAGGGAGCGGGGCACGGGTGCGATGACGCCGGTGTCGCGGGGCGAGGTCTGCGGCAGGATCCGGTCGACGCGGTAGGTGTGGGTGCCCTGGCGGGTCCGCACGGTGATCCGGTCGCCGGGCTGGAGCCGGTTGATGTACCGGAAGGGCTCGCCGTGGGTGTTGCGGTGCCCGGCGAGTGCGAAGTTGCCGGTGCGGCCGGGCTGGGCGGTGCCGGGGTAGTGCCCGGCGTAGCCCTTGTCGAGCACGCTGCGCTTGCCGACACCGGGGGCGACGGGGACGGAGAGCCCGAGGCGGGGGATGCGGAGGACGGCGTAGGCGGAGGGGCTGTTGCGACCGGAAGAAGCGTCTCCGGACGGGAACGCGCCCGGAGAGGACAGCCCAGGGGACGCCCCCGAGGCCGAGTCGCCTCCTGGCGACGCACCTGGGGACGGGCCACCGGGAGGTGACTCCCCGGGAGGCGACTCACCAGGAGATGACTCGCCGGAAGATGACGGGACCGGAGGTGAGGAGTCCCACTGGCGCTCGAGGTTGCGCACCTGCTCGACCGCCCCGGCGCGGGCCTGCTGATTGGTCCACCACAGCTGGTGCACGACCAGCAGGAGTACGAGAACGCCGCAGGTGACGAGGGCTTCGGCGGAGGTCCACAGGACGCGGGTGACGGCCCCGCGCCGCCGGCGCGTCTGGACGACGACCGGAACCGGGCCGCGCACTCTCGCTCGCACGGCGGGCACGATAGGCGCTGGAGCGCCAACTCTCCAGGGCCGTACAGCAGTACGGTGTCGACATGCGCCCCAACACGCCTGCCGACCACACCACCGAAGCCGAGCGCCTGCTCCGCACCGCGGGGCGGTACCCGGAGGACCGCGAACCGCTGCTGCTGCGCGCGGCGGCCCACCTGGAACTGGCGGGCGAACGCGAACGGGCGACGACGCTGTACGACGACCTGCTCGCGGCCCCGTCCCCGACCGCCCCCCACCTGATCAGGGCCCTGAAGGCGGCGAACCTGTGGGAGTACGGCCACGAGGCCGAGGCGCGGGCGATCATCGAGGGCGTGCGGCGCGCCCGCCCGGAGGAGCCGGCGCCGTGGGAGATCGTGGCGGAGACGCTGGAGGCGCACGACGAGCCGGCGGAGGCCGAGGCGACGTTCACGGAGGCGGCACGCCTGCTGGTGGCGGGCGACGAGGTGCCCTACGCGGTGCAGTCCCTCCTGTCGGGCCGCCACCGGGTCCGCCGCGCGATGGGCCTGCCGCACGACGAGTGGGACACCCTGGCGGACCGCCTCCACACGGCGGACGTCCCCCTGGACGAGCTGCACGACCCGAAGCGCCTGTGGGCCCTGGGCTCGTCGGACCCGGCGGAACTCCGGGCCGAGATCACCCGCCTCCGCTCGGAGCTGGGCTCCTACCGCACGGCGCTCTCCCGCCCCTTCCCGGTGGCGGTCCTCCACTGGCCGGAACGGGAACTGGACGAGCTCCTGGCGGCGTACCCGGAACTGGAGGCGGAGTACCCCACCTACCGCGCCCACCTCACGGACATCGAGGCCTCCCTCCGCGAACTCGCCCAGTCGGGCACCCCGAACCTGGGCATCGTCCCGGCCACGGTCCCCTCCTACGAAGCCTTCGCCGCCTCGGAATCCTCCACCCCGGCAAACCCGGACCTCCTCCCCCAGTACGCAACAACCCTGGCAGCCCGCGGCCGCGCCCTGCCCTGGCCCCCGGGACGGACGGAGGCGTGCTGGTGCGGATCGGGTCGGACTTACGGGGAGTGCCACGGGGGCGAGGCGGGCTGAGACGTAGCAGTGCGGGGCAAGCTCGCTGCCGAGATGCCCCGTACTGCGCATCAGCAGAGCGAGAGGGTCAACGCTCTTCCAGCGATTCGATGATCTTCCAGAACCGGCGGTGAGCGCGAGCAAACCGCCCCTTGATGTCGTGCTCGGGATGTATCCATAGCGGGCTTGCCGCGGACGTCTCAGGCGTCGAAAACCGGTCAACAACCTGGAAGGTATCGGTCAGGTATATGGCCCCACGGTCAAGGCGGACATGACAGTTGGGGCACAGGCAGAGCACGTTGCCTTCGACGTCCGGACCGCCTGCCGGGCCAAGAGCCTGAATGTGGGCCCCTTCTGCGTAGCTCTTACCGTCGGGGCCTACAGGCAGCGCCAAGCGGCAGATTTGGCAGCGATGGCCGTACCACTGCTTCACACGGCGCCCAACTGCCGTATCCCGCACGATGCGCTCAACCGTCGCAGTCTTGCGCGGCGCCGCACCGTGAACGAGGTCGTCAACCTGCTGTTCAAGCGGGGTCAGCTCCTGCTGGTCATCCAGCAGCCGACGCAACTTGAACCTGAGGATCCGAAAGCCGGCACTGCCCGTCTCCTCAGCATGATCCGTCAGCCGATACAGCCCGTCATAGCGGTAACCAGACGCAGGTGAGTAGTCACGGTTTCCCTCCGATCCTCTGATCACTCGCACGGGGTGACCGAGTAACTCGCTGTTTCGGAGTCCGTCGTTCCCTGCGTTATCCCAGGTCTGGTCGGACTCCTGACGCCCCGTGTTGGGATTACGCCCGCCGGCTCCCGTATAGAGGATCTCGTCCCAATCGTCGCGATCGTCCTCGTATCCGTTGTTCAGAACGATTGCGTCGGCAACACGGCGGTGTTCACCATCCCGCCCCCACGAGATGCCCGCTTGCTCTTCCTTATGAAGGCCGGCCGCCTTGACGTGCTTACGCGACTCGAAGTGTGTGCCGGGAAGGATGTCACCGATGTGTCCGAAGACAGCTCTATAGGCAGCCATGCGAACATGTTGCCAATAAAGTGAACCCATTTGGTCGACTCATCGATCATTCGGCCATCCCTGGCCAAATATTGATCAGTCAGTGACGTTCGACCCTCCCGGCGAAAGGCGCCACCCATGCCCCGCACCCTCTCCCCCGTCATCGCCGCCGCCGGTCTCGTCGGTGGGTACGCCGTCGCTCGGTGGACCAAGAAGCGGCCGCTCGGGGGTGCGGTGCTCGCTGTGGCGGGTGGGGTGGCTGCGCGGGAGTGGCAGCAGGTGGCTGGTGGGAAGGCGGCGGCCGGGCTCACGGCCGCGTACGTGGGTGCCTTCGCCGGGTCGCACCCGCTCGCGAAGAAGATCGGGGCCTGGCCCGCGGTGTTCTCCGTGGCCGGGGCCATGGCGGGGACCGCGTACGCCGTGACGCGTAAGGCAGGCTGACGCGGGCCGTGGCGCCCTCGTCTCCCAAGCCGGGTCGCCCCACGGCCACCGAGGCCACTGAGGCCGCTCTAGCCCCCCGCCACCTTGCTCACCGTGTAGATCAGCAGCCCCGCCAGTGCGCCCACCACCGTGCCGTTGATGCGGATGAACTGGAGGTCGCGGCCGATGTTGGCCTCGATCTTCTTCGAGGTCTGGGTGGCGTCCCAGCCCGCGATCGTGTCCGTGATCAGGGACGTGATCTCGGTGCGGTAGGTGGTCACGACATAGGCCGCGGCCTCTTCCGCCCAGCCCTCGACCTTCGTCTGCAGGCGGTCGTCCGAGGAGAGGCGCTGGCCCAGGGAGATCAGGGAGGCGCGGGCGCGGCGGCGGAGTTGGCTCTGGTCGTCCTCCGCCGCGGCCAGGATCAGCCCGCGGACCGACGACCAGGCCGAGGCGATGATGTCCTGCACCTCCGGGCGGGCCAGCATGTCCGACTTGAGGCGTTCGACGCGGGCCCGCGTGTCCGTGTCGGCCTGGAGGTCGGCCGCGAAGTCCGTCAGGAACCGGTCGATGGCACCCCGCGCCGGGTGCGCCGGCATGTCCCGCATCTCCGTCACGAAGCGGAGGAGCTCCTTGTAGACGCGTTCGCCCACCCTTCGGTCCACGAAGCGCGGGGTCCAGCCCGGCGCCCCGCCCTCGATCGCCTCCATCACCGACGCCCGGTGCGTCACCAGCCAGTCGTGCCCCCGCGCACAGATCAGGTCCACCGCCCTGCGGTGCGCGCCGTCCACGACGATCTTCTCCAGCGTCTTGCCCAGGCCCGGGCCCACCTCCGCCGCCTCCGCCCGGCGGGTGATCGCCTCCCCCACCACCGCCTGGACGTCGGAGTCCCGCAGGACCGTGAGCGCCCCCCGCAGCGCCGTCGCCAGCTCCGACGTGACCCGGTCCGCGTGGGCCGGGTCGGCCAGCCACTCCCCCAGACGGCGCGCGATGCCGAAGCCGCGCAGCCGGCCCCGTACGACGTCGGCGGACAGGAAGTTCTCGCCCACGAAGTCGCCGAGCGACGCGCCCAGCTGGTCCTTCTTCGTCGGGATGATCGCGGTGTGCGGGATCGGCAGCCCGAGCGGGCGCCGGAACAGCGCCGTCACCGCGAACCAGTCCGCCAGCGCGCCCACCATGCCCGCCTCCGCGGCGGCCGCCACATAGCCCGCCCACGCGCCCGCGCCGGCGTTCTCGCCCCAGGTCGCCAGGGCGTACACCGCCGCCACCAGTGCCAGCAGGCCCGTCGCCAGGCGCTTCATCCGGCGGACGCCCCTGCTCCTCTCCTCGTCCGCCGCCGTGTACGTGAAGGTCACCATCGCGTCGCCGTCGCCGTCGCCGTCGCCGTCGCCGTCGCCGTCACCGTCTCCGTCGACCTCGATTTCGGCCTCGACCTCGACATCGACCTCGGCATCGCCCTCGGCATCGCCAACCCCATCGCCATCACGACCACCTCACCTCCTTACCTGACTGACTCCCCGGCCGCACGCGAAGTTCCTCCGTACATCTTCGCGATCACCGTCTCGATGTCCGGCTCCCGCACCGACAGGTCCACCAGCGGGTACGCCGCGGCCACCGCCGCCACCACCGGGGCCGCCGAGGAGGAGGACGGGAGGGCGAGGAACTGGCGCGGGCCCTCCGCCCGTACGAAACGCGCGCCCGGAACCTCGATCGGCGGCGTCTCGCGGGCCAGGTCCACCACGAGGACGCGTTCGCTGCCGCCGCCCGCCTCGTGCAGGCCGGCCGGCTCGCCGTCGTACATCAAGCGGCCGTGGTCGATGACCATCACCCGGCGGCACAGCTGTTCGATGTCCGTCAGATCGTGGGTGGTCAGCAGCACCGTCGTGCCCCGCGTCGCGTTCAGCTCCCGCAGGAACTCCCTCACCTTCGCCTTCGACACGACGTCCAGGCCGATCGTCGGCTCGTCGAGGTACAGCACCTCCGGCTCGTGCAGCAGCGCCGCCGCGATGTCGCCGCGCATCCGCTGGCCGAGGGAAAGCTGGCGCACCGGCACGTCGAGCAGGTCGCCCAGCTCCAGGAGGTCCACGCAGCGGGTCAGGTTCTCCCGGAAGCGGGCGTCCGGGATGCGGTACATACGGTGCGCCAGCGTGTACGAGTCCCGCAGCGGCAGGTCCCACCACAGAGTCGTGCGCTGGCCGAAGACCACGCCTATGCGGCGGGCGAGGCGCGTCCGCTCCCGCGACGGGTCGATGCCCGCGACGCTCAGCCGGCCGCCGCTGGGCGTGAGGATGCCGGTGAGCATCTTGATGGTGGTGGACTTCCCGGCCCCGTTCGGGCCGATGTAGCCGACCATCTCCCCCTTCTCCACGGCGAAGGAGATGCCGTCGACGGCCCGGACCTCCCGCCGCTCGCGCCGCAGGAACCCGCTCCTGCGGCGGACCGTGAAGGACTTCCGTACGTCGTCCACCTCGATGAAGGGCATCTCAGCCATCTCCAGTCGCCTCAGTCACCTCAGTCGCCTCAGCCATCTCCACTCACCTCAGTCGCCTCAGTCGCCTCAGCCGTCTCCAGTCGCCTCCATCACCTCAGCCATCTCCAGTCGCCTCAGTTCCCTCACTCACCTCAGTCGCCTCCTCATCCGCGCCGTCTCCGCCCCCCTCCTCAGCTTCCCGTCGAGCGGTACGAACGCAGGCCCCTCCGCCACGCCCAGCCCGCCACCGCACAGCACACCGCCGCCACCAGCGGTGACGCGAACGCCGTCCACCCCGGCACTCCCTCCGGCGTCGGCCGGCCGAGGACGTACAGGGCCGGCAGCCAGTTGACGAAGGCGAGCGGTACGACGAAGACGACGCCCCGCACCAGGTCCTGGGCGAAGATCGTCGGCGGGTACTGGAGCAGGTTGTTGCCGCCGTACGTGAACGAGTTCGTCACCTCGGCCGCGTCCTGCATCCAGAACAGCACCGACGCGCCGAGCACCATCACCGCGGCGAAGATCACCGCCCCGCTCAGCAGCATCACCGGCACCAGCAGCACCTTCACCGGCGTCCACGTCACCTCGTCGAGCAGCACCAGGCTCCAGACCAGGACGATCAGCCCCTGGGTGATCCGGCCCAGCCGGCGCAGCGCGAAGCGGTCGGCCGCGACCTGCGCGAGGACGGGCGCCGGGCGGAGGAGGAAGGTGTCGAGCGTGCCGTCGCGCACCCGCTTGCCCATCTTCGGCAGCGAGCCCATCACGAGGTCCGCCAGACCGAAGGCGGTCCCGCTCGTGCCGTAGAGGAACGCGACCTCGGCGAAGCAGAAGCCGCCCAGGCCCCGCACCTGACCGAACATCAGGAGGATCACGACGAAGTCGAAGAAGGTGACGACGAGGTTGGAGAAGAGGGTCAGCACGAAGGACGTGCGGTAGGTCAGGGTGGAGCGGATCCACATCGCCGCCACCATCCGGTACGTGCGCCAGCCCTCGGCCGCCGTACGGTACGGGCGCCAGGACGGGGACACCTCACGGCTGTTCGGGCGCCACGCCTCACCCGCCGTACTCAGCGGCTCAGCCACCCTGCACCACCACCTTCCGCGTCGCCGCCGCCTGCGCCACCCGCCCCGCCGCGAGCAGCACCAGCGCCCAGCAGGCCTGGAACCCGAACGCGCCGAGCAGCGCCCAGCCCTCGTACCGCCCCAGGTACACGTCCGCCGGCACCTGGAGCAGCGACGCCCAGGGCAGCACCCGCGCGACCTCGCCGAGCGTTCCCGGGAAGACGGCCAGCGGGAGCAGCATCCCGGAGAAGAACAGGCCGCCGAGCCAGGCGACCTGGACCACGCCCTGACCATCGAGCAGCCAGAAGGCGCTCATCGCGACCAGATACCAGACGGCGAAGCTCACGATCGAGCCGAGGGCCACGGAGCCGAGGAAGGCGAGCCAGGTCCAGGGGCTCGACGGGAGGGTGAGGTCGAAGGCGAGGGCGCCGAAGACCATCGGAAGCACGCCGCGGCCGAGCAACTGGTAGGCCGAACGGCCCAGATTGGCCGAGAACCACCAGGTCTGGAGGTCGGCAGGGCGGTAGAGGTCGACCGCGATGTCACCCGTTCGGATCCGCTCTATCAGCTCGTCCTCGAAGCCCCCGCCCATCAGTCCGCAGACGGTGATGAGCGCCTGGCCGATCCACACGTACGCGAGGGCGTCGGACATCGTGTATCCGCCGAGCGAGGGACGGGCGTCCCAGAGGGCTATGTATGTGTACGACAGGATGAAGCCGAAGACGGTGTTCGTGAACACTCCTGCCGCCGTGGCCACCCGATAGGTGGCATGGCGCCGGAAGCCACCCGCGGCGACGGTGGCGTACAGCCGCAGCATGTTCCGCTCCTTCTTC
The DNA here is from genome assembly GCF_042722475.1 of Streptomyces sp. NPDC127092. NCBI lineage: Bacteria > Bacillati > Actinomycetota > Actinomycetes > Kitasatosporales > Streptomycetaceae > Streptomyces > Streptomyces sp. NPDC127092. Next base: position 65,554 of record NZ_JBHXFE010000009.1, read on the forward strand.
CTCGTCCAACCGCTGTTCCGCTCGTTCCCAGCCAGTGCATCCGCCGGCCCCTGGCACCCGGGTCCCGGCGCCCCCGACCGACGTACCCGCACCCCCCGCCCCCCTCACCCGCCCGTCGCCCGCCCGTCCGTCCGTCCGCCGTCCGCCCGCTCGTCCGTCCGCCCGCTCGTCCGCCCGTCGTCCGTCCGCCCGTCGTCCGTCCGTCCGCCCGCACCAAAGCGCCCGACCTTAGTGGGACGGACCCCGCCGAGTCGAGTCGTTTTGCAGACTTTCGACGTCGCACATGCAGGATGTAGTGTTATGTCCCCTTCATCCGGTATGCCCTCCGACACGAGCGAGGTCCTGCCACCCGAGCCGGCCGCCTGGGAGCCACGGGACCCGACCGTTCCCGCCACGCCCCCGAACCGCCGCCGCGGACGCGGACCCGGGCGCCCGCGCCGCGGCGGGCGCGTACGGCGCCTGCTGCGGCGGCTGTTCGGGCTCGCCCTGCTCGGCGCCCTGCTCCTGCTCGGCGGCCTCGTCGCCGGCTACCTCCTCGTGGACATCCCGGCCGCCAACGCCACCGCGGTCGCCCAGTCCAACCTCTTCCTCTACCGCGACGGCACGCAGCTCGCCCGGGCCGGCGAGGTCGACCGGCAGAACGTGAGCCTGGCGCGGGTCCCGCTCACCGTGCAGCGCGCCGTGCTCGCCGCCGAGGACCGCGACTTCTACACCTCGCCCGCCGTCGACCCCCGCGCGATGCTCCGCGCCACCTGGAACACCCTCACCGGCAAGGGCCGCCAGTCCGGCTCCACGATCACCCAGCAGTACGTCAAGAACTACTACCTGGGCCAGGAGCAGACCCTCACCCGCAAGGCGAAGGAGTTCTTCATCGCGCTCAGACTGGGCCGCGAGAAGGACAAGTCCGAGATCCTCGAGGGCTACCTGAACACCAGTTACTTCGGCCGCAACGCCTACGGCATCCAGGCCGCCGCCCGCGCCTACTACGGCAAGGACGCCAAGGACCTCGACACCGCCGAAGGCGCGTACCTCGCCTCGCTGCTCAACGCGCCGAACGCGTACGACGTCGCCACCCACCCCGAGAACCGGGCGCGCGCGCTGGCCCGCTGGCACTACGTCCTCGACGGCATGGTCACCGAGGGCTGGCTCTCCCCGGCCGAGCGCGCCGCCGCCGTGTTCCCCGCCCCGCAGCCGGCGCGCGCCTCCGCCGGCCTCTCCGGGCAGCGCGGCTACCTCGTCCAGGCCGTCGAGCAGTACCTCACCGAGACGGGCGTCGTCGACGAGAAGACGCTGGCCGCGGGCGGCTTCCGGATCACCACGACCCTGGAACGGGCCCGGCAGGACGCCTTCGTGAAGGCCGTCGACGAGGCCGTGACCTCGAAGCTCGACCCGGAGGGCAACCCCACCGACCGGTTCGTACGGGTCGGCGGCGCGGCCGTCGAGCCGGCGAGCGGCAAGGTCGTCGCCCTCTACGGAGGCATCGACTACACCCGGCAGTTCGTCAACAACGCGACGCGCCGCGACTACCAGGTCGGCTCCACCTTCAAGCCCTTCGTGCTCGCCGCGGCGCTCCAGCACGGCGCCCAGACCCAGGAGGGCGAGCGGATCACCCCCAACACCGTGTACGACGGCGACAACCGCCGCCCGGTGCAGGGCTGGAGCGGGGGCTACTACGACCCGGCCAACGAGGACGACACCAGCTACGGCCCCATCACCGTGCGCTCCGCCACCGACGAGTCCGTGAACGCCGTCTACGCGCAGATGGCGGTCGACGTCGGCCCGGCCCGGGTGCGGGACACCGCGGTGGCGCTCGGCCTGCCGCGGCGGACGCCCGACCTCACCGCCTCGCCCTCCATCGCGCTCGGCCCCGCCACCGCGAGCGTCCTGGACCTCGCGCAGGCGTACGCGACGCTCGCCAACCACGGCCGGCACGGCCCGTACACCCTCGTCGAGAAGATCAGCCGGGACCAGGAGGAGTTCGAGCTGCCGGGCGCCGAGGACTACGAGGGCACCGAGGGCTCCGACGGCGGCGACGGCTCCGACGGCGGCGAGCGCGGTACCCGGCAGGCCGTCACGCGCGAGGCCGCCGACACCACGACCTCCGTGCTGCGCAGCGTCGTCCAGGGCGGTACGGGCACGGCGGCCCTGGCGGCCGGGCGGCCCGCCGCGGGCAAGACGGGCACGGCGGAGGACGACAAGGCGGCCTGGTTCGCAGGTTACACACCGGAGCTCGCGACCGTCGTCGCGATGATGGGCCAGGACCCGGAGACGGGCCGGCAGCTGCCGCTGTACGGGGCGCTCGGACAGCCCCGGATCAACGGCGGCGGGGCGCCGGCGGAGATCTGGGCCCGGTTCACCCGCGAGGCGCTCGCCGGCATTCCGCCGAAGGAGTTCGACCTGAGGCTGATGGAGGGCGCCGAGGAACTGCCGCCGGAGCCGCCGCTGCCGAACGACCCGGACGCGGCGGAGGGGTACGAGGGGCCGGGCGCGGGCCTGCCGGGGCGCAGGCCGGCGCGGCCCCGCCCGACGGGCCCGCGGGCGACGGGGCCGGAGATCCGGGAGGCCGTTCCCGTACGCGAGGACGCCGCCGTACGGGAAGCGGTGCGGGAGTCCGTACGGGAGGCCCCGCGGCTCCCGGCCCAGGCCCCCGCCCCGGTGGGCGCCCCCGTGGGCGGCCCGGGAAACGGCCCGGCGGCGGGCCCGGCCGCGGGCCCGGAACAGGACCCGACCGCGGCGGCCGGGGCCCCGCAGCCGATGCGGCCCGCGGAACCGGGATGGCCGGGCGGACCGGGCGGGCCGGGCGGGCCGGGCGGGCCGCCGCCGGACGCGGCGCCTCCGGCTCCGCTCAGTGACCCGAGGTCGCCTTGAGGCCCACCACGGCCACGAGCAGCAGACAGACGAAGAAGATCCGGGCGGCGGTCGCCGGCTCACCGAGCACCACCATGCCGAGCACCGCCGCACCGGCCGCGCCGATGCCGACCCACACGCCGTAGGCGGTACCGATGGGAAGGGTCTTGGCGGCCTGCGAGAGCAGCATCATCGAGGCGACGATCCCGGCCGCGGTGAAGACGCTGGGCCAGAGACGGGTGAAGCCCTCGGTGTACTTCATGCCGATCGACCAGCCGACCTCGAGCAGACCGGCGACGAGGAGAAGAACCCAGGCCATGACGACGAACACCTCCGCGAGACGGATCAACAGGGGTGCGTCGTCTTGTCGTGAACCCGGTACGGCGCGTCTCGTCGGGGTGGCTCCAGAGTAGCAAAGAACGGGCAAAGGGCCTGGTGACGGCAGTCACCAGGCCCTTTGCCGTGCGGCTCGGAGCCGCGGATCTACAGATACAGACCGGTCGAGTCCGTGGCGCCCTGGAAGCGGTCCGCGGCGACCGCGTGCAGGTCGCGCTCGCGCATCAGGACGTACGCCACGCCCCGCACCTCGACCTCGGCACGGTCCTCGGGGTCGTACAGGACCCGGTCGCCGATCTCGACGGTCCGGACGTTCTGTCCGACCGCGACGACCTCGGCCCAGGCAAGGCGGCGGCCGACCGCCGCGGTCGCCGGAATCAGGATGCCGCCGCCCGAGCGCCGCTCCCCCTCAGGGGTGTCGGAGCGGACCAGGACGCGGTCGTGGAGCATCCGGATGGGCAGCTTGTCGTGGGTGTTCTCGCTCACGGTTCGAACCTACCTGCCCGGGCGTGTCGTCCGTACGCCGGACGGGTCATCCCTTGCCCTTACGGGAGGACACGGCGAGCAGCCCGACGAGCGCGACGGCGACCAGCGCCACCGGCACCACGCGCTCCAGGCGCGGCGCGCCGTCCTCGTGGGTGAAGCGGACCTTCACGTCGGACACGACGCGGTTCACGGCGACGAACGCGCGACCGGCGGTGTGGTCGACGTGGGCGGCCACCTTGGCCTTGGCGTCGCCGATGATCGTCTTCGGATGCATCCGAATGCCGATCTCGTCGAGCGTGACGGCGAGCTGCTCGCGCCGGCGGACGATGTCCGCCTCGATCTGCGCAGGGGTCCTGGCGTCCGACACCGCGCTGCCTCCGTAGTCGTGTTTCCGGTCGTTGACAGACAGTCTGTCAGCTTCCTCCCCCGCGGGTCGTCCCCGACCCCCATTAGGCTCTCATCGCGTAAGCGAGATTTCCCGAGGAGAGCCAGCCATGAGCGAGCGACTGCAGCCCGGCGACACCGCCCCCGCCTTCACCCTTCCCGACGCGGACGGCAACGAGGTCTCGCTCGCGGACCACAAGGGCCGCAAGGTCATCGTCTACTTCTACCCGGCCGCGCTGACGCCCGGCTGCACCAAGCAGGCGTGCGACTTCACGGACAACCTGGAACTGCTGGCCGGCGCGGGCTACGACGTCATCGGCGTCTCCCCGGACAAGCCGGAGAAGCTGGCGAAGTTCCGCGAGAAGGAGAACCTCAAGGTCACGCTGGTCGGCGACCCGGAGAAGAAGGTCCTGGAGGCGTACGGCGCCTTCGGCGAGAAGAAGCTCTACGGCAAGACGGTGACGGGCGTGATCCGCTCGACTGTCGTCGTCGACGAGGAGGGCAAGGTCGAACGCGCCCTCTACAACGTGAAGGCGACCGGCCACGTCGCCAAGATCATCAAGGACCTGGGGATCTGAACCCGGATCTGTGAGACCGGCTGCCCGGCCAGTAGCATGACCGGGCAGCGAGCGGCCGTGGTGGAATTGGCAGTCACGCTGGGTTTAGGTCCCAGTGGGGTAACACCCGTGGGGGTTCGAGTCCCCCCGGCCGCACTTATGAGAGCAGCTCCCGCACCACCGGTACCAGTGCCCTGAAGGCCTTGCCTCGGTGGCTGATGGCGTTCTTCTGCTCGGGTGTCAGCTGGGCGCAGGTCACGTCGTAGCCGTCCGGCTGGAGGATCGGGTCGTAGCCGAAGCCGTTCGTGCCGACCGGGGCGTGGCGGAGGGTGCCCGGCATGCGGCCCTCGACCACGCGTTCCGTGCCGTCCGGGAGGGCCAGGGCGGCGGCGCAGGCGAAGTGGGCGGCGCGGTGGGCGTCGTCGATGTCCGAGAGCTGGGCCAGGAGGAGTTCGAGGTTCGCCCGGTCGTCGCCGTGGGTGCCGGCCCAGCGGGCGGAGAAGATGCCGGGTGCGCCGTTGAGGACGTCGACGCAGAGGCCGGAGTCGTCGGCGACGGCCGGCAGTCCGGTGGCCTGGGCGAGGGCGTGGGCCTTGAGCAGGGCGTTCTCGGCGAAGGTGACGCCGGTTTCCTTGACGTCGGGGATCTCGGGGTACGCGTCCGCGCCGACGAGTTCGAGGTCGAGGCCTGCGTCGGCGAGGATCGCGTGGAGTTCGGTGATCTTGCCCGCGTTGCGGGTGGCGAGGATCAGACGGGTCATGCCCCGATTATCCGGGCCTGGGCGGGGTGCCTCCGGGCCTGGCGTGGGGTGCGCACGGGCCTGGCCCAGATACGTCCAGGCCTTGCCGGGGTGTGTCCGGGCCTAGCCGGGGGTGCAGACCTTGCCGATTTCGGTGGCCGCGTCCGTGACGGGCTTGATGTCCGGCGTGGTGTCGCCGTTCTTGACCGCCGTGCGGACCGAGTCGACGCCCTTGTTGAGGTCGTCGACGGCCTTGGAGAGGTCGGCGTTGTCCGTCGTGTTCTTGAGGTTGCCCAGCTCGGTGTCGATGCTGTTGAGGGCTTCCTCGATCTTCGTCGGGTCGTTGGAGGCGTCGTTGACGGCCTGGGTGAGCTTGTCGACGGAGGTGGCGATGGCGTCGGCGGTCTTGACGCAGTCCATGGCCTTGTCGAGCGCTCCGCAGCCGGCGAGCGTGCTGACTGCGAAGGCTGCCGTGGCGGCGGCGACGGCTATGGTGCGGCGGCGCTTCACGTTCGGGTCCCCCCTGTGTACGGACGTCGTGGCACTGCTGGAATGGACGGGGCGCACGGTTCGACCCGTGCGCCCGTATGCGTAGAGACGCGGCAGCGCGTCAGAGAGTTCCTTCGAGGGCCCTGCGCTGGATCTCGGCGAGGTCGGCGCAGCCGCCGGAGGCGAGGTCGAGGAGGGCGTTGAGCTCCTTGCGGTCGAAGGGCTCGGCCTCGGCGGTGCCCTGGACCTCGACGAAGCGGCCGTCGCCGGTGCAGACGACGTTCATGTCGGTGTCGGCCTTCACGTCCTCCTCGTAGCAGAGGTCGAGGAGGGGCACTCCGCCGACGATGCCGACGGAGACGGCGGCGACCGTGCCGGTGAGGGGCTTGCGGCCGGGCTTGACCAGCTTCTTGTTCTGGGCCCAGGCGACGGCGTCGGCCAGCGCCACGTACGCGCCGGTGATGGCGGCGGTGCGGGTGCCGCCGTCGGCCTGGAGGACGTCGCAGTCGAGGACGATGGTGTTCTCGCCGAGGGCCTTGTAGTCGATGACGGCGCGCAGGGAGCGGCCGATGAGGCGGGAGATCTCGTGGGTGCGGCCGCCGATCTTGCCGCGGACGGACTCGCGGTCGCCGCGGGTGTTGGTGGAGCGCGGGAGCATGGAGTACTCGCCGGTGACCCAGCCCTCGCCGCTGCCCTTGCGCCAGCGGGGCACGCCTTCGGTGACGGAGGCGGTGCAGAAGACCTTGGTGTCGCCGAAGGAGATGAGGACGGAGCCCTCGGCGTGCTTGCTCCATCCGCGTTCGATGGTGACGGGGCGGAGCTGTTCGGGGGTACGGCCGTCGATACGAGACATGCCTTGAGCGTAGTCCCATGACGGAGGGGCCCGTTCCCCTGCCGGAACGGGCCCCTCGTCGATGTGGGCGGCTGGTGTCAGCCGGTCACATCATGTCTTCGATCTCGGCGGCGATCGGGTCGGCGTCGGTGCCGATGACGACCTGGATGGCGGTGCCCATCTTCACGACGCCGTGTGCGCCGGCGGCCTTGAGAGCGGCCTCGTCGACGAGGGAGGCGTCGCTCACCTCGGTGCGGAGGCGGGTGATGCAGCCTTCGACCTCTTCGATGTTGTCGATGCCGCCGAGGCCGGCGACGATCTTCTCAGCCTTGCTGGCCATATGTCTCTCCCTGTCCGTTCTGCGCACCGATGGTCCGCGTTGTCACGGTAACCCACGGTTGGCCCAACCTCGCGAGCGGATGCGGCCGTTCTGCCGAATGATGACGATCACCGGCGGGCTGCCCCCGCGCGACCACCGGGACCCTACCGCAACTGGTCTACACCAGTATGCATCCGCAGACCCAGGGAGGACGCCGATGAGCAGCGCCAGCGCCAGCGCCACCGCCGGATCCAGGAGACCGACCTGGGGCGGTTTCTTCCAGGGGCTGCAGAAGATGGGGCGCAGTCTCCAGCTGCCCATCGCGGTCCTCCCGGCGGCCGGCATCATCAACCGGCTCGGCCAGCCGGACGTCTTCGGCGCGGACGGGCTCGGCTGGGACAACGTCGCCAAGGTCATGGCGGGCGCGGGCGGCGCGCTGCTCGACGGCAGTCTCGGTCTTCCGCTGCTGTTCTGCATCGGCGTGGCGATCGGCATGGCGAAGAAGGCGGACGGCTCGACCGCGCTGGCGGCGGTGGTCGGCTTCCTCGTCTACTACAACGTGCTGCGCCAGTTCCCGAAGGACTGCCCGACCGGTACGAAGGACATCAGCGGCGGCTGCCTCGGCGCGGACGACTCCTTCGCCGGTTACACGTACCAGAACCCGGGCGTCTTCGGCGGCATCATCATGGGCCTGTTCGCGGCCTATCTCTGGCAGCGGTTCCACCGCACCAAGCTGGTCGACTGGCTCGGCTTCTTCAACGGCCGCCGGCTCGTCCCGATCATCATGGCGTTCGTCGGCATCGCCTTCGCCTCGCTGTGCCTGTGGATCTGGCCGCCCATCGGCGACGGCCTGGAGAGCTTCAGCGACTGGCTGGTGGGGCTGGGCGCCTGGGGCTCGGGCATCTTCGGCGTCGCCAACCGCGCGCTGCTGGTCATCGGCCTGCACCAGTTCCTCAACGTGCCGATCTGGTTCCAGTTCGGCTCGTACACGAAGCCGGACGGCACGGTGGTGCACGGCGACATCACCATGTTCCTGGCGGGCGACCCGGACGCGGGCCAGTTCACCACCGGCTTCTTCCCCATCATGATGTTCGCGCTGCCGGCCGCGGCCCTGGCGATCACCCACTGCGCCAAGCCGCACCGCCGCAAGGAGGTCGGCGGCATGATGCTGTCGGTCGCGCTGACCTCGTTCGTCACCGGCATCACCGAGCCGATCGAGTACTCGTTCCTCTTCATCGCGCCGCTGCTGTACGCGATCCACGCGATCCTGACCGGTGTGTCGATGGCGCTGACCTGGGCGCTGGGCGTGAAGGACGGCTTCAGCTTCTCGGCGGGACTGATCGACTACGTGATCAACTGGAACCTGGCGACCAAGCCGTGGCTGATCATCCCGATCGGCCTGGGATTCGCCCTCGTCTACTACGTGATCTTCCGCTTCGCGATCACCAGGTTCGACCTGCCGACTCCGGGTCGCGAGCCGGAGGAGCTGGAGGAGGAGCTGGAGCGGGACAAGACGAAGGCGTAGCGCCCGGCGCCCCCGGCCGGGTCAGGTCCCGCGCCCCGGCCGGGTCAGGTCCCGCGCCCCGCCCGTACGGGCCTTTCGGCCTCCCGCCGGGCCCTTCGCAAGGCCCCTGGACCTCACCGTCCGGGGGCCTTTTGTCGTCGCCTGTCCGGCTATGGCTGAGCGCACAGAATTCACAGGTTCCTTATCTAAGTCTCACGTGCTACAACTGGTCTACACCACTCATTGGTGTAGACCACGCGGTCCAGACCGCGTTCCCCCGAAGACGCCGCCGTCACCCCCTTTCACTGTCCTCTGGCGGCGCCTTGCCCAACTGGAGGAAGTTGATGAGTACGGCCACCGCCCAGGCCGCCGCTCCCGCGAAGAAGCGCGGATCCGGCCTGTTCCAGGGCCTGCAGAAGGTCGGTCGCAGCCTGCAGCTGCCGATCGCCGTACTGCCGGCCGCGGGTATCTTGCTCCGTCTCGGCCAGCCCGACGTGTTCGGCGCCGAAGGCCTCGGCTGGGGCAAGGTCGCCACGGTCTTCGCCTCCGCCGGAGACGCGGTCTTCGCGAACATGCCGCTGCTGTTCTGCGTCGGCATCGCGATCGGCTTCGCCAAGAAGGCGGACGGCTCCACCGCCCTCGCCGCCCTCGTCGGCTTCCTGGTCTACCAGAACGTCCTGAAGGCCTTCCCGGTCACCGAGGCCGTCGTCAACACGACCAAGAACAACGGTGTCGACGTCGCCGCGACGTACAACGACCCCAAGGTCTTCGGCGGCATCGTCATGGGTCTGCTCGCCGCCGTCGTCTGGCAGCGCTACCACCGCACCAAGCTGGTCGACTGGCTCGGCTTCTTCAACGGCCGCCGTCTCGTCCCCATCCTCATGGCCTTCGTCGGCACCCTGATGGGCGTCCTGTTCGGTCTCCTCTGGGAGCCCATCGGCGGCGTCATCACCGACTTCGGCAACTGGATGACCAGCCTGGGCGCGGCCGGCTCCGGCATCTTCGGCGCGATCAACCGCGGTCTGCTCCCCGTCGGCATGCACCAGTTCGTGAACACCGTCGCCTGGCAGGAGATCGGCACCTTCACCGACTCCACCGGCGCCGTCTGGCACGGCGACCTGCCGCGCTTCTTCCACGGTGACCCGTCCGCCGGCCAGTTCATGTCGGGCTTCTTCCCGATCATGATGTTCGCGCTCCCGGCCGTCGCCCTGGCGATCACCCACGCGGCCCGCCCCGAGCGCCGCAAGGTCGTCGGCGGCATGATGTTCTCGCTCGCCCTGACCTCGTTCGTCACGGGCATCACCGAGCCCATCGAGTTCGCGTTCATGTTCCTGGCGCCGCTGCTGTACGTGATCCACGCGGTGCTCACCGCCGCCTCGATGGTCATCACCTCGGCCCTCGGCGTGCACCACGGCTTCACCTTCTCCGCCGGCGCGCTGGACTACTTCCTGAACTGGACATACGCGACCAAGCCGTGGCTGATCATCCCGATCGGCCTGGTCTTCGCGGCGATCTACTACGTGGTCTTCCGCTTCGCGATCACCAAGTTCAACATCATGACCCCGGGCCGCGAGCCCGAGGAGGAGCTCGAGGACCTCACCAAGGCGTGAGCCTCCGCCCTTCCGGGGCATGACATGACGTCGGCCTTCAGGACCCTCCCCCGGTCCTGAAGGCCGATTTCCTTTTCCCCACGGCAGCCGTGGCGGAGCGCCGGCCGCGGCCGCGGCGGCTCGCTCAGATCTCGTAGACGGCGCCCGCGTACGCCAGTTCCGCCGGGCCTCCGTAGACCTCGCGGGCGTCCGCCAGGTTGCGTTCGCCGTCCGTCCACGGCGGGATGTGGGTCAGCACCAGCCGGCCCACCCCGGCGCGGGCGGCGTGGGCGCCGGCCTCGCGGCCGTTGAGGTGGAGGGCCGGGATGTCCTCCTTGCCGTGGGTGAAGGACGCCTCGCACAGGAACAGGTCCGCGCCCGCCGCGAGTTTGTCGAGGGAGTCGCAGACCCCGGTGTCACCCGAGTAGGCGAGCACCCGGCCGCCGTGCTCGATCCGGATGCCGTAGGCCTCGACGGGATGGGACACCTTCTCCGTGCGGACCCGGAACGGGCCGATGTCGAAGGTGCCGGAGGCCAGGGTCCGGAAGTCGAAGACCTCGCTCATCGAACTGGACGACGGCGTGTCCGCGTACGCCGTGGTCAGCCGCTGCTCGGCGCCCTCGGGGGCGTACACGGGCAGCGCGTCGCAGCGGCCGCCCTCGTGCCGGTAGTAGCGGGCGACGAAGTATCCGCACATGTCGATGCAGTGGTCGGCGTGCAGATGGCTGAGGAAGATCGCGTCGAGGTCGTAGAGACCGATGTGGCGCTGCAGCTCGCCGAGGGCGCCGTTGCCCATGTCGAGGAGCAGCCGGAAGCCGTCGGCCTCGACGAGGTAGCTCGAGCAGGCCGATTCCGCGGACGGGAACGACCCGGAGCAGCCGACGACGGTGAGCTTCATGGAGCGTGAACCTCCGTGGACGGGTGCGTAAAGCGCGCTGAGAGGGGAGGTCGTGCGGTCTGTCGAGCGTACGGCGCGTGGCGGCCCGTCGCTCCTCCGTGGCGGCCCGTTGTGGGCGAACTCACGGGCCCTGTCACCGGTTCGGATGGATGGCGGGGCGTCGCGGCGCCGTCCCGTGCGCGGCGGTACGGTCTTGAGGTATGGACACGTCGTGGTGGCCCGCGCTCGTCGCGGTGGTGGTGCTCGCGCTCGTCGTGGCGCTCGTCGACGGCCGGCGCCGCTCGGGCCGCCGGCCCGCGGGCCGGACCCGGCCGCCCGCCCGGCCGTCGAGGCCGGCGGCGCCGCGCGGGAGGGCGCCGGAGCGGCTGCCGCGGCCGGGTGAGATCTGGTGGGCGGACGTGCCGTTCGAGGACGGTCCGGGCTCCAAGGACCGGCCCTGCCTGGTCCTGGCCCTGCGCGGCGACTGCGCTCTGGTCGCCAAGATCACCAGCAAGTACCACGACGAGCGGCCGGGGGTGATTCCGCTGCCGCCGGGTTCGGTGGGTGACGCGCAGGGGCGGCCGAGCTTCCTGGAGACGGACGAGCTGCGGGACGTGCCGGTGTGGGAGTTCCGCCGGAACGTGGGAATGGCGGACCCGGTGGTCTGGGACCAGGTCCGCCATCTGGCGCGTTAGCCGCGCGCGGCGGCTGCCCTCAGCGGGCTTCCCTCCGCGGGCTCGCCCTGAGCGGGCTCACCCCGAGGGAGCTCGGGGCTCACGCCCAGAGCTGGCCCTGCAGGGTCTCGATGGCCTCTTCCGTCGTGGCGGCCGTGTAGACGCCGGTCGACAGGTACTTCCAGCCGCCGTCGGCGACGACGAAGACGATGTCGGCGCGCTCGCCCGCCTTGAGCGCCTTCTTGCCGACCCCGATGGCCGCGTGCAGCGCCGCGCCCGTCGAGACGCCCGCGAAGATGCCCTCCTGCTGGAGGAGCTCGCGGGTGCGGGTGACCGCGTCGGCGGAGCCGACGGAGAAGCGGGTGGTGAGGACGGAGGCGTCGTACAGCTCGGGGACGAAGCCCTCGTCGAGGTTCCGCAGGCCGTAGACGAGGTCGTCGTAGCGGGGTTCCGCGGCGACGATCTTGACGTCGGGCTTGTGCTCGCGCAGGTAGCGGCCGACGCCCATGAGCGTGCCCGTCGTTCCCAGGCCCGCCACGAAGTGCGTGATGGAGGGCAGGTCGGCGAGGATCTCGGGGCCCGTGGTGGCGTAGTGGGCGCCCGCGTTGGCCGGGTTGCCGTACTGGTAGAGCATGACCCAGTCCGGGTGCTGCCCGGCGAGCTCCTTGGCGACCCGTACGGCCGTGTTGGAGCCGCCGGCGGCGGGCGAGGAGATGATCTCGGCGCCCCACATGGCGAGCAGCTGGCGGCGCTCCTCGCTGGTGTTCTCCGGCATGACGCACACGATGCGGTAGCCCTTGAGCCGGGCCGCCATGGCGAGCGAGATGCCGGTGTTGCCGCTGGTGGGTTCGAGGATGGTGCAGCCGGGGGTGAGCCGGCCGTCCTTCTCGGCCTGCTCGATCATGTGGAGCGCGGGGCGGTCCTTGACCGAGCCGGTGGGGTTGCGGTCCTCCAGCTTGGCCCAGATGCGGACGTCGTCCGACGGGGAGAGCCGGGGCAGCCGGACCAGCGGCGTGTTGCCGACCGCCGCGAGCGGGGAGTCGTAACGCATCGGGATCCGGCCGCTCAGACCATCCCGCCGGCGACGGCCGGCAGGATCGTCACGTTGTCGCCGTCGGCGAGCTTGGTGTCGATGCCGTCCAGGAAGCGGACGTCCTCGTCGTTCAGGTAGACGTTGACGAAGCGGCGCAGCTTGTCGCCGTCGACGATGCGGGCCTCGATCCCGGCGTGGCGGGACTCCAGGTCGGCGAAGAGCTCGGCGAGGGTGTCACCGCTGCCCTCGACGGCCTTGGCGCCGTCGGTGTAGGTGCGGAGGATGGTCGGGATGCGGACCTCGATGGCCATGGCGTGGGCTCCTGTCGGAAGGTGCGGGGCAGGTGGCGTGGTGGGCGCGCGCGTGGGGCCCCCGCGCGGCAGGGGGTCGTGCTGAGGTGCGCTCGGGCCGGTCGTTCAGAGCGCAGCGCGGGAAGGACACATCGCGCTGGCGAGACGGCACAGGTCGACGTGCAGGCGTGCCGCTCCGCCTCCGAAGGCTCCGAGAAAAGCGGAGGCGAAGTGGGCGTCAGCGAACGAAGCGAGCAGGGCGGTGCTCGGCGTCTCTTCGCTCACGTCATGGGAAACCATGCGGTCATCGTATCGATTCCCGGTCCGGGTTTCGGAATGTGATCTCACATGGTGGACGGTTTGCGTTCGGCTGGCGGACTCGGCAGATAAACGACAAGCGGGGTTCCGGTGCGCGGATGCGGGATGACCTCGGCTTCCACTCCGTAGACCGCCCGCAGGAGCTCCGGCGTGAGCACGTCCCCCGGCGGCCCCTCCGCGACCACTCTTCCGCGCCGCAGCACGTACAGGCGGTCGCAGTAGGCCCCGGCGAGGGTGAGGTCGTGCAGGGCGAGGAGGTTGCTGGTGCCCAAACCGCGGACGAGGCCGAGCACTTCGAGCTGGTAGCGGATGTCGAGGTGGTTGGTGGGTTCGTCGAGGACCAGCAGGGCCGGATCCTGGACCAGGGCGCGGGCGACCAGCGCCCGCTGGCGTTCGCCGCCGGAGAGCCCGGGGTACGGGCGGTCGGCGAGGTGTCCGATGCCGACCCGGTCCAGGGCCGCGTCGGCCCGCGCCAGGTCCGCCGCGCTGTCGCCCTCCCAGAACCGCTTGTGCGGGGAGCGGCCGAGGGCGACCAGCTCGCGGACGGTCAGCTCGAACTCGGCGGCGCTCTCCTGCGGCACGGTCGCCACCCGCCGGGCTCGCGCCCGCGGCCCCATCGCGCGCAGGTCGTCCCCGTCGAGCAGGGCGCGCCCGGAGGTGGCGGCGAGGGTGCCGTAGACGCAGCGCAGCAGGGTGGTCTTGCTGCTGCCGTTGGGGCCGACGAGGCCGACGGTCTCGCCGGGCCGGACGACGAGGTCGGCCTCGCGCAGCCGGTCCTCGTACGACAGCGACTCCACGCGCAGTTCGGTCACAGGGCCGCTCCTTCGGGTCGGCGGCGCATCAGCCAGAGGAAGAACGGGCCGCCGGTGAGCGCGGTGAGGACGCCGACGGGGATGTCCTGCGGCGCGGCGACGGTACGGGCGGCCAGGTCGGCGAGGACCAGGGCGACCGCCCCGCCGAGCGCGGCGACCGGGAGCAGTCGGCGGTGCGGGGCGCCGACGACCGCGCGGGCGGCGTGCGGGACCATCAGGCCGACGAAGCCGACGGCTCCGCTCGCCGCGACGAGGACGGCGGTGACCAGCGAGGCGAGGACGAAGACGGCGGCGCGGAAGCGCGCGGTGTCCAGGCCGAGGACGGTCGCGCCCTCCTCGCCGACGAGCAGCAGGTCGAGCGGCCGGGCGAGGGTGAGGAGCGCGCCGATGCCGGCGGCGAGGACGGCCGCCGGCAGCACCAGGCTGTCCCAGCGGGCGCTGCCGAGGCCGCCGAGGGACCAGAACAGCGCCTCCTGGAACTGTTCGGGCCGGCCGGCGACGACCAGGAGCAGGGTGGTCAGCGCGGAGAGGATGTACGAGACGGCCACGCCGGCCAGGACGAGCCGCGGCCCGGTCATGGTGCCGCCGCGCCGCGCCAGGCCGTAGACGAGGGCGAGGGCGAGCAGCGCGCCCGCGAAGGCCCCGGCGGGCAGCGCGACGGTGGTGGTGATGCCGCCGCCGACGCCGAGGACGATCACGGCGACGGCGCCGGCGGAGGCCCCGGAGGAGATCCCGAGCAGGAACGGGTCGGCGAGCCGGTTGCGGACCAGGGCCTGGAGGACGGTGCCGACGACGGCGAGCCCGGCGCCGACGACCGCGCCGAGCAGCACCCGGGGCAGCCGGACGTCGAGCACGATCGTCCGGTACGGCGAGGGCGCGGCCCGGCCGGTCAGGGCCTCGAGCACCTGGCCGGGCGGGACGCGGACGGAGCCGAGCGCCAGCGAGGCCACGACGGCCGCCGCGAGCGCCAGGAGCAGTCCGGCGACCACGGTCGCGTACCGCTTCACCGGCCGGGGTGGAGCTGGGCGGCGAGCTTGCCGACGGCGGCGGGCGCCCGGACGCCGAGCACGGTGTCGGAGAGCGGCAGCACGGCGAAGCGGCGGTTCTTGATCGCGGGGACCTCGCGCAGGGCGGGGTCGTCGAGGAGGCGTCGCTTCTTCTGCTCGACGGTGGTGGAGCCGTAGTCGTAGATGACGACGACCTCGGGCCTGCGGGCGACGACCTGCTCCCAGGTGGCGTCGCCGAAGGTCTTGTCGAGGTCGGCGAAGACGTTGCGGCCGCCCGCCCGGGTGATCAGCTCGTTGCCGATGCCCTTGCCGCCGGCGGTGAACGCGGTCTTGTCGCCGCTGTCGTAGACGAAGACGGACACCGGCGGGGCGCCCTCGAGCCGCTGCCCGGTGGCGGTGAGGGCGGCGCGGGCCTCGCGGTTCCACTTCTCGGCGCGGTCGGCGACGCCGAAGGTGCGGCCGACCTCGCGGACCTCGCGGTAGAGGTCGTCGAAGGAGGTGGCGCCGGAGGGGCAGTACTCGGTGTTGAGCCGGGACGCGATGCCGGAGCGCTTCAGGTCGTCGCGGCCGCGGCCGGCCTTGGCGTCGAAGGCGGAGGCGTAACCGCCGTAGACGAAGTCCGGGTTCGCGGCGAGCAGCGCCTCCTTGGAGGGGTACTCCTCGGCGAGGACCGGGACGGAGTCGTAGGCCTTCTTGTAGGCGGGCAGGACCGCGTCGTCGAGGTAGGCGGTGCCGGCCAGCGACTTCTCCAGGCCGAGGGCGAGCATGACCTCGGTGACGTGCTGGTTCATGGTCACCGCGCGCTTCGGCGGGGCCTGGAAGGTGGTGGTCACGCCGCAGTTGGTGACGGTGTACGGGAAGCCCGGCGCGGAGGTGCCGGTGGGTGCGGTCCCGGTCCCGGGCGCCGGTGAGGAGCAGGCGGCGAGCAGGGGTATGAGGGCGAGCGCGGGCAGCAGCGGGCGGCGCCAGGTCACGGCGTTGGCCTCCTCCGGGGATTTCCACGTCCCCGATCGGTGGTGAGAAGGCGGCAGGTCAGTTCCTGGCTCGCGCCCCGGAGGGCCTGTCCGGCGGACAGACCTCGGGGGCGGTCACAGTGGCGGGACCGCGCCGGACTCGCACCGGCTTCCTGGGTCCTGCCGCCCTGAAAGGTCGGGCTCAGACTACTCGTAGGCCTCGACGATCTTGACCTCTTCCTCCTCCACGACTCCGTCGACGATCGTGTACGAGCGGAACTGGAAGGGGCCGGCGCCGTCGGTGTCGGCGGTGGAGACGAGGACGTAGTGCGCCTGCGGCTCGTTGGCGTAGGAGATGTCGGTCCGGGACGGGTAGGCCTCGGTCGCCGTGTGCGAGTGGTAGATGATCACCGGCTCCTCGTCCCGGTCGTCCATCTCGCGGTAGAGCTTCAGCAGGTCGCCGGAGTCGAACTCGTAGAAGGTGGGTGAGCGCGCCGCGTTCAGCATGGGGATGAAGCGCTCGGGGCGGCCCGTGCCGACCGGCCCCGCGACCACGCCGCAGGCCTCGTCGGGGTGGTCCGCGCGGGAGTGTTCCACGATCTGGTCGAACAGGGCTCGGGTGATGGTCAGCATGCCGACAGGATAAGCAGACGGGCCGCCCCGTATCGACGTTCGATACGAGACGGCCCGGATGCTGAGACCTTGCAGGTCAGAGGGGTTACGACCGCTTGGCGAAGGCGGCGCCCTCGGGGTTGCGGGCCTTGAGGACCAGATAGGCGACGCCGAGGAGCAGGCCCCACAGCGGCGCGCAGTACAGCGAGACGCGCGCACCCTCGTCGATGCCCATCATGACGATGACCATGCCGATGAAGGCGAGGGCGAAGAGGCTGGGCCAGATGCCGCCGGGCGCCTTGAAGGAGGACTCGGGCAGCTCGCCGCGGTCGGCCTTGAGGCGGTAGCGGACGTGGCAGGCCAGGATCATGATCCAGGCCCACATGCCGGAGATGGTGGCGAAGGAGACGACGTAGTTGAACGCGTCGCCGGGCCACTGGTAGTTGATCCAGACGCCCACCATCATCAGCGCGGCCGAGAAGGTGGTGCCGACGAGCGGGGTGCCGCTCTTCGTCAGCTTCGTGAAGAACTTCGGACCCTGGCCGTTGAGGGCGAGGTCGCGCAGCATGCGGCCGGTGGAGTACATGCCGGAGTTGCAGGACGAGAGCGCGGCCGTCAGGACGACGAAGTTGACGATGGCCGCGCCGATGCCGAGGCCCATCTTCTCGAAGGCGGCGACGAACGGCGAGACGCCCGGCTTGAACTCGGTCCACGGGACGACCGACAGAATCATGATCAGGGCGCCGACGTAGAAGACGGCGATGCGCCACGGCACGGTGTTGATGGCCTTGGGCAGGACGGTCTTCGGGTCCTTGGACTCGCCCGCGGTGACGCCGACCAGCTCGACGGCGAGGAAGGCGAACATGACCATCTGGAGGGTCATGAGGGTCGAGCCGATGCCGTTCTCCCCGGCGAAGAAGCCGCCGAGGTCCCACAGGTGGGTGATCGAGGCGGTGTCGCCGGCGTCGGAGAAGCCGATGGTGAGGATGCCGGCGCAGATCAGGATCATGCCGACGATGGCGGTGACCTTGACCATGGAGAACCAGAACTCCAGCTCACCGAAGAGCTTCACGGAGATCAGGTTGGCGCCGTAGAGGATCACGGTGAAGACGAGGGCGGAGATCCACTGCGGGATGTCCCACCAGTACGTCATGTAGGTGGCCGCGGCGGTGACCTCGGTGATGCCGGTGACGACCCAGAAGAGCCAGTAGGTCCAGCCGGTCACGAAGCCCGCGAAGGGGCCGATGAACTCGCGTGCGTACTCCGAGAAGGAGCCCGACACGGGGCGGTACATGAGGAGCTCGCCGAGCGCCCGCATGATGAAGAAGATGACGATGCCCGCGATGGCGTACGCGAGGATCAGGCTCGGTCCCGCGATGGAGATGCCCTTGCCCGCGCCCAGGAACAGGCCGGTGCCGATGGCGCCGCCGATCGCGATCATCTGGATCTGACGTGCGCCGAGTGCCCGGTGATAGCCCTCGCCGGCTGCGGTGTCCGCGGCCTCATTGCCGTCGTGCTGCTTGTCGACCTGCACTGAGGTCATGGTGGTGCGCCTTTCTCCATGCTGATCCGCGCACCGGCCGCTGGGCCGTTCGTGCTGCGGATCAGGTCCTGATCCCCCCGGATGTGGATGGAGTGCCACCGGCGGTCAGCCGGTCAAAGCGCCCCCGGGGACAGGGGTGGCGTCCCCGGGTGGTCGTGAAGATTTATCACGGTGTTCACAGTGATCGGCGGATACGCGTGTGACCCACGCCACTCGAAAATCCGGGCAAGCGTGATCCAAGAGGGCAAGAAAGGCACTTGGATAACGTATTCGTTATCCGGATTTGAGCGTCCGCTGAGCGAACACCCGCCAGTGGGGGCGTTTCTCTGCGGCGCCGGAGGGACTTCCCTACGGCATCAGGGTCTCGACGAGCGACTCCTGGAGCCCGCCGAGCCAGAGGTACGCCATCACCATCGGCTTGCGCGGATCGTCGTCCGGCAGCCGGTACAACCCCTCGCTCTGGTCGTCGTCCGTGACCTCGAGCCGGGTGCCGATGGTCAGCCGCAGGTCGTTCAGCGAGCCGAGCCAGGCGCGGGACTCGTCCGCGGTGAGCTTGAGGACACCGCCGCCCTCGCCGGCCGCCGCCGAGGCGAGCGCGTCCAGGCTGCGCACGACGGAGAGCGCGTCGTCGCGCTTGCGGGCCCGCAGGTCGTTCTCGGTGTAGCGGCGGAAGTCCGCCGCCGCCTGCCGCAGCTCGTCGGTGTCGTCCCCGTACGCGTCGGGGAAGAGCCGGCGCAGCGCCGGGTCGGAGGGCGGCTCGCTCGGACCCTCCGCGAACAGCGCGGCCAGCGGGTCCTCACCCTCGACCGGCTCGTCGCCGGGACCGATCAGCTCCATCAGCTGGACGGCGAGGGAGCGCAGGATGGAGATCTCGACCTCGTCGAGCGCGACGGCCGCGCCGCCGCCCGGGAGGGCTTCGAAGTGCCCCGCCATCAGCCGCGGTCCTGGGAGAGGGTCGCCCACAGGCCGTAGCCGTGCATCGCCTGCACGTCCCGTTCCATCTCTTCACGGGTGCCGCTGGAGACCACCGCGCGGCCCTTGTTGTGCACGTCGAGCATCAGCTTGTGCGCCTTGTCCTTGGAGTAGCCGAAATACGCCTGGAAGACGTAGGTGACATAGCTCATCAGGTTGACCGGGTCGTTGTGGACGATGGTCACCCACGGCACGTCCGGTTCGACGACGGCGGAGACCTCCTCGGCCGACTCGGTCCGCTCGATCTCGATAGGCGCAACGCTCACTCACCCCATGCTGCCACCCCGACCCGCCGGTCGCACAAACGGGTCACCCGCACGGCCAGGGTATTCGTCAGAGTGACGAATAGTGCGGTACGCTCATCGCATGAACGCTGCGGACCTTGGGCTGCCGGTGGACGTGCCGTCGACCGCGCTCTTCACCGACCAGTACGAGCTGACGATGCTCCAGGCGGCCCTCAGGGCCGGTACCGCGGACCGCAGGTCCGTGTTCGAGGTCTTCACCCGCCGGCTGCCCGAAGGGCGGCGCTACGGCGTGGTGGCGGGCGTCGGACGGGTCCTGGACGCCGTCGAGAACTTCCGCTTCGACAACGGCGTGCTCGGCTTCCTGCGCGAGCGCGGCATCGTCGACGAGCCGACCCTCGAATGGCTCGCCCGCTACCGCTTCTCCGGCGACATCTGGGGCTACCCCGAGGGCGAGGTCTACTTCCCCGGCTCGCCCCTCCTGCGGGTCGAGGGCTCCTTCGCCGAGTGCGTGCTCCTCGAGACCGTGATCCTGTCGATCCTCAACCACGACTCCGCGATCGCCGCCGCCGCCTCCCGGATGTCCTCCGCCGCGGGCGGCCGCCGGCTGATCGAGATGGGCGCCCGGCGCACCCACGAGCTGGCCGCCGTCGCCTCCGCGCGCGCCGCCTACGTCGGCGGCTTCGACTCCACCTCCGACCTCGCCGCCGGCTTCCGCTACGGCATCCCCACCGTGGGCACCTCCGCCCACGCCTTCACGCTGCTCCACGACACCGAGCGCGACGCCTTCCGGGCCCAGGTCGACTCGCTGGGCCGCGGCACCACGCTCCTGGTCGACACCTACGACGTGACCGAGGCCGTCCGGGCCGCCGTCGAGGTGGCCGGCCCCGAGCTCGGCGCCGTCCGGATCGACTCCGGCGACCTGCTGCTCGTCGCCCACCGGGTGCGGGCACAGCTCGACGAGCTCGGCGCGACGGACACCAAGATCGTGGTCACCTCCGACCTCGACGAGTACGCCATCGCCTCGCTCGCGGCCGCGCCGGTCGACGCGTACGGCGTCGGCACCCAGCTGGTCACCGGCAGCGGCCACCCGACCTGCTCCATGGTCTACAAGCTGGTCGCCCGGGCCGCCTCGGCCGACCCGAAGGCCCCGCTGGTCCCCGTCGCCAAGAAGTCCATGGGCGGCAAGGCCTCCGTCGGCGGTCGCAAGTGGGCCGCCCGCCGGGCCGACGCCGCCGGTGTCGCCGAGGCGGAGGTCGTCGGCACCGGCCCGGTCCCGCCGGAGCTGGTCGACCGGCAGCTCCTGGTGGAGCTGGTCAAGGGCGGCGACGTGGTGGCCCGCGAGCCGCTGGAGGCCGCCAGGTCCCGGCACATCGCGGCCCGCGCCGCGCTGCCGATGTCGGCGGTCCAGCTGTCGCGCGGCGAGCCGGTCCTGCCGACCGAGTACCTGTAGCACCCGTCACGCCCCAGAGCGCCCCCTCCCGAAGGGAGGGGGAAGTCTCTAGGCTCGAATCCGACCCAAGGCCGCCTCGCTAAGGACACCCGCCATGCACCGCGCATTGATCGTTGTGGACGTTCAGAACGACTTCTGCGAGGGCGGCAGCCTCGCGGTGGCGGGAGGCGCGGACGTCGCCGCCTCCATCACCGACCTGGTCAGCCAGGCCTCGGCCGGCTACCGGTTCGTCATCGCCACCCGCGACCACCACGTCGACCCCGGCGAGCACTTCTCGGACCGCCCCGACTACGTCGCCTCCTGGCCGCGGCACTGCGTGGCCGGAACCGAGGGCGTCGGCTTCCACCCGAACTTCGCGCC
Organism: Streptomyces sp. NPDC127092; assembly: GCF_042722475.1. Classification (NCBI taxonomy): domain Bacteria; kingdom Bacillati; phylum Actinomycetota; class Actinomycetes; order Kitasatosporales; family Streptomycetaceae; genus Streptomyces; species Streptomyces sp. NPDC127092. The sequence goes on from NZ_JBHXFE010000009.1 coordinate 86,782, forward strand.
CGCCGTCGCCAGCGGCGCGATCAGCGCGGTCTTCGACAAGGGCGCCTACGCGGCGGCGTACAGCGGCTTCGAGGGGCGCGACGAGAACGGCACCCCGCTGGCCGACTGGCTGCGCTCCCGGGACGTCACGGAGGTCGACGTGGTCGGCATCGCCACCGACCACTGCGTCCGGGCCACCGCCCTGGACGCGGCCCGCGAGGGCTTCCGCACCCATGTGCTGCTCGACCTGACCGCCGGGGTCGCGAAGGAGACCACCGACCGCGCCCTGAAGGAGCTGCGCGAGGCGGGCGTGGAGCTGACCGGCACGCCGGTCGTCGCCCCGTAGGCCGGGCGGGGGCGCCCGGGCGGTGGGCGCCCGGGCCACGGGCCTCTCAGGCCGCGGGGGCCTTCGGCAGGGACCGTACGGGGTGCCACAGCTCCTGGGCGGTGCTCCGCCACAGCAGCCCGTCCGGGTGGTGCAGCACGGCCGTGATCTCGTCCGGGGTGGGCGGCTCGGTGTTGCCGCGGAGGTAGACCGCGCGCAGGCCCAGGTTCCGCAGCCGGGTCAGGGCGCGGGCCCGGTTCGCCGCGTGCACCAGGAAGCGCACGGTGGCGCCGTCACCGGCCGGACTGGGCAGTCCTATGGCGACGACGACACTGCCTCCGGGCAGTCTGCTGAACCCTCCGTTGGGCATGCGGAACCACTCCCCCGTGGAACTACTGTCAATAAGGTCGGGCGGCCGAGGCCGTAAGACGCACCTAAACACGATCGGCCGCCGCCCGCTAGAGGGCGACGGCCGATCATGCTCTGACCTGCGGTGATGCAGGAGAATTCGGTTTTACTTCACCGAGGGGCCGACCTGGACCGTGACGGTCTGGCCGTCCTTCGGCTCCTTGACGACCTGGATCTTGGTGTTGGTGTCAGTTACCTGGACACCGGCGCGCGGGTTCTCGGCGAACCAGTACACGCCCTTCTTGTCGTCGAAGACCGGGTTGCCGGCCTGCGACGGGACCCACGCCGCGACGTTCTTCAGGTGCAGCTGGAAGCCGTCGGTGCGGGCGATGGTGAACGGCGAGTCGTAGGCCTGGACGCGGTTGCGCATCAGGCTGCCGTCACGGAACTTCAGCGGGCTCGGGTGCGAGTCGATCGGCAGGATCAGACCCTGGCCCGGGTGCTGGGAGGTGTTGTTGTCCTTCTGGGACAGGTCCCACTTCCAGATCAGCAGACCGTTCTGGTACGGGTAGTGCTCGACCCAGCTGGCCTTGTCGCCCGTGAAGCCGAAGTTGTACGGGCCGACCTTGAGGGTCTTGTCGTACGACACGTACTGGCGGTTCTCCGCGATGTAGTACTGCTCGTACTCCTTCGTGAAGCCCTTGCCGATGCGCTCGAAGCCCTTGGCGGTCCAGCCGTTGGCACCGTTCTCGGCGTTGTCCGAGAAGACGGTGGCGCCGTCGGCGGTCAGCGTGATGGCGTCGGCCACGAAGCCCTTGCCGCCCGCGCCGCCATCCGTCTGGTAGCGGAAGCGGAGGTCGAACTTCTTGCCCGCGTAGGCGTTCAGGTCGTAGACCAGCTTCTGGTGCGCGCCGGAGACGTCGGTCAGCGCCGGGGCGCCGGACGCGTCGCGCGGGAGCGGCTTGCCGTCGGCGGTGCCGTCCACGGCGGTCCAGTTGGCGCCGCCGTCCGTCGACACCTCGGTGTAGAGGTAGTCGTAGTCCAGCTCGATGTCGTACCAGCCCTGGAGCTCCAGGGAGGCCGAGGTCTTGCCGGTCAGGTCGACGGGCCGGGTCAGGGTGTTCTTGAGGTCGTCACCCATGTTGCTCCACCACTGGGTGGCACCCTCGGCGGGGGCCACGATGTCGGTGGTGACGGCCTTCTTCGGCAGCTCGACGAGGAGCGCCTGCGGCAGCTTGGTGTTGTACTCCGAGACGCCCAGCTTGTGGGTGGTCTTGGTGCCGCGCTGCCAGTCGTTGACCTTGGCGTAGTTCAGCCAGCCGAGCTGGAGCTTGTCCCAGGCGTTCATGTCGCCCGGCATGTCGCCGATGGTGTCCTTGCCGGTGCCGAGCCAGGAACCGGAGGACATCAGGGTCCAGAAGCCGGTCGAGTTCTCGCCGCCCGCGGTGTCGTAGTGGTCCGGCAGACCGAGGTCGTGGCCGTACTCGTGGGCGAAGACGCCGAGGCCGCCGTTCTCCGGCTGCATCGTGTAGTCGCCGACCCAGATGCCGGTGTTGCCGATCTGGGTGCCGCCGGCCTTGTTGCCCTCGGGGCCGGTCTTGCCCGCGTCGGTGCCGTACGCGTACCAGCGGTGCGCCCACAGCGCGTCGGTGCCCTCGGCGCCGCCGCCGGCCGACTCGTCCTCGCCCGCGTGGACGATCTGGAAGTGGTCGATGTAGCCGTCGGGCTCGTTGAAGTTGCCGTCGGCGTCGAAGTCGTACCGGTCCCACTGGTCGTACTGCGCCAGGTCGGCCTTGATCTGGGCGTCGGTGCGGCCCTTGGCCTTCTGGTCGGCGGCCCAGGCGGTGACGCCGTCGCGGACGGTGTCCCAGACGTTGCCGCAGTTGTGCTGGCCGCAGTAGTTCGAGCCGTAGCGGGCCTCGTTGTACGGGACCTTGACCCAGTCGGTGACCGTGCCGTCGACCGAGTAACGGCCGGACGAGGTCTTCTCGTAGTAGGTCTTCAGGGACTCCTTCGGCTTGCCGTCCTTGTCCTTGCCGGTGCCGAAGTAGAGGTCCTGGAAGTGCTGCCGGTCGTAGTCCGCCTGCCAGGCGGTCGAGTTGTCCTTCGACCGGTCGGGCTCGGCTATCCGGTTGTGCAGCGGCCCGGGCTGGCCGCCGTACTTCGGCTTCAGCTCGTCCGTGTCGTCGTCCTTGCGGTCGACGAGGGTGGTGTTGTCCACCTGGTCGCCGAACTCGACCAGGATGGTGAAGATCTTGTCGGTCTTCTCGCGGGCGAGCTCGACGTACTTCTTGTTGTCGAGCTTGACCACCTGGGAGCCGTTGCGGCGCTCGACCTTGGTCTCGCCGTTGAGCACCTGCTCGATGGCGGCCTGGCGCTGCTGCTCCTGCTGCTTGCTGAACGGACCCTCGAGGTCGTGGTCGACCGTGGTGGCGTCCACCGCGTTCGCCCTGGCAGCCGCCGCGGCGGCCGGCGTGGAGTCGTGGTCAGCGGCCCACGCGGTACCGAGGGTCGAGGCGGTGGCGGCCGTGGCGGCGAGCGCCACGACGATCGCGGACGTCCGGATCGCCCGTCGTCTGTTGTTCACTTGTTTCTGTCCTCCCCGGCGCACCTCGCAGCGGCGGATCGGTGGTGGGGTGTCCGCCGAACGGGTGACGCGTCACAAGTGACGACATTCGACCGGAGTTGAAGCAGAAAAGACAGATCTTGACTTGGACAGGCCAACTGCACTATGCGGGAGTCGGTTTCCGATAGTCGAACATGGAACTAACTTTCGTCGGCCGCATATTCGGCGCGACTGTGCGCCCCTGCGCCCCCCGTGCATCGGCGACGTGGGTTAGGTCACGCTTACTTCCGGTGCGGCCGGGCATCCACCGTCGTAGAGTCGCACTCGCCACGCGCCCCGAGGGACGGTAACCGCCATGCAGCGACCGAACGCCGCACAGTACGCCTACGGTTCGGCCACCGTCGTGCTCTCGACCGTCGCCCTGCTGCTGCTCTCCGGCACCACCACGGCCCTCGGCATCACAGCCATCTCCGCCGCGGGCCTGATGCTCGGAGTGCTGGTGGCGGTGACGATGCCGGTGCGGGCACGGCACGTCAAGACCTCGGCCGCCACCGCTCCGTCCGGCCCCGGGAACGAGGAGATCCGGGTGCCCGCCGCGCCCGTGGGGGCCGGGGCGGACACCCGGATCGGTTCGTAACCGCGCGCCCCTTTCGGGAGGTTGGCGCCTACTGCGGTACGGACACCACCACCGTCCTGGCCGCCTTGTCGTGAAGGCCCTGCTTGTACGGCTTGTCCACGAGGATCAGGATCAGCAGGAGCAACGGCCACAGACAGGCGCAGCAGATCAGCGCGGGCAGCCAGAGCACGATCGCGCGGATGAGGGAGGCGTTCATCGGCGGCGTCGAGCCGTCGTTGAGCATCGCGACCCGTAGCTTCATCCACTTCTTGCCGAGGGTCTGGCCCTTGTTGGCGGTCATCACGGTGTCGTACGCGACGTACGCCACGATCGTGATCAGCTGGAAGACCAGCTGCCCGCCGCCGTTCAGGCTGTTGACGGTGTCGTCCCAGTCGCTGCCGTCGCCTGCGCGGTCGTACACCTTGAACGGGATGCCGATGATCGCGAGTGGCACGGCGACGATCAGCCAGTCGATGACACGGGCGGCGATGCGCCTGCCGGAGTCGGCGAGCGGCGGCATCCCGGCGAGCGGATCGCCGCCGTAGGGACCGCCGCCGTACGGGTCACCGCCGTACGGCCCGCCGCCGCCGTAGGGTCCGCCTCCGCCGCCGTAGGGTCCTCCGCCTTCGCCACCGCCGTAGGGTCCTCCGCCTTCGCCGTAGGACGGTGGGGGTGGTGGAGGTGACCCGTACGGGTTACCCGGCGGGGGCTGGTCGCCCGACGGCGGGGGCTGGTCCGGCGGCCTCTTCCGGAAGGGGTCGTCGTCGGGCGGCTGACCTGGGGGCGGCGGCGGCTGATCGTTGCTCATGGGGGCAGTGCATCCCGGGCACGGGACCCCCGCAATCGATCGCCCGCCGTTCGGGGGACGGCGGGCGGACCGGTGGAGGGGTGGCCTAGGCCGTTTCTTTCGGACCCGGCCAAGACCGGAAGAGACGGCCTAGCGGGCTACGAAGGTGCCGGCCGCCTTGTCGTGCCAGCACTGGCGCCAGGGCCGGTCGAACACGCACCAGAGGACGTTGAGCAGCCCGACGCCGAGCAGCCCGAGCACCGCGTAGAGGAGCCAGCGGCGCAGCGCGGCGCCGAAGGTCGGCGGCTCGTGCGCCTCGATGTCCCGGACCTCGATCCCGCACAGCTTCTTGCCGAGCGTGCGGCCCCACCGCGACGTGGGCAGCGCCTCGTACAGCGCGCCGAGCACGAGGAAGGCGGCGAGCACGATCCCGAACTGCACGGAGGTGGTGCCGTCGACCAGCCAGACCTGGACGGTGACGCCCGACTGCTTGGCGGCCTCGATCTTCTCGTCGATGTGCTGGAGCGCGGCCGTGACGAAGGGGTACGACACGGCGCCGACCAGCGCCCCGAGCACCAGCCCGTCGACGAGCCGCGCCAGCAGGCGCCGTCCGAGTCCGGCGGGCTTCGCCGCGGCCTGCGCCCGGGCGGCGGACAGGAACACGTCCTCGACGGGCGGCTTCCACGGCACGACGGGCTGGTCCTGTGCCGCCGACGCGGACGGCTGGGGCTGAGCCGGGGCCTGGGGCTGGACCGGGGCCTGGGGCTGGGCCTGGACCGGGGCCTGGGGCTGCGGCCGGGCGGGGGCGGGAGGCTGCGGGGCCCAGGAGGCCGGGGCGGGCGCCGGGTTGACGGGCATGCCGCCGAGCCGCTGGCCCGGGAGACCGGTCTGCGCGGGCGGCGCCTCGGCCGCGGGGGCGCTGCCGCCGGCCTCGGGCCACGCGGGAGCGGGAGCCGGGGCCGGACCGGGGGTGGGCGCCGGAGCGGGGAGAGGTGCCGGGACGGGGAGAGGTGCCGGGGCGGGGGCCGGGGCGGAGGTCGCTGCCGCGGCCGGTGCGGCCGGTGCGGCCTGCTGCGCGGGCGGCGCCGCGGCCGGAGGCGTGGCGGTCGGGGGCGTGGCCGCCGGTTCCGGCTGCTCGGCGGCGGGAGCCGGCGCCTCGCGTCGCATCGAGACCCCGCCGCTCGCGGGCCGACTCTCGGGCTTCGGTGCGCCCGCCGCCGGCCAGGCCGTCGCCGCGCGCGGGTCCTCCGCCGCGCCCCACGACACCCTCTGGTCGCGCTCGCCGCCGAAGCCGGTCTGCCGGGAGGTGCTGGCCTGCCACGCCGAGGCGGGCTCCTGCGGTGCCGGCGACTGCTGCGGCTCGGGCGCGGGCTGCGGCCCGGACTGAGGCCCGGACTGGGGTCGGGATTCGGCGGGGGCCGGGTCCTCGTCGAAGAAGACCGGCCCGGTCTCCTCGACGGCGGGGACGGCGGGGACGGCCGGAGCCGAAGGCACGGACGGGGCCGGAGCCGGGCTCGGGGCCAGCTGGGGCGCCACGGGGACCGGCGGGGCCGGAAGCGCCTCGCCCTCCTTGGGCGCGGGGCGGCTCGTGCCGGGCACCCAGGCGCCGCCGTTCCAGAAGCGGATGTACCCCGGAATCGACGGATCCGGGTAGTAGCCCGCCTGCGGTACGTCTCCGCCGCCTCCAGGAGGAGTAGCCACTGCCCCGACTCCGTTCAGTCACAACGCCTTTGGTCCGCCCGGGCCGCGCGTCGACCGCGCCGACCGCGCCGAGCCCAAGGAGGACAGTAACGAAGAACGCCGCCGCAGGGACAAGGAGCCCACCAGAAAGCCCGCCTTCGAGGGACAGCCCCGGCGTTTCGTCACAGAGGGTGATCCTCGGGCCTCGGGAACCTCCCCGAAAAAATTCCTCGGAAAGTTTCCCGAAGTCGCGTAATGGATCCGCCCGACCCCTCTCTCCCTACGTGAAGGCCCACCGCGGGCCCGTACTGAGAGAGAGGCAGCAGCACCATGCAGAACACCGAGAACAACGTCGTCGAGCGCGAGCTCGAGCTGAAGCTCGTCCTCTCCCCCGAGCGCTCGATCCCGGTCCCGGCCCGGCTCGCGTACCGCGTGGACGACCCGTACGCCGTCCACATCACCTTCCACGTCGGCTCCGAGCACCCGGTCAACTGGACCTTCGCCCGCGAACTGCTCGTCGAGGGCGTCTTCCGGCCCTGCGGCCACGGTGACGTCCGGATCTGGCCGACCAAGGTGGAGGGCCGCAACGTGATCCTCATGGCGTTGTCGTCGCCGGACGGCGACGCGCTCCTGGAGGCGCCGTCCGCGCAGGTGTCCGCCTGGCTGGAGCGGACCCTGCGCGCGGTCCCGCCGGGCACCGAGACCGAGCAGCTCGGCATCGACGACGGTCTGGCCGAACTCCTCGCCACCACGGTCGTGGCGGACGAGCTGTGGCTGAGCGACCCGTGGCCGTCGGACGAGTCCACCGAGGGCGAGATGTGAGCCCGGTGCGAGGCAGCTCCGTGCGCGGCAGAGCCGTACGAGACAGCCCCGAACGTGACGGCCCCGCACGAGGCAGCTCCGTACGAGAAGGGGCGCGAGTGTCAGAAGAGCTTGCCCGGGTTCAGGAGGCCCAGGGGGTCGAAGGTCTTCTTGATCCCGCGCTGCAGCTCCACGCCCACCGGCCCGAGCTCCCGCGCCAGCCACTCCTTCTTCAGCACGCCCACCCCGTGCTCACCGGTGATCGTGCCGCCCAGCGCGAGCCCGAGCGCCATGATCTCGTCGAAGGACTCGCGCGCCCGGCGCGACTCGTCCTCGTCGGCGTGGTCGAAGCAGACGACGGGATGGGTGTTGCCGTCGCCCGCGTGCGCGCAGACCCCGATGGTCAGCCCGTACTTCTCCGCGATGTCCGCCGTGCCCGTGAGCATCGCGGCGAGCTTGGTGCGCGGCACGCACACGTCGTCGATCATCGTCGCCGTCTTGATGGTCTCCAGGGCGGTGAGCGAGAGCCGGCGCGCCTGGAGGAGCAGTTCGGACTCTGCGGCGTCCTCGGCCGGTACGACCTCGGTCGCCCCGGCGGCCCGGCACAGCTCACCCACCGCGGCGAGGTCGGCAGCCGGGTCGGGGGTGTCGAACGCGCACAGCAGGAGCGCCTCGGTGCTGTCGGGCAGGCCCATGTGCGCGAGCCGGTTGACGGCGCGGACGGTGGTGCCGTCCATGAGTTCGAGGAGCGACGGCGTGTGGCCGCGCTCCATGATCGCGCAGACGGCCTCGCAGGCGGCCTCCGCCGAGGGGAACTCGGCGGCGAGCGCGAGCTGCGCCGGCGGCTGCGGCTTCAGCGCGAGCACGGCCCCGACAACGATGCCGAGGCTGCCCTCGGAGCCGACGAAGAGCCGCGTCAGGTCGTATCCGGCGACGCCCTTCGCGGTGCGCCGGCCGGTGCGCAGCAGCCGCCCGTCGGCGAGGACGACGTCGAGGCCGAGCACGTACTCGGCGGTGACCCCGTACTTCACGCAGCACAGGCCGCCGGACGCGGTGCCGATGTTGCCGCCGATGGTGCACATCTCCCAGCTGGACGGGTCCGGCGGGTAGTACAGGCCGTGCTCCGCGACGGCCCGGGAGAGGACGGCGTTGATCACGCCCGGCTCGACGACGGCGATCCGGTCGACCGGGCTGATCTCCAGGATGCGGTCCATCTTGACGAGGGAGAGCACGACGCAGCCGTCGGAGGCGTTAGCGGCGCCCGACAGACCGGTCCGGGCGCCCTGCGGGACGACCGGGACGCGCAGCTCGGTCGCCGTGCGCATGACGTGCTGGACCTGTTCGACGGTGCGCGGGAGCACGACGGCCGCGGGGGTGCCGGCCGTGCAGAAGCTCGCCATGTCGCGGGAGTAGGAGGCCATGACGTCCGGGTCGGTGAGCACGGCGTCGGCGGGCAGCCCGGCCCGGAGCATCGTGTGGAGCCGCGCGACGAGGCCGGCCCCCTGAGGGTCGCCCGGCTGGGGGTGGCCCTGCTGGGGGTGGCCTTGCTGGGAGTCGTCCGGCTGGGAGTCGTCCGGGTGCGGGTGGTCCGGCCGAGGATCGTCCTGCTGAAGATCGTCCATGCCTCCAGCGTGGCACCCGGGGCCATCGGTGTGAACCCGCCGGAACGGGCGGCTCGTGTGCTCTTCGTACAGCCGCGTACGGGCGCACAGTGAGCGCCATGAAGACCGAGAACGTGTCGAGGGCGGTCCTCGCCGGCGGGGCCGTCGCGGTGCTCGCGGCGGCGGCCCTTCTGTACGTGCCCGAGCTGGCCGGCCGGACGCCGCCGCCCGCGCCGGGTCCTGCCGAGCGGGCCGCGGAGGCGGCCCACGCGGGCGCGCAGGCGGCGCTGCCCGATCTGGTCGCGCTGATCGGCGACCGGGAGAAGTGGCTGAAGGCCCATCCCGGTGACGAGGCGTCATGGACGGTGCTCGGCGCGGCCTACACGGAGCGTGGTCTGCGGCGCGCCGACCCCGCGGACCTGCCGCGCGCGGAGGCGGCCCTGAAGCGCTCCCTCGCGGTGCGGCCGGCCGCCCGCGGGAACCTGGACGCCCAGCTGGGCATGGCGGCGCTCGCGAACGCCCGCGGCGACTGGAAGTCGGCCAGGGAGTGGGGCGAGCGGGTGCGCACCGCGGATCCGAAGCGCTGGCCGGCGTATCCGGTGCTGATCGACGCGTACAACGGCCTCGGCGACTACAAGGCGGCCGCCAAGGCGACGGAGACGCTGACCGAGCTGCACTCGGGCGCGGCGGTCAGCGCGCGTTCGGCGCAGCTGTACCGCAACCGCGGCTGGCGCGAGGACGCGGGCGCGGCGGCCGCGGACGCGGTGGCGCTGGCCGCGACGGACGCGGAGAAGGCGGCGGCGCTCGCCCGGCTCGGCGACCTGGCGTGGGAGCGGGGCGAGCCGGAGGAGGCGCTGGCGCAGTACGGGGCGGCGCTCGGGCTCGTACCGGGGCACGGCCCCTCGCTCGCGGGCCGGGCGCGGGCGCTCGCGGCGCTCGGCCGGACGCGGGAGGCGGTGCGCGACTGGCGGGCCGCGCTGGAGCGGCTGCCGCTGCCGGAGTACTTCCTGGAGGCGGGCGAGCTGCACGAGGCGCTGGACCGGGACGAGGAGGCGCAGGCGCTGTACGAGCGGCTGCGGACCGGCGCCTGGCCGGGCGCGGAGGTGGTGCTCGGGCTGCTCGACGCGGACCACGGCGACCCGGCGGCGGCGGTGCGGCGGCTGCGCGCGGAGTGGGCGCGGGGGCACCGTTCGGTGCAGGTCGCGGACGCGCTCGGCTGGGCCCTCTTCCGGTCGGGCGAGCCTAAGGAGGCCCTGGAGTTCGCGAAGCGGGCCACCGACGAGGGGCTGCGCAGCGCGCTCTTCGCGTACCACCGCGGTGAGATCGAGCGGGCGCTGGAGGACTACGGCCCTGCGCGCCGCCACCTCGCGGAGGCGCTGCGGACCAACCCGTCCTTCTCGCCGCTGTTCGCGCCGCGCGCGCAACAGGCCGTGAAGGCGCTCGGCGAACCGCCGGACGAACTGCCCAAGGACGTGCGGACTGATGACGTACGGCCGGGGGACGCGCGGGCTGGGGAGGCCCGGCCCGGGGAGGCTGAGAAGCCGGGGGCGGCGGTGGAGCCGGAGGGGGCGGTGACGCCGGAGGCGGCGGTGAAGCCCGACGTGCCGAAGGCCGGCGGGGGTGGTGGCGCGGGGGCCGTTCCGGGAACCGCGTCCGGGACTGCATGATTTACGGCGCGGTCTGGTCCGGAAGACGTGCGGGCGCGGTCTCCGCGCCACAAATCACGCGTCACGTCCCGAACGCGGTTCCCTCCACGTCCCCCGCTCCTGTCCGTCGTGCGTCCGACGGCCCCCGGGCGAGCCCCCCGTAACCCGCCCGGGGTGTCACCGGGGATGCCCCTGGCGCGGTCGGCGTGCGCCGGGGCGTGACAGGGGCCCGGCCCCGGGGTGTCGCCCCTGGACCGGGCCCCTCGTGTCGGGGGATGCGCGGCTACAGGTTGCCGCGGCGCTCCTGCTCGCGCTCGATCGCCTCGAACAGGGCCTTGAAGTTGCCCTTGCCGAAGCCCATGGAGCCGTGACGCTCGATCATCTCGAAGAAGACGGTCGGGCGGTCCTGCACCGGCTTGGTGAAGATCTGCAGCAGGTAGCCGTCCTCGTCGCGGTCCGCGAGGATCTTCAGCTCGCGCAGCTCGTCGATCGGGACGCGGGTGTCGCCGACCCACTCGCCGAGCGTGTCGTAGTACGCGTCCGGGACGGAGAGGAACTCGACGCCCGCGGCGCGCATGGCGCGCACGGTGGCGACGATGTCGTTGGTGGCGAGGGCGATGTGCTGGACGCCCGGGCCGCCGTAGAACTCGAGGTACTCGTCGATCTGCGACTTCTTCTTCGCGATCGCCGGCTCGTTGATCGGGAACTTGACCTTCTTGGTGCCGTCGGCGACGACCTTGGACATCAGGGCCGAGTACTCGGTCGCGATGTCGTCGCCCACGAACTCCTTCATGTTCGTGAAGCCCATGACCTTGTTGTAGAAGGCCACCCACTCGTTCATCTTGCCGAGCTCGACGTTGCCGACGCAGTGGTCGATGGCCTGGAAGGTGCGCTTGGCCGGCGGCTCGACGAGGGGGGCGGCGGCGGTGTAGCCGGGGAGGTACGGGCCGTCGTAGCCGGAGCGGTCGACGAGGGTGTGGCGGGTCTTGCCGTAGGTGGCGATGGCGGCGAGGACGACGGTGCCGTGCTCGTCCTTGAGCTCGTACGGCTCGACCAGGCCGGTGGCGCCCTGCTCGACGGCGTGGGCGTAGGCGGCGCGCGCGTCCGGCACCTCGATCGCCAGGTCGATCACGCCGTCACCGTGCTGGGCGACGTGCTCGGCGAGGAAGTGGCCCCAGTCGGTGGAGGCCTTGATGACGGAGGTGAACACGAAACGCGCGGCGCCGTTGGTGAGGACGTACGACGCCGTCTCCCGGCTGCCGTTCTCCGGTCCGGAGTAGGCGACGAGCTTCATGCCGAAGGCCGTGGAGTAGTAGTGCGCGGCCTGCTTGGCGTTGCCGACGGCGAAGACGACCGCGTCCATTCCCTTGACCGGGAAGGGATCGGCCTCACGCGCGGTGGAAGGGGTGTGATCGATGGTCTCAGTCATGGGAGCAGAGTCGCGCTGGTCGGCAGGCTGCGCAATAGTTTCTTGTTCCCCTGGTCAATGTGTACAGCGACTGGGCAGTATGGGCGGGCGACTTGTACATCATGACCATCGGGAGGCCCCTGTGGCGATCGATCATCTGGACGGCCGCCTGATCGCGCTGCTCGCGCGCGAGCCCCGGATCGGGGTCCTGGAGGCCTCGCGGCGGCTCGGGGTGGCGCGCGGCACGGTCCAGGCGCGGCTCGACCGGCTTCAGTCGAACGGGGTCATCCGCGGTTTCGGCCCCCAGGTCGACCCCGCGGCCCTGGGCTACCCGGTCACCGCCTTCGCGACCCTGGAGATCAAGCAGGGCCAGGGCGCCGACGTACGGGGGCACCTGGCGACCGTCCCGGAGGTCCTGGAGCTGCACACCACGACCGGCCACGGCGACATGCTGTGCCGGCTCGTGGCCCGCTCCAACGCCGATCTCCAGCGGGTGATCGACCGGGTCGTCGGTTTCGACGGCATCGTCCGGGCCTCCACGGCGATCGTCATGGAGAACCCGGTCCCGCTGCGGATCATCCCGCTGGTGGAACAGGCCGCGGAGGACCGCGAACCGCCGCGGTAGCCGTCGGGGTCCTTCGTCGAGTTGCAAAGAAGTTCTGCAAAAAACCCTTGCAGCGGTCTCTTTGCAACTCTACGGTTGTGTCATGCCCGAGAACGAGAACGAGAACGAGAGCGGGAACGAGAGAGCGCGCGAGAACGAGGGCGCGAACGCAGGCGAGCGTGCAGTCGCGGCGGCCGGCCCTTCCGGTAGCCGCGTCCTCGACCCGCGCTCCTTGCGTGCCCTGGCCCACCCGCTGCGCATCCAGATGCTCCGCGCCCTGCGCCACCACGGCCCGGCCACCGCCTCCCGACTCGCCGAGCGGCTGGGCGAGTCCAGCGGCGCCACCAGCTACCACCTGCGCCAGCTCGCCGCCCACGGCTTCGTCGAGGACGCGCCGGAGCTCGGCAAGGGCCGGGAGCGCTGGTGGAAGGCCTCCCAGCAGGGCACCTCGTTCGACGCGTCACTGCACAAGAACCCGGACCCCGAGGTCCAGGGTGCCGTCGAGGTCTTCCTCCACGAGATCGCGAACATCCACACCCAGGAGCTCAACACCTACCTCGGCACCCGCCACCAGTTCGACGAGGTCTGGCAGGACTCCTCCGACATGAGCGACTTCACGCTCCACCTCTCGCCGGAGCGCGCGCACGAGCTCAACACGAGGATCCACGACCTGATCGAGGAGTACCGCGCGAACGCCGAGCCCGAGGGCACGCAGACGCAGCGGATACGGATGCACCTGCACGCCTTCCCGCAGCACGGCGCCAACTGACGCCGCTCTTCCCGAGATCCGACAACCGGATACGGGAACCGAGCACCGAGCACCGAGCACCGAGCACCGAGCACCGAGACGCTACTCAAGAGCCGCTGACCGAACCGGGGGGAACCGCCATGTCCGCGCGCGAACCGTCACGTCCGCCGAAACTCACCGACCCGCACGCGGATTCGCGCTCGCGGTCGCCCCTGGCCGCCGTCCTGTCGGCCAACGCCGTCTCCATCAGCGGCAATTCGCTCACCCTCATCGGCGTGCCGTGGTTCGCCCTGGAGACCACCGGAAGCGCCGGCAAGGCCGGCCTGGTCGCCTTCTGCGCCGCCGCGCCCGTCGTCGTGTCCGCCCTCGCGGGCGGCCCGGTCATCGACCGGATCGGCCGCCGCCGGGTCTCCGTCGTCTCCGACCTGGTCTGCGCCCTCGCCCTCGCCGCGATCCCGCTGCTGAGCCGGGCCGGTCTGCTGCAGTTCTGGCTGCTGTGCGCGCTGATGGCTGTCACCGGCCTCTTCCACGCGCCCGGCGAGACCGCCCGCCACGTCCTCGTCCCCGACCTCGCCCGGCACGCCGGCACTCCGCTGTCCCCCGCCGCCAGCCTCTACGACGCCGTCTCGCGCGGCGCACGGATGGCCGGCGCCGCCGTCGGCGGCCTGCTCGTGGCGCTGATAGGCGCCGACACTGTGCTCTACGTCGACGCCGCCACCTTCTTGGTCTCCGCGCTGCTCGTTCTCGCGGGCCTGCGCGGTGTCCCGGCCGCCGAACCCTTGCGCGACGCACCGGCGTTGAGCCTGGCCTCCTACCGGGCCGACCTGCGCGAGGGCTACTCCTTCCTGCTGCGCACCCGGCTGCTGCTCGCCGTCAACCTCATGGTGATGGTCACCAACGGACTCGCCCTGAGCTGGAGCGCGGTGCTGCTGCCGATCCACGCCCGCGAGGAGCTCGGCGGCTCGGCTGCTCAGGGTCTGCTGGTCGCCGTCTTCGGCGGAAGCGCCCTCGCCGGCGCGCTGCTCTACGGCGTCATGGGCCACCGATTCCCGCGCCGGCCGGTCTTCACGGCCGGCTTCCTGATATCCGGCGCGCCCATCGTCACGGCCGCGCTCACCGACACCGTTCCGCCGATGCTCGTGGCGGCGGCGCTCGGCGGGCTGGGCGCCGGGGTGCTCAACCCGATCCTCACGACCGCCTTCTACGAGGTGGTGCCCGAGGAGCTGCGCAGCCGCGTCGGCGGCGCCAGCACGGCCTCCGTGCTGCTCATCAATCCGCTCGGCGCCCTCATCGCCGGCTTCCTGGTGGAGAGCGTGGGGATCACCGCGGCGCTGCTCACGGTCGGCGGGGCGTTCGTCTTGGCGACACTGTCGCCGGTGCTGTTCCCCGTCTGGCGGGAGCTGGACGCCCCGGCGAGGACGAAGACAGCGGCCGCGACCGGCGCGCAGGTCCCGGCGGCGGGGGCCGGGCTCGGCGGGCCGACGGACGGGGTACCGCCCGTGACGGGCCCTAGCAGCTCGGGACCTTCGACTCCTGGCCCTGCTCCAGTGCCCGGAGGGACGACACCGCGTCGCTGAGCGTGGTCACCGGGACCAGCCGCAGCCCCTTCGGCTGCTCGGCCTGCGCGTCGGAGCACTCGGCCTTCGGCACCAGGAAGACGGTGGCACCGTCCCGGGCGGCGGCCTGCGTCTTCAGGGACACGCCGCCGACCGCGCCGACCGTGCCGTCCGGCTCGATCGTGCCCGTCCCGGCGACGGCCCGGCCGCCGGTCAGCTCGCCGCCGTCGCCGTCCCCGTCGATCTTGTCGACGATGCCGAGGGAGAACAGCAGCCCGGCGCTGGGGCCGCCGACGTCGGCGAGGTGGAGGGTGACCTTCACCTTCTTCGGGTCCAGCTTCAGATAGCCGAGCGCGGCGAGGGTCGCCGCGTCCTGCGACTCCTTCATCTGGCCCAGGTTGCGCTGCTCGATCTCCTCGTCGGACTTGCCCGTCGGGTAGACGGAGGACTTCGGCAGCACGGCCCGGTCGGTGCGGAACCAGGCGTCGGCCACGTCCGCCAGGTCGAGCGAGGCCGACGGCCCGGTCGCCAGGATCGTCGTCATCCGCAACTGGCCCTCGGTCGGGCGGACCGGGACGCCGGTGACGGTGATCACCTCGCGGCCCTGGTCCTTGCCGAGCACGTCGACGGTCGTGCCGGGCTGTGCGATGGCGTACGGCAGCGGTGCGAGCCCGGCGACGGCGAACAGCGCGGCGACGGGCAGGGCGCAGAGCGCGAGGGCACGGGTGCGCGGGAGACCGGCGAGACGGGAGAGCACGCCCCCAATCTACTGGGCGCCCGCCCGGCCGCCGTCGCGCCGGTCCTCGCGCAGGTGGCGCGCGAAGAAGGTCCCCACCTCGCGCCGCAGCGTCGCGAGCGTCGCGGCCGGGTCGCCGGTGCCGACGAGGGCGGCACGGGCCTCGGCCGTCACCAGGCCGGCGGCGTGCAGGGGCGGGACCAGCGAGCCGTAGTCGGTGAAGGCCCAGTGGTTCGCGGCGGCGAGCAGTGCGCGGCGGCCGGGCAGGCCCGCCCAGGAGGACTCGACGCGGGCGGCTTCCGCGAAGCCGTCGGTACGGAACAGCAGCAGCGGCCTGTCGAAGCCGAGCGGCGGCGGTTCCCGGTCGAGGTAGCCCTCCAGGTTCGCCACCGCGCCGATCCGGCGGTCGCCGTGGGCCGCGTACACCACCGCCGTGCCGCCCGCGGAGTGCCCGTACATCCCGATCCTGGCCGGGTCCATGACCCGCGCGAGCGCCGGCTCTCCCAGACTGCCCCGGACGAGCCGGTCGACGACGAAACGGAGGTCGGCGACGCGGGTGTCGGTCATCGTCCGGAAGGTCGCCGGGTCCGGCGGCCCGGCGAGGACGGTCGTCCGCATCCCGGTCGGCAGCTCCACCTGGGTGGCGTCGCCGGGGTGGTCGACGAGCACGACCACCCGGCCGCGACTGGCCAGGTCCTCGGCGAGGGTGCTGCCGAGGGTGCGGGAGTCGCCGCCGCCCGGCGAGTACAGGAGCACCGGCCGACGCCCGGGCAGCGGCGGTGCGCCGACGTGCCCGTGGGTGAGGACCGCGCCCCAGTCCACCGCGCCCGGCCCGGGCAGCCCCGGGTGGACGTGCGGCGCGTACTCGGCGAAGACCTCGGCCTCGGCCGGAGTGAGCTGGGGTGCCCGGCGGAAGCCCCGTACGGAGCACGCCGGGTACAGGACGGTCAGCATCAGCTCCCGTACGCCACCCACCCACGGGTCGGTACGGCCCGGGTCGGTCAGATGGACGGTGCGCAGGCCCACGGGATACGGGCCGCTGGGCGCGGGCAGCCGGAGGAGCGGGCCGCGGTCGGCGACGGCGGCGTGCCTGGCCCCGGCTCCGTTCGCTGGCCCGGGCCAGGCCGGTGCCTCGGCAGCGGGCAGCAGAGCGGCGGCGGTCCCGAGCAGGGCGCCCTTGAGAAGAATGCGTCGAGAGGTCATACGGGCATGCTGGGCGCGGGGCCCGTGGCGTCGCGAAGCTTCAGGCCCTGCCCGAAAGGCTGGCGGAAGACGAGGAGTCGTGGGTTCTGTGCGGACACGGGGAACGGCGCTGCGCCTCCACTTCACGGCGGACGACCTCACCCGCGTCCGCTTCGCGCCCCGTCCGGCCCCGCTCCAGGAGCTGCACGCGGCCCTGACGACGGCCGTGACCCCGCCCGGCGGACCGCTTTCCGGACCGCCCGCGCCGTTGTTCGGGCCGTGGCGCGGCCGCGTCCTGCGCTCGCTCCCGGGAGGCGCCGCGCCACTCGCCGACCTGGTGCCGGCGGGCCGCCCGCCGTCGTTCCTCGACGTGCTCGCCGACACGCTGCCGGACGCCTTCGCGCTGATCCGCGGCACCGCCCCGGGCCTCGTCCGCTCCGAGCTGGAACGGGTGTACGGGGCGACCCCGGCGCCCTCCTGGGTCCGGGGCCTGCACGCGGGCGAGGAAACGGCCTGGCGCACCGTGCTGCGCGCCCAGCGGGCCGCGTACGAGACGGTGCTGGCCCCGGTCTGGCCCGTCGTCCAGGACCTGCACCGCGAGGAGTTCACCCGCTACGCCCTGGCGGCGGCGGAGCACGGCACGGCAGCCGCGCTGACGGCCCTGGCTCCGGGCAGCACACTGCACGCAGGTGTGTGGGAATGGAGCTGCGAGGCGAACCAGGGACAGCAGCAGGGGCAGGAGGGCGAACGCGAGCGGACACCGGGACGAGCCGGGGAGCAGGACCCGGACCGAGCCGGGAGGCAAGAGCCGGCCCCGAGCCGGGAGGCGGAGCAGGGCCGGGAGTGGTTTCGCGGGCGAAGCCGGGGCCGAGGCGGGGAGCAGGCGTGGCACCGGCCGGGCGGGGCGGTCCGGGAGGTCCGCCTCGACGGCCGCGGTCTCGTTCTGCTGCCGACCTTCCACCACCCGGCGGGCCCGCTCGTCCAGGACCTGCCGGGCCGCCCGGTGGTCCTCACCTACCCGGCGGGCCCGGGCCTCCCGCCCGTACCGGACGGCCCGGCGTCCCCGGACGAGGCCCTGGCCGCCGTCCTGGGCCGCACCCGCGCCGAACTCCTCCGGCTGCTCACCGAGCCCCACACCACGACGACCCTGGCCCGCGCACTGAGGGTCAGCAACGCGACGGCCTCGGCCCACACGGCCGCCCTGCGGGCGGCGGGCCTGCTGACGACGACCAGGACGGGCCGCTCGGTGACCCACGAGAGAACGTCCCTGGGCACGCTGGTCGCGGGCGCCGGCGGCCCCGAAGCAGAAGCGCCCGCGCCGCAGCGGTAGCCGGCCGCCGACCATGGGCCAGCAGGCCACGGGCGCGCCGGCCACGGGCCCGAGCCCGCGACCTGGGGGCGGTCTGCCGTCGGCGGGCGTCGACCCGCGCCCCCTCGGCCTACCTCAGTGCGTCGGCGACCTCGCGTGCCGCGTCGACGACGCGGGGGCCCACGCGCTCCGGGACGGCGTCGGCGAGCATGACGACGCCGACGCTGCCCTCGATGCCGGTCACGCCGACCAGCGGCGCGGCGGCGCCGCTCGCGCCCGCCTCCAGCTCGCCGTGGGTGAGGGTGTAGCCGGGTTCGATGAGTTCGCCCTGGCGGGCGGCGAGGATCGCGCGGCCGGCCGCCCCGCGGTCCAGCGGGTGCCGGAAGCCGGCGCGGTAGGCCACGTGGTAGTCGGTCCAGGTGGGTTCGACGACGGCGACCGCCAGTGCCTCCGCCCCGTCGACGAGGGTGAGGTGCGCGGTGGCGCCTATGTCCTCGGCGAGCGAGCGCAGCGCGGGCAGCGCGGCCTCCCGTACGAGCGGGTGCACCTGCCGGCCCAGGCGCAGCACGCCGAGCCCGACCCGGGCGCGGCCGCCGAGGTCACGGCGGACCAGGGCGTGCTGCTCGAGGGTGGCGAGCAGTCGGTAGACGACGGTCCTGTTCACACCGAGTCGGTTGGACAACTCGGTGACGGTCAGGCCGTGGTCGGTGTCGGCGAGCAGCTTGAGGACTCGAAGTCCCCGGTCGAGCGTCTGGGAGGTCTCCGCGGTCACGACGCCCTCTCCTTCGGAGTGAGTGACAGCGGACTCGTACGAGAGCTGCGACACCGGTCCCATCGGCGACGCACGTCAGAGGCCGCCGGCAGGACGGGGTACACCGGCTGCGCTCCGCGGCGGCGCTGCCACGGGGCGTTTGCTTGAGCCGGGACAGTAGCGGCGTGCTCCGCTCAGCGGAAGACCTCGTCCAGAATCCGGGCGCGTGCGACCGGATACGGGCGGTTCGGGACCTAAGTCGGCCGAACGCGGGACTTTGGCGGACAAGACAACCCGCGGGGAGCTCGTAGCGTGGAGGAAGCGAGGTACTGCCGTGGGGGCTGGTTCCTCGCCGCCATGTCCCGCTTCCCCGCGGGATGGGAAGAGGCCCGTACGCCGCCTGCGTACGGGCCTCGATCACTTCTCGCGGGGGTGCGTCACGCGGTCACGGCTGCGGCAACGGCCGGGTCCACGGTCGCGGATCACGGCCGGGGCCACGGGCGCGGCCCGCGGCTACGGCTCCGGCCACGGCCCCACGGCGACGCCGACGCCGACGCTACGGCTACGGCTACGGCTACGGCTACGGCTACGGCTACGGCTACGGCTACGGCTACGGGTTGCTCACCCGCCGGACCCGCCGGACCCGCCGCCCGGCCACGACCGGGCTCGCCCCGGCCGGCCGCCCCGCCGGGCTCACCGCATCCGGGTGGCCCACTCCTGCACCTTTTTGATCCGCTCGCGGATCTGCCCGGCGGTCGCCTCCGCGCTCGGCGGGCCGCCGCACACACGGCGCAGTTCGGTGTGGATCACGCCGTGCGGCTTGCCGCTCTGGTGGACGTACGCGCCGACCATCGTGTTGAGCTGCTTGCGCAGCTCCAGCAGCTCCTTGTGGGAAACGACGGGCCGCCGCTCCGCAGGAAGCTCCAGCAGATCGGCCTCGCTGTCCGGCTTCTTGCGGCTGTGCGCGATCTGCCGGGCCTGCCGCTTCTGCAGCAGCAGCTGCACCTGGTCGGGTTCGAGGAGGCCCGGGATGCCGAGGTAGTCCTGCTCCTCCTCGCTGCCGGGGTGGGCCTGCATGCCGAACTCGGCAGCGTTGTAGAGGACGCGGTCGAAGACGGCGTCGGACTCCAGCGCCTCGAAGGGCAGCATGTCCTGCTCGCCGGTGTCCTCGTCCTGCTGCTTCTCCGCCTCCGCCATCTCCTTCTCGGACTCGGCGTACGGGTCCTCCTCGCCCTCCTTCTTCGGCCGGTCGAGGACGTGGTCGCGCTCGACCTCCATCTCGCTCGCGAAGCCGAGGAGGTTCGGGATGGTGGGAAGGAACACGGACGCCGTCTCGCCGCGCCTGCGGGATCGCACGAAGCGGCCGACGGCCTGCGCGAAGAACAGCGGCGTCGAGATCGTCGTCGCGTACACGCCGACGGCGAGCCGCGGTACGTCGACGCCCTCGGACACCATGCGGACCGCGACCATCCAGCGGTCGGTGTTCGCGCTGAACTCGTCGATGCGGCCGGAGGCGCCGGCGTCGTCGGAGAGGACGACGGTGGCCTTGGTGCCGGTGATCTCGCGGATGAGCTTGGCGTACGCGCGTGCCGAGTCCTGGTCGGAGGCGATGACGAGTCCGCCGGCGTCCGGGATGGACTTCCGCACCTCGGTGAGCCGCTGGTCGGCGGCGCGCAGCACGTTGGGCATCCAGTCGCCGCGCGGGTCGAGGGCGGTGCGCCAGGCCTGGGAGATCGCGTCCTTGGTCATCGGCTCGCCGAGGCGGGCGGCGACCTCGTCACCGGCCTTGGTGCGCCAGCGCATGTTGCCGCTGTAGGAGAGGAAGATGACGGGCCGGACGACGCCGTCGCTGAGGGCGTTGCCGTAGCCGTAGGTGTAGTCGGCGGAGGACCGCCGGATCCCGTCGTTCCCCTCCTCGTACGTGACGAAGGGGATGGGGTTGGTGTCGGAACGGAAGGGCGTGCCGGTGAGGGCGAGCCGGCGGGTGGCGGGCTCGAAGGCTTCGAGGCAGGCCTCGCCCCAGGACTTGGAGTCTCCGGCGTGGTGGATCTCGTCGAGGATGACGAGGGTCTTGCGCTGTTCGCTGCGGTTGCGGTGGAGCATGGGCCGTACGCCGACGCCGGCGTACGTGATGGCGATCCCGTCGTACTCCTTGCTGAGCGGCCCGGCGCTGTAGTCGGGATCGAGCTTGATCCCTATCCGCGCGGCGGCCGCCGCCCACTGCTTCTTCAGGTGCTCGGTGGGCGCGACGACCGTGACCTGCTGCACCACGTGGTGGTGCAGCAGCCAGGACGCGAGGGTCAGCGCGAAGGTGGTCTTGCCGGCGCCGGGCGTGGCGACCGCGAGGAAGTCACGGGGCTGCTCCTGGATGTACTTCTCCATCGCGCCCTGCTGCCAGGCTCGCAGCTTGTTGGCGGTGCCCCAGGGGGCGCGGCCGGGGAAGGCGGGAGAGAGGTGGTGTGAGGAGGTGGCGGTGGTAGTCACGATCTCCGGTTCGACGCTCGTCCAGATATGACAACCGGGCCACCTTACCGGTGCGACCGCCGCGACCCGGCAGCATCACCGCCGCGCCACCGCCTCGTGAGAGAGTCCTCACAGCTCGCGCAAACGCCCCGCGATGTCGCGAATGTCCCCCACTTCGCCGGCGGCCACGCCCACGACCAGCTCGTATGCCCGGTCGTGGTCGACGTCGGCGAGGTCGACTCCGTTGACGGCGAGGAAGACGGCGGAGGAGAGCCAGGCGGCGCGCTTGTTCCCGTCGACGAAGGGATGGTTGGAGGCGATCGCGTGCAGCAGGACGGCGGCCTGCTCGTACACGTCCTGATACGCGCTCTCGCCGAACATCCGGGCGCGAGGCCGATGCACGGCGGACTCCAGAAGCCCGGGCGCACGCAGCTCGGGCACGCCGTCGCCGGTGAAGGCGGTACGGGCGATGGCGACGACCTCGGCGACGGTGAGGAACCGGCTGGGCCGGGCGAGGGGGGCGGAGCCGCCGCCGTGCGCCCGAGCGTCACGGGCCGAGCCTCCTTCGGCCGCCGCTCGCGTCACCGCGATAACCCCACTCATCCCACTCATCCCGCCCGTCCCGCCCATCCCACTCGCCTGACTCATTCTCCGAGCCTCCTCAGCAGAGGGTTGTGCTTCAGGGCGAGCCGCATGGCCTCGTGCTGCACGAGGGTGGCCTGGAGCTCCACGTACCGCCGCACGGCTTCGACGGCGAGCTCCTCGACGGAGACGCCGCGCGCGTCGGCAAGATCGGCGATCTCGGCGGCCAGATCGTCGCCGAGGGGCAGGGTGAGGGTGCGGGCGCGGGTGTCGTGACGCATGCGAGGACGGTAGTGGGGGGCGAAGGCGGGGGCGAGGGGTTTTGGGGGCAGGCGGGCGGGGCGAGGGGTTACGGGGGGGGCGGCAGACGGCGGCCACGGACCTACCAGGCCGACAGACGGCGGCCACCGGCTTACGGGCCGACAGACAGAGGGCACGGGCTTACGGGCCCGGCAGGCGCTGGGCCACCTCAGGCCGGTGCGTCCCCTCTCGCCCGCCGCCCGCCCGGCCGGTCAAGCCTGCTGCCGATCCCCTGTGCCCCTGTCCCTGCCAGCGCCAGCGCCTGCGCCTGCGCCTGCGCCTGCGCCCATGGCCGTGGCTGAGGCCGTAGCGGGACTCCCCAGCCGGGTGGCGACCCAGCCGCCGATCGCGGCGACGCCGGCCATCGGCAGGAAGACGGCGGCGAAGGCGGCGGGGTGTGACCCGGCGCCGGCGCTCGCACCGGCACTCGCGCCGGCTTCCACGACGGCGTGACCCACCGCTCCTCCGCCGAGCGCGGCGAAGGCGGCGCCGCCCGCGGCGAGCAGCAGGACGTTGGAGAGGCCGTCGGAGATCTGCAGGGCGGCGGAGTTCGCGCCCGCCTCCTCGGGTGCCGACAGCTTGAGGAGCAGCACGCTGGTCGAGGCGATGACCAGGCCCATGCCGAAACAGCCGAAGGCCCAGGCCACCGCGACCACCCATGCCGGGACGCCCTCGATCAGGACGCTCGGGGCGGCCGCGATCGAGGCGGCGACCAGCACCATGCCGACGACGACCAGGCGCTCGCGGTACGGCTCGGTGCGCGGCTGGGACTGGACCCAGGAGCCGAGTGCCCAGGTCAGGCCACCGACGGCGAGCGAGAGCCCGGCGAGGGTGGGGCTCAGGCCGCGCTGGGTGACGAGCATCAGCGGGACGAAGGACTCGGCGGCGATGAACGATCCGGCGGCTATTCCGCGCAGCAGGACCACGGACGGCAGGCCGCGCGCCGCCCGGTACGTGCCGCGGGGTAGCAGCCCGCGTACGGCGGGGACGAGCAGCGCGGCGCCGACGGCCGCCGGCAGCAGGGACAGCCAGCGCAGCTCCTGGCCTGCGTACTGGAGGAGGGCGGCGCCGGAGGAGATCCCGAGCGCCAGCCGGATACGCCGCCGGTCCCAGGGGGCGACGGGCGCCTCGGGGTCGGCGGGGCCGGAGGCGGTGCGTCGGATGGCGGGCAGGGCGAGGGCGAGCGGGAACACGACGAGGGCCGGGATGCCGACGAAGACCCAGCGCCATCCCAGGTGCTCGGTGATCGTTCCGGACGCGAGCGGCCCGACGACGGAGGGGACGATCCAGCTCGCGGCGAACGCGGCCATGATCGCCGGCCGGAGATGTTCCTCGTAGGCGCGGCCGATCACCACGTACAGCGCGACGATCACCAGCCCGCCGCCCAGGCCCTGGACGCCCCGCCCCAGGATGAACAGCCACATGGCGCCGGCAGTCCCGGAGAGCAGCAGCCCGGCCGCGAAACAGCTCATGCCGACGGTCAGCGGCGCGAGCGGCCCGTTGCGGTCGGACCACTGCCCGGAGAGCACCATGCCGAAGAGGCTGGTGGTGAAGTACGCGGAGAAGGCGAAGGCGTAGAGCGGCACGCCGTCCAGCTCCCGGGCCGCGACGGGCATGGCGGTTCCGACGGCGGTCGCCTCGAAGGCGATGAGCAGGACGACGGAGACGATGCCGATGCTGAGCGCCCGGTGCGTCCGGTCGAGCACGGATCCGCCGCCGGAGACGACGGACGCTGCGGCGGCGGGCTGCTGCGCGACGACGTCGGCGTCGGCGTCGCGCGGTTCGAGGGCACTCATACGCTCCAGAGTAAGGGCCGAATCGGGATATGACCCCTGTCGCGAGTCGCATCCGCCCTGCCCCGCTGGTCCTACGACCATGAACGCCACATGGCAGTCATGTTGCAGCCCCACCGAAACCGTTGAGCCCGCGCTCGCCCACCGCCTAACGTCTTTCTCGTCACCACCGCAACACCACCACGACCGTGTGCCCGAGTGGTTGAGGGGCTCGCCTGCAAAGCGAGTTACGTGGGTTCAATTCCCGCCACGGTCTCCAGCCGGACATAGGGGCGGCTCTCCGAGGAGAGCCGCCCCTATCTCCTTCTTCTATCTCGGCCTGAAGACGGGCTTTTCCGTGAGCCCCGCGTTGTTCTCGCATCCGAGCCTCTTGACGACGGCGAGGGTGACGGAGTGCAGGACGGTGAGATTGGCTTCCCGGACGGCGACGGTGTCGGGCAGCTTGGAGTTGTCCAAGGTGAGCGTCCCCATGATGCGGGCAGGGCTCCTGGCGGACCCTTCGAGCCGAGGGCTGGCGCACAAGACGAACAGATACGCCTTCTCCGGTCCAGAGCGCGCCTCCCTGCCCATGACATAAGGGTGAAGCCCGCTGACACGAATGTCTCCGAAGAGGTCGTCAGGGTGATAGAGACCGAAGCGGATTTCCACCCGGTCCGTGCGATGGGAAACGCCCGCGCGGCACATGGGACGGTGCAGCGACCGCCGCTCCCGCGTGGCGTAGTCCTCGATCAGCTGATCCTCGGCGCGTGCCAGGCCTCCTGTGGGCGCATCGTTGAACCGCTTGGTCGCCAACACCGTCTCCAGGGCGTGGGCCGCATCGGAGGAAAGCGTGTCGTCGCATTGCTGCGCTGCGGTGACCCTTGGCTGCTGCGGTTGCTCCTCACAGCCAACGAGCAGAAGGAAGGTGCTGAAAGCCGCTGCGACTGCTCTGGTCGTCTTCCGGAAGGGAATTCCCGTCTCCGTCACGTGATCAGCCCGTCTCCGGCGCGTTGCCGACCGTCTCGGCAAATTTGTTGCCCACCCCGTAACCGAGGTACGCATCCGTGATGAGGCCGTGTTCGAACCCGCTGCTCACCTGCGAGCGGTGGGCGGCGACGAAGCGCTCCATGGGCGCCTCGGCGCTGTATCTGCCGGCTTCATAGATGGCCCGTCGGTCTTCATGGATCTTGTCTTCCGTGGCGTCCTTGTGGTCCTCGATCGACTTGTCGGACCAGTCGCCGACGACTTGGCCCGCCATCGTTTCCATGGCACCGGAGCCCGTGTCGACCGCGAGCGGAACGAGGATCACGGCGGCGCCCGCTGCCGCGGCCGTAGCCGGTAGGAAGGCGACGCCTGCCGCGATGGCAGTCGCGGTCCCGAACTCCACCCAGGCGGCCTTCTTCTCCTGCGCCTTCTCGTAATCTTCGTGGATCTTCATGCCCTCAGCTTCGACCTGATTGGCCCGAGCTTCGTCCAATGTGCCTTGCAGCAGGGAACCGGTGAGAACGGCGTTTCGAGCATGCGCTTCATCGATCCGGCCATCGGACCTGACCTGGGCCTCCAACACGCTGGCCGTGTAGAGGCGCTCAGCAGTGGAGACCGTGGCGTACGCGTCCGGATGCTGCCCCAAGGTGGTGAGGAACCTCGTCGCGGCTTCCCGCCCGAACTTGGGATGGCCGGCATCGTCACCGGTGGGCGCGAACGGGCTTCCCTCGCGGTTCTTGGCCAAAGCCCAGTTGAGGTCGTCGATATAGCCGGCACCCATGTTGCCCAGGCTGTCCGCCAGAGCGGACTGGTGCTTCTTGACGAGCCCTGCCTCATCGCCGTACTTCGCCACGACCTCGGTCATGATCTCGGCCGTCGTCGCGTCCCGGTGGAGCTCGGGCCTCGGGGCGTCCCAAGCATGCCCCAGCGTCGCCGCCTCCAGCGCATGCCCCAGAGCGTCCGGCATGTAGTCCGCGGCCTTCTTCGCCGCGCCGGCGTCGCGGCCGTCGACGTCGGCGAAGGACTCGTACTTCTCGTTGGCGAAGAAGTCGAGGTAGTTGCCGATCGCCGCGCCGTCCTTGTCCTTGCCCAGGTCGAGCGTGCCCCCGACGCTGCCGTCCCTCTCGTACGGCGTCGGCTCGGCCGAGAAGAACCGCTTCGCGGCCTCCGGGCTGTGGCCCAGCGCCTCCAGCATCGGGATCCCCGGGTTGAACCCGGAGCCGTTCACTCCGGACGGGTTGTACGGGTCCCTGATCCAGCCGCCGGCGTTCTGGGCGAAGAAGTGCGGTTCCCGGCTGTGCAGTTGGGTGACGTGCTCGGCGATGGGGACCAGGAACTTGGGGTCGTAGTCGCCGTTCCGCAGGATGCCGCCGAGCAGCTGGTAGCCGAACGCCGGGCTGTTGTCGTTCCGGGACAGCGGAACGCGTTCCGTGCCGAGCTTCCGCATCTCGGCCGACCACTGCTCGGTCCACCCGTCGCCGCCCTGCGTCGCGGTGGCCAGGTTGAGGCCCAGGTTCTTCTGGAGGGCCCGGACGTCCGCCAGGCGCTGCTTGTCCGGCTCCGACTCGTTGCCGCCGTACGTGTCGGTGGCCAGGTGCCCGAAGAACTCCAGAGCGCCCTTCGGCCCGAGGCCGTCGTAGAAGGCCCTGGAGAAGGCCTTCGAGGCCGTGTTGTCGCCCAGCAGCTCGTTGAGCCGTACCAGCTCCCCATGGGAGAGCTCCCGGCCCTTCTTCGCCAGATCGACCGCACGCTGCGCCTCCTCGGCGTCCAGGCTGACGTACCTCGGGGCGCTGAAGTCGTGCTTGTCGCCGGTGATGTTGGCCCGTAACGCGTTCGAGCAGGCCTCGTCGGCGTCGTCGCAGCTGTCGACGACGGCGTCGATGCGACGCTTCATGGCCGCGATCGCCTCGCGCTGCTCGCGGTCGGATGCGGGGGATTCGGGGTCGGGGCGCGCGATGGCGTCCCGCTGCAGGGAGTAGCGGGCTTCCACGCTCCCGTCGCTCCTGACGACGAGGCCGCCGTGCGGCGCATCGGTCTCGACGATCTTCGTCAGATCGTTCTTCGCCTTCCTGAAGGCGCGGTAGCCGTCCTCCAGAATCCTGTGGATGCCTTCCGCCGCCTTCGCCGCGTCCTCGAACTCCTTCGCGGTCTTGTCGATGAACGGCTTGGTGACCTCGGCGTTCACACCCCGCCAGTCGTCAGCCTTGGCCTTCGCCGCCATGGTCTTCCGAGCATCCTCGGCCAGGGCCTCCAGCTTGCCCTTCATCTCGGACCAGCGGTCCGCCGCGGCCTTCATCTTGTCGAGCGGCGCCCGGTACACGTTGTCGAAGGTCAACACACCCTGACTCCCGCCTACTTGAAGTACTCGCTGATCTTGGACACGGCGAGCGCCGTCCTGATGTCCTCGTCGTCCTTCGCATGCGCGGCCGCGCTGTAGTCGAGGTGGTTGGAGATGTGCGCGCAGGCGTCCAGCAGCGTGCGGAGCTGGGAGGCCCAGGTCTCCTGCACGGTCGCCATGGCCGCACCGGTGCGGAAGCCGTTCCGCGACAGGCCGGCCGCCGCCTCCGCGGTGTCGGTACGGGCGTGGTCGCCGTCCTTCGCGAGCCTGCCGTTCAGCTCGTACGCGGCGTGGCCGATGGCGCCGAGGTGGTCCTGCCGCACCTGAAGGTCGGTGCCACCGCCGCCACCGCCGGTGCCACCGGCCTGGTCGGGCAGCCCGTTCAAGCGCATGCTGACCCGGGCCGCGGCAGCCGTACGCTCGGCCGCCCACTCCTCCTCGAACGACACGACTCCCCCGCTGTGTACTCGTTGTTCGCGTTGCACTCGTAGATCCGGGTGTTACGGGTGGTCCGGGTCCCCGGGGGTCCCCGGGTCCCCGGGGCTCCTGGTCTCTCCGGCTGTCCGGGAGTCCGGGTGTTCCGGTTGCTCTCGCCCGGAGCGCCAGAGGCTACTCATGCGCACCGCTGCCCAAGGGGTTCCACGTCAACACCGGTCCGGCCACCGGACATGCCCCCTGAACCACGCGCTGCCACCGCCGCGAGCGCACACCACCCATTGGGGTGAGACGACTCCGTCAAGTCGCCGACTCCCGACCGGCGTGCCCCCACCCCCGCTGCGGCGGCGGAGGGCGTGAGGGCGGGCGTCGGAGTGGGCGAGGTGTAGTCGTCGAGCGGGGGTAGCGGAGGGCTGCAGCGTCACGGCGCAGCGAGAGGCGACGGCACGCCGTCGACCAGGTCGGTGTCCGTGCAGCCCAGCCGGTCGGCAACCGCTCGGGCGGCGGCGTTCAGGACGGTGACCTCGTGGACGACCAGGTCCTCCTTGCGCAGGTCGAGCTTGTTCGACCGCTCCAGCTCGGCGGCGACGATGCGGTCCCCCGTGCCCTTGGAGGCTCGCGCCTCACCGCAGTGGAAGAGGATCTTCGCGAAGCGGTCCGAGGCCTGGGCCTCGCTGCCCGTCCGGAAGGCCTGGAAGGTTGCGTCGCCGCGACCGCCGGGAACGACGAGCGCCTCCCGGAAGTCGATGGTGATCGCAGGTTCCTCGTCCCCGGCCTTCCGCACCTTGCAGTACAGCGTGCCGTTGGCCAATTCGCCGGTCGTCAGCTTTCCGTCGGCCTCTCGCAACGCCTTCAACGTCGCGTCCGGCTCGTACCGGTCCTCCACGAGCGTGTTGCCGCCGACCACCGCCGCCAACGCGGCCCGCGCCTCCGTCCCCTTCGCGAACCCTCCGCACACCTGCTCCACCGGCCGCCCTTCGACCGCCGTACCGTCGCTCGCACCGCCGGAGCAACCGGCGAGCGCGACGAGCACGAGTCCCAGGGCGGCAGCCGATCCACCGGCCGAGGAAGACTTCATGTGACCTTGCTGTCCTTCTTCTCGTCGTACGGATCGCGAAGGGAATCGTCCCGGACGTGCCCGCGGCTGTCCTTCGCGTACTTGGTCAGTTCTTCCTCAAGAATGCTCGGCAACGGCGAGTCCGTCAGGTCGCTGACGGTCAGCGTCGCCGTGCCCTCGCCAACGGCACGATGACAGCCGCCCCGAGCAGAACCGCGGCCCCGACGCCGAGGCCGATCCAGAGGCCGGTGTTGCCGTCACCGTCCTTGGCCGCCGCCTGCGGAGCCGGAGCAGGACCGGAGTCGGTCGTCGCTGACGGCGCGGCCGACGGCGTGGCGGAGGTGGTCGGTTGCGACGGCAGGTCGGGGATCGGTCGTACGTCGGCGGGGCCGGGGTCGCCGGGGGTCTTCAGGGCTCGGAGCGGACGGATGGCGCCGTAGCCGATGTAGTCGTTGCGGCCCGCGCCGTCGTTGGGAGCGGCGATGGTGTTGAGCATGACCTTGAGGACCTGGTTGTTGGTCCAGTCGGGATGCTCGGCCCAGATGAGGGCCGCGGCGGCGGACGCGAGGGCGGTGGCGTCGCTGGTGCCGGTCGACTTGCACAGGCCGGTGCCGCCGCCGCAGGCGTGCACGGTGTCCTTGCCGGGGGCGACGAGGTCGACCTGGGGGCCGTACTGCGAGTTCTTCACCCGGGTCAGCTTCTGGTCGATCGCTCCGACCCCGACGACGCCGGGGGTCGCCCCGGGGTACTCCGGCTTGTTCGGTCCGTCGCCGCTGTTGCCCACAGCGGCGAAGACCAGCGCCCCCTTGTCGTGCGCGTACTTCACGGCGTCTGCGAGGTGTTGCGAACCGGTGCCGACACCCAGAGAGATGTTGATGACTCTGGCCCCGGAGTCGGCGGCGTACCGGATCGCCGGGGGCACGTTCCGGTTGAACTGCTCGTCGCCGTCCTTCTGGCTGAGCGCGCCTTCGTCGAGCCCTGTGATCCGGACCGGCAGGATGCGGGCCCGGGGCGCCAGTCCGAAGGCTCCGTTGCCGCCCTCGCGCGCCCCGGTCCCCGCGATGAGGCCGGCCATGCCGGTCCCATGTCCGGTGTAGTCCGTGAACTCGTCGCCCGGTCGATCGGTCGCGAAGTCCTTCCCGTCGAGCACCTGGCCCCTGAGGTCGGGATTGTTCCTGTCGACGCCGGAGTCGATCACCGCGACCGTGACACCCTCCCCCTTGCTGATCTGCCAGATCTCGTCCGCGTGCATGATGTCGAGCTGCCACTGCTGAGCACGGATCGATTCCGCGTGGGCGGGAACGGAAGCGATGCCCACCAGCAGCATGCTCAGGCCGGCCGAGGCAATGTTCCGGATCCAGCTCCGTCGAATACCGCTGGTACGCATCTGCTCCCTCGCGCCGATCAGTCGATGACGGGCGGCGTCGTACGACGTCCGCCCTGCTGCCAGGTCTCTTCGTCCTCGACAAGGTAGTCGGGACGCTTGCCCCGCTCCTCCTCCTGTCGCTCCGCAGCCGGTACGGAGCCGCCGCGGCCCACCGGCCCGGTGTTCTGCGCGCCGTCGCGGACGAGTCCCGAACCGCCGGGGGTGAAGGGGCTCCTGGCGGCGGCAGTCCCGGGCCGCTGCGCCCGGCCGCCGACGACTCCGCCGGGCTCGGAGGCGAGACGACGGCCACCGGTGATGCCGCTCTGCCCGCCGCCCGCACCGCCGGCCGGATGACCCAGGCCGGGGCCGGCCATGGGGGCGCGACCGAGGCCGTTGCCGGTACGGCCCGTGGGCTCCTGCCCGATCACCGTGCCGCGCGGGATGCCGGTGGTGGGCCGGCCCACCGGGTTGCCGGGGACCTGACGACCGCCGGTGATGCCCTCACGGGGCATCGCCGGCAGCTGGCCGGTGGGGCCCCAGGCCGCCTTGCCGCCGGGGCCCAGCGGGGTGCGGGTGCCGTTGAGCGGAGGGAGCGTCCCGGGGCCGGACTTGCCCAGCGGGGGCGGCGCGGGAGTCGGCCCCGGAGGGACGGTGAACGGCGGTGTCACGCCGGTGTCCGGCCGGGGCAGCGGCGGCTGCCCGCCCGTGGTCGGCGGTGTGCCGGTCGTGGGCGGAGGCAGCGTGTTCACGCTGTCGATGCCCAGATCGACAGGCAGCTCGGGCCGGACGACCTGCGTCGGCCCGGTGGTGTCACGCGACGGCGGAACCACTCGTGCGTCGGGAAGCGAGCGGGTGTCCGGCTGCGCCTGCCGCGTGGTCGTGCCCGTGTCGGTTCCGGTGGAGCGGCTGTCGCTCCGGGACGTGGATCCGATGTAGGAGGAATCGTCGCGGGTGTCGGCGGACTTCGGAACGAACGTGTCCGGCGGCGGCTGGAACGACGGCATCTGAAAGCTCGTCATCTGCTGGCTCGACCACTGGTACGTAGCCGAGAGCCGTTCCATCTCCGCCGCCGCGTTCTGCCGGTTCGCCTCCTCCTTCGCCTTGATCGCCGCCGCGTCGGCGCCCTCCGGGGCCATCTGGTTGCGGGCGTTGCGTGCGATCGTCTGGGAGTCGGGGTCGTTGTGGTACTTCTGCGCCGCCTCCAGGTTCTCCTTGGCCTGCGCGTTCGAGGTGTAGCGCGGGATGGAGCTCTGGGCGGCGGCGATGGCGTTGGCGGCCTCGGTCAGCCACTTCGCCGAGTTCCTGCTGTAGTCGGCGAGGCTGTGGGTCGTGCTCGCCAGGCTGGCGGTCCATTCCTTGAACGCCTGCTCTGCCTTGCTGTCCCACTCCACACGGCCGGGCCGCTTCTGCAGTTCGTTCGCGATCTGCGTCATCTTCGTCGCCGCGTCCGTCAGACGGTCGCCGGCGTTGCGTACGTAGAAGCTGCTGGCCTCGTCGAGCCAGTTCAGCATCTGCTGGTGCGACATGGAGCGGAAGTCGGTCCCCCTGCCGCCCCCGACGTTGTCGTTCTGCTCCATCGAGAGTCACCCCTTCCCCGTGTCCTGTGGCCGCTAGCCGAGGCCTGCGGCGCCGCCGTCGGCGGTCTCCGTGCGCTGTGGCTCGGCCGGGGCCGGTGCGGGCTGCCGCGGGGAGTCCGTGCCCGGTGCTCCCGTGGCGTCCGGCTTGCCGGACGGCGTCGTGTCGTAACCGGCCTTCTGGTCGGCCTGGGTCTTGGCCTCCGTCGTCCGCTTGCTGATGTCGAGCATCTTGGCCCGGATGTCCTCGTCGGTCTCTTCCATGCCGTTCCTGGCGATGCCGACGGCGATGCCCAGGCCTTCAAGGCAGTCGGACAGCAGGGCGGAGAGCCTGATCAGCTCGGCGAGCACGCTCTTGTACGACGTGAAGATCTCGTTCGCCTCGGTCCACGCGGCCCCTCCCCCGCCGAACTGGCCACGGACCACCTGGTCCGCGTTCATGTTCTTCGGTGCGGCCGGTGAGGCCAGGAGATCGGCGATCAGTCCGTCGACCCCCTTCTTGAACTCCGTCATCGACTCGGAGTTGTAGAGCAGGGCCTCCCTGCTCATGCCGCCCAGGGCGTAGCCGGTGCCCGCCCCGTCCACGTAGGCCTCCATGTCTGGCACTCCTCCCCCGTGCGCCGCAACTCCTGGATTCTGCCCAGAAGTTCACTGTAGCGAGGACGACGTGCGAAACACATCCACAGGTTGCGGGGCCCCCGGGGCGGCGGGGGCCGTCAGGCGACCACCACCGCCGCCTGTGGGCGGATCGGGAGGCGGTTGACCGGGCGGCCCGTGGCCGCGCGGACGGCGGAGGCGATGGCGGCCGGGGAGGTCACCACGGGGACCGCGCTGGCGGGTTTGGCGCCGAAGGGGGCGACGACGTCGCGTTCCTCGACGAGTTTCACGATGCGGATGTCGGGGGCGTCCAGGGACGTCGGCAGGGCGTAGCCCGTCAGGTCGGGGCGGCGGACCAGGCCGCGGGAGGTGCGGAGGTTCTCGGTGAGGGCCGCGCCGACGCCCTGGGTGACGCCCGCCTCGATGCGGGTGGCCAGCTGGGCCGGGTTGAGGACGCGGCCGACGTCCTGGGCGACGGCCATCTCCACGACCCGGATCGCGCCCAGCTCCACGTCGACGTCCACGACCGCGCGGATCGCGCAGAAGGCGAGGCCGACGAAGGCGTCGCCCTGGCCGGACTCGTCCAGCGGTTCGGTCGGGTGGGGGCGGCACTGGGCGGTGGCCCAGAGTTCCTTGCCGTCCATCGCCTCGGCGACCGTCGTCGAGAGGACGCCGTCGTACGAGGTGATCTTGCCGTCGGTGATCTGGAGCAGCTCGGTCGACATGCCGAACTTGTGGGCCAGGGGCTGGAGGAGCTGGGTGCGGACCATCTTCGCCGCGCGCTCGACCGCGCCGCCCGAGACCCAGGTGTGGCGGCCGTGGGTGGCCGGGCCGGCCGGCGGCTGGTCGGTGTCGACCGGGGCGACGTGGACCTCGTCCACGCCCAGGGTCTCCTGCACGATCTGGCGGGCGAGCGTCGTGAAGCCCGAACCCGTGTCCACGGCCGCGCAGATGACCGTGGCCACGCCGTCCTGGACCCGTACCGTCGCCGTCGACACCTCGTCCGTGCCCTCGGCGCCCAGCATGTGCACCATGCCGATCGCGTAGCCGACGCCGCGCCGCACCGCGCCCGGCTCGCCCGCGCCGTCCGGGCCGCCGGGCAGCAGCCAGTCCTCCTCCGGCGAGTCCATAGGGAGGGCGGGGAGCGGGAAGTCCCTGACGGCCGCCAGGAGTTCGGCGACGGGTGCGGGGCAGGTCACGGTCTGGCCCGTCGGCAGGATGTCGCCGGTCGCCAGGACGTTGCGCATCCGCAGCTCCGCCGGGTCCATGCCCAGTTTCCCGGCGAGCTTGTCCATCTGCGCCTCGTACGCCGCGCACACCTGCATCGCGCCCTCGCCCCGCACGTGGCCGGACGGCGGGTTGTTGGTGCGCATCGCCCAGCCCTCGACGAAGGCGTGCGGGACGACGTACGGCCCGCAGGCGAAGGAGACGGCCGCCGCCAGCGACTCGGACGAGGAGTCCGCGTACGCACCGGCGTCCAGCAGGATCTGCGCCTCGACCTTCACCAGCCGCCCCTCGGCGTCCGCGTGGTGGCGGTAGCGCAGCAGGGTGGGGTGGCGGTGGGCGTGGCCGAGGAAGGACTCCTCGCGGGTCGCGGCGAGCTTGACCGGGCAGCCGGTACGGAGCGCGAGCAGGCCCAGCGGGATCTGGAAGCCCGGGTCCTCTCGGTCGCCGGTGGCGCCGGGCACGCCGGTCACGACCACCTTGACCTGCTCGGGCGGCAGCCCGAAGCAGGCGGCGGCCAGGTCGCGGTCGGTGTGCGGGTCGGTCGACGCCGTGTAGATCTCGACGCCGCCGTCCGGGCGGGGCACGGCCAGCGCGGCCTCGGCGCCGATCGGCGCGGTGTCCTGCCGGCCGATCCGGTACAGGCCCTCCACGACCACCTCGCCGGTCACCTCGGGGTCCCCGAAGCGCAGCGGGATGTGCCGGATGAGGTTGCCGTCGGGGTGCAGCGGCGCGGCGGAGAAAGCCTTCTCGGGGTCGGTGACCGGGTCGAGGACCTCGTACTCGACCGCGATGGCGGCGGCCGCGAGCCGCGCCGTGTCCGGGTGGTCCGCGGCCACGGCGGCGATCGCCTCGCCGTGGTGGCGGACGAGGTCGGAGGCGAAGACCGGGCGGTCGGCGACCTGCCGGCCGTACGTGGCGGCGCCCGGCACGTCGGCGTGGGTGACCACGGCCCGCACCCCGGGCATCTCGGCCGCCGCCGACGTGTCGATCGACACGATCCGGGCGTGCGGGTGCGGCGAGCGCAGGATCGCCGCCCACAGCAGGCCCTCGGCCCACAGGTCGGAGGCGTACGGGAAGGTGCCCTCGGTCTTCGCCCGCGCGTCGGCCTGCGGGAGCGAGACGCCGAGACCCAGGCCGAGGCCCTCGGGCTCCGTGGTCGTCGGGTCGCTGCTCACGCCGTGCCTCCGTCGTGCGGGTGGGGAATCTGGTGCGGGATACGGGCGGCGGTCTCGTCCGAGGGCGACGCCGACGGCGCGGACTCCGCCGCCGCCTCACGCCCCGCGACGATCTCGTTCACGGCGTCGAGGACGCCGCGGTAGCCCGAGCAGCGGCAGAGGTTGCCGCACAGCGCCTGCCGGGTCTCCAGCTCGGTCGGCGCGTGGTTGCCCTCGAGGAGGTCGTGCACGGTCATGGCCATGCCCGGGATGCAGAAGCCGCACTGCACCCCGCACTTCGCCAGCGCCCGCTGCACGTCGGACGGCTCGCCGTCCACGGCCAGCCCCTCGACCGTCCGGACCTCGGAACCGGCCGCCGTCGCCGCCGGGACCAGGCACGAGGCGACGAGCCGGCCGTCGACCTGCACGTTGCACGCGCCGCACTCGCCCTGCGAGCAGCCGTCCTTGGCCCCGGCGAGCCCGAGCCGCTCGCGCAGCACGTAGAGCAGCGACTCGCCGATCCAGGAGTCGGTGACGGGCCGGTCGACGCCGTTCACGCGCAGCGTGTAGGCGGTGGTGGGGTGCTCGTCGCTGTCGCGGCTGTCCCAGATGCTCCGGGCGTCCTGGATGTCGCCGATGTCCGCACGGTCGGTGCTGTCCGCACGGTCGGCGCTGTCCGCGCCCTCCGCGCCGCGCGCGCTGTCGGCGCTGTCCGCGCTTTCGGCGGCCTCCGCGCCGCCGGCGCCGACGGTCTCCCCTGCGTGGGCCGCGTCGCCCGCCTCCTGCCCCGGCTGCGGCTCCCCGTCCACAGGTTCCGGTACGGGTACGGGTACGGGCGCGGGCGCGGGTACGGATTCGGGCTCCGCCGCCGCCTCCGCGACCGCCGCCACCTCCGCGACCGGCTCCGGCACCGCGACCGGCTCCGCTTCCATGACCGGCTCCGGCCCCGGCTCCGGCTCCGTCACGGCCCACGGCGCCGGCGCGCCGCCCGGCAGGGTCGCGGGCGCGCTGCTCGCGTACTGCGCGAGCCGGGACGCCGTGTACTCGCCCGAGTCGTCGAGCCCGTCCGCGCCGTCGTCGACCGTCGGGATGCTCCACTGCCCGGTCGACCCGGCCGCGGGCTCGTACGCGGGCGCAGGCTCATACGCGGGCGCGGGCTCGTATCCGGGCGCCCCGCCCAGAGCCGCCCCGCCCCCGGGCGCCTCGAATCCGCCCTCCGGCGCGTACTCGTGCGCGTACTCCTGGCCGTGCTCCCCTACGAGCCCCTGAAGGTGGCCCTGTCCGTTCCCCTGCCCGTGCTCCTGTCCGTGCTCCTGCAAGGGTTGCCGCACGGAGCCCTGCACGTGCTCCCGTCCATGTTCCTGCACGTGCTCCGCCGCCACCGGCGGCGGCACCGGCCAGCTGCCCGTCGCCGTCGGGTCCGCCGTCGTCAGGGGCGTCAGCGGGACGATCATCGGCGGCACGTAGCCGTGGCCCGGCGCCTCCAGCGGGATGCCGTCCAGCATGAAGTCGGGCGGCAGCTGCACGAAGGCCGTGGCGTCGCCGTCGTAGCCCTCGCTCTGCGGGATCGGCTCCCAGCCGCCCGTCCCGTGGCCTCCGTGGTGGCCGGAGCCCGCGTGGTTCCCCTGTGTCTCGTCGCTCACGACAGCGCCCTCCCCAGTGCCCGTCGGGACAGCGCGGCGACCGTGCGCCGCAGGTGCAGTACGGCGGGCGGCAACGGCTCGTCGCCCTCCGGGTCCGGGATGCACGCGGCGGCGACGTACTCGCCGAACGCCGTCAGCGCCTCCGGCGCCAGTCCCCGCTCCGCGTCCCAGTCCACCAGCGAGGCGATCCACTGCTCCGCCTCCAGGGGCCGCAGCGGCATCGGCGCGATCGCGCCGACCGCGCAGCGCACCCCGCGGCGCGCCGGGTCGAGGACGACGGCGACGGAGGCGGTGGCGCGGGCCGGGCCGGTGCGGCCGGTGGCCTTGAGGAAGACCTGCGGGGCGTGCAGCAGCGGGACGCGCACGAAGGCGACGAGCTCGCCGGGCGCCAGCATGTCGCGGCCGGCCAGGAGGTGGCCGACGGGCAGCTCGCGGGTGCCGAGCGGGCCGACGACGACCAGGTCGGCCTCCAGGGCGGCGAGCACCGGCAGGGAGTCGCCGGTGGGCGCGGCGGAGACGATGTTGCCGCCGAGGGTGCCGGCGTTGCGGATCTGCGGCGGGCCCGCGACGCGCGAGGCGGCGGCCAGGGCCGGGATGAGGGCCGCGAAGTCGGGGCGGCCCATCCGGGCGTGGGTGAGGCCCGCGCCGAGCAGGGCGTGGCCGTCCTGGTACTGCCAGCCGCGGATCTCGTTGATCCGGCCGAGTCCGACGAGTCCGGCGGGTCGCAGCTGCCCGCGGTTGACGGCGGCCATCAGGTCGGTGCCGCCGGCCACGGGAACGGCGGCCGGCATGGCCGTGAGCGCCGCCACGGCCTCGTCGAGCGAGGCGGGCAGCGTCACGGCTCGCGCCGCCCGTGATGCCGTCTGTGGTGCGTGCGTGGTCAACCCGCTGCCCCTTCCCGGTGTCCCGGTGATCCCCGACCGTCCCCGGCTGTCACGCCTGTGTCACGCCTGTGTGGGCGTACCGTACGTGCTCACAGCCCGGACGTGGCAACTCTGGCACATCTTCCGAGCCGTACGTCGCGAGGGTCCGCGAAGGACGGTTCCGTCCAGGATGCCGGGACGCCCCGCCGGGGACCGGGACTTCCGTTTTGCCGCTCTTGGGTGACACCGGGGCGATAGGTGCCGTCACACGTTCGGGGGCGCCCCCTCGAGGGGACGGCCGAGGACGCCGGGGCGGCGCTGCCAGGGGTGGGGGCCGGAGGGCGGCCGGTAGTCGACGCCGAGGGCGTCGAGACGCCGGTAGTGGGCGGTCATGCGGCGCTCGAAGTCGGCGAGATCCCGTGCGTCGGGGGCGGGAAGCCGGGACCAGGCGACCTCGGCGAAGGCGGCGAGGCGGGGATGTGTCTGGTAGTCGACGCGGGCCCGGTTCTCCATCACCTCGGTCCACACGTTGGCCTGGGTGCCCATGACGTGGGCCGCCGCCGCCGCGGACAGGCCGGGCGGAACGGGCTCGAAGCGGTAGACGTCCGCGAGCGTCCGCACGTGACCGATGGGCATCGGCTCGTCGTCGCCGGGCGCCTGACGGTGGTCCAGGTAGACGTGCTGCTCGGGGCACATCACCACGTCGTGGCCGGCCTCGGCGGCGGCGATACCTCCCGCGTAGCCGCGCCAGGAGGACACGGCGGCGCCGGGTGCGAGTCCGCCCTCCAGGATCTCGTCCCAGCCGATGAGCCGGCGGCCGCGCTCGGCGAGCCAGCGGTCGAAGTGCCGGACGAACCAGGACTGGAGACCGTCCTCGTCGCCGACGCCCAGCTCCTTGGTCCGGGCCTGGGCGGCGGGCGAGGCCTTCCACTGGTCCTTGGGGCACTCGTCGCCGCCGATGTGGACGAAGGGCGAGGTGTCCGCCGGGAACAGTTCGAGGACCTCTTCGAGCACGCCCTCGTAGAAGCGGAGGACGTTGTCGGTG
This sequence comes from Streptomyces sp. NPDC127092, assembly GCF_042722475.1. NCBI lineage: Bacteria > Bacillati > Actinomycetota > Actinomycetes > Kitasatosporales > Streptomycetaceae > Streptomyces > Streptomyces sp. NPDC127092. The sequence goes on from NZ_JBHXFE010000009.1 coordinate 124,825, forward strand.
GGGGCGAGTACGTTCGGACTGACTCCCCAGGTGTCCCAGACGGAGAGGGCGGTGGTGTCGATGACGTCGGTGTTGCCGAGTTCGGGATACGCGGCGATGGCGGCCTGCGAGTGGCCCGGCACGTCGATCTCGGGGACGACCGAGATATGCCGGTCGGCGGCGTAGCCGACGATCTCGCGGATGTCGTCCTGCGTGTAGTGGCCGCCGTGCGGCGTCTCGTTCCACAGCGGCGACGCCCGGTGCCCCCACTTGGTCCGCGCCCGCCAGGCCCCGACCTCGGTGAGCCGCGGGTGCCGTCTGATCTCGACGCGCCAGCCCTGGTCGTCGGTGAGGTGCAGGTGCAGCACGTTCAGTTTGTGCGCGGCCATCAGGTCGAGTTGGCGCAGGACGTCGTCCTTGGGCATGAAGTGGCGGGCGACGTCGAGCATGAGGCCGCGCCAGGGGAAGCGGGGCGCGTCCGTGACGGTGACCACGGGCAGGTCCCAGTCGCGCTCGCCGCGCACCAGGCGCGCCTTGCGGTGGGCGTCGGGCCCGAGGAGCTGCCGGAGGGTCTGGGCCGCCCAGAACACCCCGGCGGGGCCGCCGCCCTCGACGGCGACCGCCACGTCGGCGACGGAGCCGTCGGTGGACAGCAGATAGCCCTCGGGGCCGTGTTCCCGTGCCACGTCCGCGCTGATCCGCAGCCGGATCGCGTGCGGGCCGGAGCCGTCGGCGAGCGGCAGGCCGGTCGCGGCGCCGAGCGTCGCCCGCAGCCAGCGGGCGGTGTCGTGGGTGCCGGGCCCGGCGTCGATGGTGGTGCGCTCGTCGAGGGAGAAGCAGCCGGGTGCGCCTGCGCGGACGTCCGCGGCGAGCGGTGCGGGAATCAGGTCCAGTTCGGAAAGCATCGGGTCAGTCCTTCACCGCCCCGCCGAGTCCCGAGACCAGGCGGCGCTGTACGAGTACGAAGAAGACGAGCACCGGGACCGTCATCACGGTCGAGCCGGCCATGATGCCTCCCCAGTCGTTCTCGTCGGGCTTGAAGAAGACGAGCAGTGCCATCGGCAGGGTCGACCGCGAGGTGTCGCTGATGATGAAGGACTTCGCGAAGAGGAAGTCGTTCCAGGTCGAGATGAAGGAGAAGACGCTCGTCGCGACGAGCCCGGGGAGGACCAGCGGGAAGAGGATCTGCCACAGGAAGCGGGTGCGGCTCGCGCCGTCGATCATCGCCTGTTCCTCCAGCGCCTCCGGGACCGCCTTCACGAAGCCCCGCAGCATCCAGACGGCGAAGGGCAGCGAGAAGGCGAGGTGCGGGAGGACCAGCGAGCCCAGGGTGTTGAGCTGTCCGAGGTCGCGCATGAGGAAGAACAGCGGGATGGCCAGGGCCTCGACGGGGACCATCTGCGCGACCAGGAACATCACGAGCAGGGTGGTCCGGAAGCGGAAGCGGAACCGGGTGACGGCGGTCGCCGCGAGGAAGGCGATGACGGCGGAGGCGAGGACCACCGTGCCGGCGACGATCAGCGAGTTGAGGAAGTAGCGGCCGAAGTCCTGCTGTTCGAAGACCCGGCGGAAGGAGTCGAGGGACGGGGACAGGGTCCAGGGCCGGGGCCGGACCGACTGGATCTCGCCGGCCGGTCTGAGGGCGGAGAGGACCATCCAGTACAGCGGGAAGGCGACCGCGGCGGCGACGAGCAGGGCCGCGGCGTCGGCGGCGAGCCGCCCGGGCCTGCGGACTCGCGGGACACGGAGGGCAGTCACGGGGCTCACGGTTCCTCTCCCTGGCGGCGCATCAGCCGGAGGTGGACCAGGGTCACGGCCAGCAGGATCAGCAGCATCACGACGCCGATGGCGGAGCCGAGGCCGTACTCGGACGAGGCGAAGGCCGTCTGGTAGGCGTACACGTTGAGGATGAGGTTCTGGCCGGCGATGCCGCCGCCTCCCGTCATCACGTAGATCTGGGTGAAGATCTTGAAGTCCCAGATGACCGACTGGATCGTGACGACGAGCAGGATCGGCCGGAGCATCGGCGCCGTGACGGAGCGCCAGGTGCGCCACGGGGACGCGCCGTCGAGGGCGGCGGCCTCCAGGACCTCGGCCGGGACGGCCCTGATGCCCGCGTAGACGGTGACCATCACGAACGGGAACGAGCACCAGACGACCTCCATGAGGACCAGCGCGAAGGCGCTGTAGCGCCCGTACGTCCACGAGAAGTCGCCGAGGCCGAGGATCCGGTTGACCGGGCCGTGGTCGGGGTCGAAGAGGAAGACCCAGACCGTGGATCCGGTGACGGCGGGGGTGGCCCAGGCGCCGAGCGCGGCGAGCATCAGGGCGAGCCGGGGCAGGGCGCGGACGCGGGTGAGGAGGACGGCGAGGGCGCAGCCGACGGCGAGGGTGGCGACGACGCAGGCGGCGGCGAAGAGGACGGTGGCGAGGAGGACCTGCCGGAACTGGGGGTCGGAGAAGAGGGCCGTGTAGTTGCCGAGGCCCCGGAAGGAGGTGGGCCGGCCGCCGCTGACCTGGGCCTGGGTGTACTCCAGGAAGGAGATCAGGCCGAGTTGGTAGAGGGGGTAGACGAGGAGCCCGCCGAGGACGGCGAGGGCGGGGAGCAGGTAGAGCCAGGGCGTCCGGGCGGAGCCGGTGCGGCGGGCGGTCCGCCGTGGTGCGTGGCGCGGGGGCCGCGTGGGGGCGGGTCCCTCCGTACGGGGTGCCGTGAGGGTCATCTCGTACGCCTCAGCCCGCCGCCGCGAAGGCCGCGTCCATCTTCTCCGCGGCCTCGTCCGACGCGGCCCTGACGTCCTTTCGGCCGCTGACGACCTCCTGGAACATCGTCGGCAGCACGAGCGAGGCGTCGATCCGGCCCCAGGCCGCCGAGGCGGGGACGAACCTGGCGTCGGCGCCGAGGGAGTCGATGAACGGCTTCACGAACGGCTGCTTCTCGGCGGCCCGCCGGCGCACGTCGGTGTACGTGGGCAGGAAGCCGAGCGCGTCGAAGAGGCGGGCCTGGGTGTCCTTGCCGGCGAGGGACTTCATGAGGTCGACGGCGAGGGTGCGGTGGGTGGTGCTCCTCAGGACGCCGATGTTGTTGCCGCCGGCGAAGGCGGGGGCGATGGATCCGGGCGTGGTGCCGGGCAGCGGCACGACCGCGTACCTGCCCCTGACCGCGCCGGCCTCGACGGCCGCGTGGCTGAAGTCTCCGCCGATGGCCATGGCCGCCTTGCCGGAGGCGAAGGCGGTGACGGTGGCGTTGCCGCCCATCTGGGCGCACTTGGCGGCCGGGCAGTTGTCGTCGCCGAAGAGGGAGGTGTAGGCGGTGATGCCCTTGCGGGCGGCCTCGCTGTTGATCGCCGACCGGTACGAGTTCCCTTCGACGGTGGCGAGTTCGCCGCCGTGGGCCCAGATGAAGGGCATGGCGCCGTAGGTGTACGCGCCGCCGACGGCGAGTCCGTACAGCTCGGGCCGGGCCTTGCGGACCTTCTTCGCGGTCGCGATCAGCTCGTCCTGGGTCTTGGGTGCGGCGAGGCCGAGCTCCCGGAAGACGTCGGTGCGGTAGTAGAGGGCGCGGACGCCGACGAAGAACGGGGCGCCGTAGACCTTTCCGCCGACGGTGACGGAGGCCCGGGCGGTGGGGTCGGTGTCCCGGGCCTCGGGCCAGGCGGCGAACTCGGCGGTGACGTCGGCGAGTCCGCCGTCCTTGACGTATCCGGCGGTGTCGGTGTTGCCGTACTCGACGAGGTCGGGCGCGGAGGCGGGGTCGTTGAAGGCGGCCTTGACGCGCTGGGCGCGGCTGTCGACGGGGATGTACTCGACCTCCACTTCGGTGCCCGGGTGCCGCTGCTCGAAGGCGGCGACGACCCGGTCGACGACCTGTTCCTTGGGCTTGTTGGCGACCTCCCGGAAGAGCCAGACGCGCAGGGTGCCGGTCTTGTCGTCGGTGGCGGCGGGGCCGCCGGAGGTCTGGGGGGCGCAGGCGGCGAGGGTGACGAGGGCGGTGGCTACGGCGATGCGGGCAGGAAGCTTCACGGCGGTTCCCCTCCAAGCGTGTTGCAACATACGCAACGAGCGTTTCGCAGTGCACAACACGCGAGAGGTTAGGGCCGGACCACCGCGACGACAAGTGGTCTCGACCACCCCCTCCGCAAGACTCCGCACGCCTCAGCACGACTCCCCGCCCCGGACGGACGGCCCGGAAAACGAGAACGGTCCCCGGCGCGCGCACCAGTGACTGGTACGCGTGCCGGGGACCGTCCCCGACCGCGGAAGTCCGGACTACTTGCCGTCCTTGCCGCCCTTGTCCTTGTCGCCGCCCGACCCCATGGAGTCGTAGATCTCCTTGCACATCGGGCAGACCGGGTACTTCTTGGGGTCGCGCCCCGGTACCCAGACCTTGCCGCACAGTGCCACCACGGGAGTGCCGTCGAGGGCGCTCGCCATGATCTTGTCCTTCTGGACGTAGTGGGCGTAGCGCTCGTGGTCGCCGTCACCGTGGGACACCTGCGGCGTCGGCTCGACGAGGGTTCCCGTACCTGCCCCGCGCTCGGGCTCGAGAGTGCTCATAGGACCCAAGCGTACTGAAAGACCCGGGGCTCAGTTCAGCGAAGGGTCGTCCGGGTACGTCGCGACCATCGCGAGTTCGCCGCGCTGGCGGCGGAGGACCTGGCGCCAGAGGGTCTCGGGGCGCGGCGAGGAGACGTCGCCGGGTTCGGACTCGACCACGTACCAGGCGCCGTCGCGCAGCTCGGCCTCCAGCTGGCCGGGGCCCCAGCCGGCGTAGCCGGCGAAGATGCGGAGGGCGCCGATGGCCGGGCCGAGGAGCTCGGGCGGGGTCTCCAGGTCGACCAGGCCGATCGCGCCGTAGACCCGGCGCCAGCCGAGCGGGCCCTCGTCGCCGGGGATGACGGCGATGCCGAGGGCGGCGTCGAGGGAGACCGGGCCGCCCTGGAAGACGACGCCGGGCTCACCGGCGAGGGCGGCCCAGGGGGCGAGGATGTCGCCGACGGTCACCGGGGTCGGGCGGTTGAGGACCACGCCGAGGGAGCCCTCGTCGTCGTGGTCGAGCAGCAGGACCACCGCGCGGTCGAAGTTGGGATCCGCCAGCGCGGGGGTGGCGACGAGCAGCCGGCCTGTGAGCGAGGACACCTCGGTCATGCGACACATGATTCCGCACTTTCGGCGTTCGCGGGGGTTGTCCGCACGGGTCCGGGGTAGGCGGGCGCCGACGCAGGTCAGCCGGGAGCGGGCCGGGCCGGGGCGTGCGGCGCGGAAGCAGGGCCGGGGAGAAGCGGACGGTAACGCTCCGCAAGATCACGGGGACGGAGGGTGTTGTGCCGAATTCATTACGTTCGCCGGGGCCCCTGAGCCACACAAGTGAGGTCTCCTTGCCCCTTACTCTTTTCTCTGGCCACCCGACCGACGACCCGGAACGCGAGATTCATGACCGGCACAGACAGCCATGATGTACTGCTCGTCCATGGCGGAACCCCGCTGGAGGGCGAGATCCGCGTCCGCGGCGCGAAGAACCTCGTGCCCAAGGCGATGGTCGCCGCCCTGCTCGGCAGCGAGCCGAGCCGACTGCGCAACGTGCCCGACATCCGTGACGTCCGCGTGGTCCGCGGACTGCTCCAGCTGCACGGGGTGACGGTCCGCCCCGGCGAGGAGCCGGGCGAGCTGATCCTCGACCCGACGCACGTCGAGTCCGCCAACGTGGCCGACATCGACGCCCACGCCGGCTCCTCCCGGATCCCGATCCTGTTCTGCGGCCCGCTGCTGCACCGCCTCGGCCACGCCTTCATCCCGGGCCTGGGCGGCTGCGACATCGGCGGCCGGCCGATCGACTTCCACTTCGACGTGCTGCGCAAGTTCGGCGCGACGATCGAGAAGCGGGCGGACGGGCAGTACCTGGAGGCCCCGCAGCGGCTGCGCGGCACCAAGATCGCCCTTCCGTACCCGTCCGTCGGCGCGACGGAGCAGGTGCTGCTCACCGCCGTGCTCGCCGAGGGCGTCACCGAGCTGTCCAACGCGGCGGTCGAGCCGGAGATCGAGGACCTCATCTGCGTGCTGCAGAAGATGGGCGCGATCATCGCCATCGACACCGACCGCACCATCCGCATCACCGGTGTGGACAAGCTCGGCGGCTACAACCACCACGCCCTCTCCGACCGCCTGGAGGCGGCGTCCTGGGCCTCGGCGGCGCTCGCGACCGAGGGCGACATCTACGTGCGCGGCGCGCAGCAGCGCTCGATGATGACCTTCCTCAACACCTACCGGAAGGTCGGCGGCGCCTTCGAGATCGACGACGAGGGCATCCGCTTCTGGCACCCGGGCGGCTCGCTCAACGCGATCGCCCTGGAGACGGACGTGCACCCCGGCTTCCAGACCGACTGGCAGCAGCCGCTGGTGGTGGCCCTGACCCAGGCCTCGGGCCTGTCGATCGTGCACGAGACGGTGTACGAGTCGCGGCTCGGCTTCACCTCGGCGCTGAACCAGATGGGTGCCCACATCCAGCTGTACCGGGAGTGCCTGGGCGGTTCGGACTGCCGCTTCGGCCAGCGCAACTTCCTGCACTCGGCGGTCGTCAGCGGCCCGACCAAGCTCCAGGGCGCCGACCTGGTCATCCCGGACCTCCGCGGCGGCTTCTCGTACCTGATCGCCGCCCTCGCGGCCCAGGGCACCAGCCGGGTGCACGGCATCGACCTGATCAACCGCGGCTACGAGAACTTCATGGAGAAGCTCGTCGAGCTGGGCGCGAAGGTCGAGCTCCCGGGCAGCGCACTGGTCTGACCGGCGGTCGTACGGCCGGACGCGGCCGTACGACGCTGTACGCGGCGTACGCGGCCGTAAGCGGCTGTACGCGGCCTCTGAAGGGCAAACGGAAGGGCGGCCACCCCCTGACAGGGTGGCCGCCCTTTCTGTTGCCTACAGGCTGCTTACTTGCCCTTGGCGGCTTCCTTGAGCTTGGAGCCCGCGGAGACCTTGACGCTGAAGCCGGCCGGGATGTTGATCGGGTCGCCGGTCTGCGGGTTACGAGCGGTGCGAGCGGCACGGTGGGTGCGCTCGAAGGTCAGGAAGCCGGGGATGGTGACCTTCTCGTCGCCCTTGGCGACGATCTCGCCGGTGATCTCGGCGAAGGCGGCCAGCACGGCGTCGGCGTCCTTGCGGGTCACCTCGGCGCGGTCGGCCAGGGCGGCCACCAGCTCACTGCGGTTCATTTCGTTACTCCCGTATTTCTTCTTGCCTGTGAGGCGGGTTGCCTGTGAGGCGGGCCACGCGGCGGGGCCGCATGATGGGCACTGCGAAGCCGATGCTGCCAGGGCCCTCGGACAGTGCCCGGACCCGGGTCTGGTGACAGACCCTCGCGCCCAGACCGCATCCTGCCCCCACCAGCGGCGGGAACGCCAATCCGGCACCCTCTGGGGTCACACGAAAAGCGCCAGTGCCCCTCGGTGGTGACGTAGCGTCGACTCCGCACGGACGGTGCGGAGCCGAACTACCACCCTAAAGGCGGGTTTGGGATGCGGCGACCCGCGACACGCGCGCCGGGGCCGCCCCGGAGGCCGCTGCGGGGGCTCAGGCGCCCGCGGCCTTGGCCGCGTTGCGCACGGCGCCCGCGACCGCTCCCGCGACCTTGTCGTTGAAGACCGAGGGAATGATGTAGTTCGGGTTGAGCTCGTCCTCGGAGACGACGTCGGCCAGGGCGCTGGCGGCGGCCAGCATCATGTCCGTGTTCACCGTCCGGGACTGCGCGTCGAGCAGACCGCGGAAGACGCCCGGGAAGACCAGCACGTTGTTGATCTGGTTCGGGAAGTCCGAACGGCCGGTGGCGACGACGGCGGCCGTCTGACGGGCGATCGCCGGGTCGACCTCGGGGTCCGGGTTCGCGAGCGCGAACACGATCGCCCCCTCGGCCATCGCGGCCACGTCGTCCGCACCGAGCAGGTTCGGGGCGGAGACGCCGATGAAGACGTCGGCGCCGACGACGGCCTGCTTGAGGGTGCCGGTGACGCCCTCGGGGTTGGTGTTGTCGGCGATCCAGCGCAGCGGCGAGTCGGCCGGGGCGGCGACCAGGTCCTCGCGGCCCGCGTGGACGACGCCGTGGATGTCGGCGACGACGGCGTGCTTGACGCCGGCCGCGATCAGCAGCTTCAGGATGGCCGTACCGGCGGCGCCCGCACCGGACATGACGACCCGTACGTCGCCGATGCCCTTGCCCACCACGCGCAGCGCGTTGGTCAGGGCGGCGAGGACGACGATGGCGGTGCCGTGCTGGTCGTCGTGGAAGACCGGGATGTCGAGGGCCTCGCGCAGCCGGGCCTCGATCTCGAAGCAGCGCGGCGCGGAGATGTCCTCCAGGTTGATGCCCGCGAAGCCGGGGGCGATCGCCTTGACGATCTCGACGATGGCGTCGGTGTCCTGGGTGTCCAGGCAGATCGGCCAGGCGTCGATGCCGGCGAAGCGCTTGAAGAGGGCCGCCTTGCCCTCCATGACGGGCAGGGCGGCCTTGGGGCCGATGTTGCCGAGGCCGAGGACGGCGGAGCCGTCCGTCACGACTGCGACGGAGTTGCGCTTGATGGTGAGGCGGCGGGCGTCCTCGGGGTTCTCGGCGATCGCCATGCACACGCGGGCCACGCCCGGGGTGTAGATCATGGACAGGTCGTCACGGTTGCGGATGGGGTGCTTGGACGCCATCTCGATCTTGCCGCCGAGGTGCATCAGGAACGTACGGTCGGAGACCTTGCCGACGACGATGCCCTCGATGTTCTTCAGCTGCTCGACGATCTCGTCGGCGTGCGCCGTCGAGGTGGCGGCGATGGTGACGTCGATGCGCAGCTTCTCGTGCCCGGAGGCCGTCACGTCGAGGCCGGTGACGGAGCCGCCGTGGGTCTCGACCGCCGTGGTGAGCTGGGAGACCGCGGTGCCGCTCGCGGGCACCTCGAGCCGGACCGTCATCGAGTACGAGACGCTGGGCGCCGTTGCCATGGCCGTGTTCCTCTGCTTTCCCTAGCTTCGTTGCTACGCCGGCCCGGCTGGTCGCCGGGTGGCGCCCTCCGATCGTCGCACCTACCTGCGGGTAGCAGGTAATACGGTCATTTCGTTTTCGGAAAGTAGTTTCCACCATACGAGAGATGCCCGGGAAACAGAAGAGGCCCCCGTCACCCGAAGGTGACGGGGGCCTCTCCGCACGTGAGCGACACCGACCCGCCATGCTCGCCTCGCGGCAAGTGGTCCCTCTAAGGGACGAAGGTTGGGCCCGGGGGCTTGGATCGAGCCGGTGCCACGACCAGGCTAACAAACCGGGCCGGGAAGTGATTCCTGCGGCGCGGGTTGACCGAAATCAGCCCCGCGCCGTCAGTCCCGCGCCGACCGCCCGCGGGCCCGCGGCAGTCGCGTCCCGCGCCGTCAGTCCCGCAGCAGGTCCGGTACGCCGTCCGCGTCCGGCAGGTCGCGCTCGCCCGAGATCACCGAGAGCGCCTGCGTGGAGCGGGTCAGCGCCACGTAGAGCACCCGCAGACCGGCCGGCGACTCGTCCGCGATCTCCGCGGGCGAGACGACCACCGTGGCGTCGTACTCCAGGCCCTTCGCCTCCAGGGAGCCCAGCGCCACCACCCGGTCGCCGAGCCCGTCGAGCCAGCGGGCGGCCTCGGCGCGCCGGTCCATGGCGACGACCACGCCGACCGTGCCGTCCACCTCGCCGAGCAGCCGCTCCGCCTCCGACCGTACGGTTTCGGCCAGCTCGCCCTTCTCTCCCACCGCGACGAAGCGGGGCTCGACGCCCGTGGAGCGGACCGCCTTGGGTGATTCCTTGCCGGGCATAGCGAGCGCGAGCACCCTCGCGGCGAGCTCGGCGATCTCGGCCGGGTTGCGGTAGTTCACGGTCAGCTCGAAGCGGCGCCGGGGCCGGGTGCCCAGGGCCTCGTCACGGGCCTCGGCCGCCTCGTCCGGGTCGGACCAGGAGGACTGGGCCGGGTCGCCGACGACGGTCCAGGTGGCGTGCCGGCCGCGGCGGCCGACCATGCGCCACTGCATGGGCGTGAGGTCCTGGGCCTCGTCGACGATGACGTGGGCGTACTCGGTGCGCTCGGCGGCCAGCCGCTCGGCCCGCTCGCGCTGGGTCTCCTCCCGCACCGGCATCAGCTCCTCCAGACCGATGAGCTGGTCCAGCGGGTCGTACTCCCGCTTCTTGCGGGGCCTGGCCGGGGCGCCGAGCAGGGTGTTCAGCTCGTCGAGCAGGGCCACGTCGTGCACGGAGAGCCCGGGCCGGCGCAGCGAGCGGGCGAGCCGGCGGACCTCGCCCGGGTTGAGGATCCGGCGCGCCCAGCGGCCGAGCCGCTTCTCGTCGGCCATCGCGTCGAGCACCTGGCGCGGGGTGAGTTCCGGCCACCAGGCGTCGAGGAAGCCGAGGAAGGCGTCCTCGGTCGACACGTCCTCGTCGAAGGAGGAGCGCAGTTCGGCGGCGAGCTCGGGGTCGCTGTGCCGGCCGGCGGCGCCGGACTTGGCGTACAGCGCGTCGAGCAGCAGCCGGCGGGCGCGCGGGCGGAGCAGGTTGACGGGGGCGGTGCCGGACAGCACGTTCTGCCGGATGCGGCGGAGCTCGTCGGCCCCGAGTTCCAGGCGGCGGCCGAAGGCGACGACCCGGAGGAGGGTGGGCGTGCCGGCGCGGGCCGGGGTGCCGGCCTCGTCGGCCCCGTCGTCGTCGCCGAGCGCGAGCTGGGCCTTGGGCGCGGGGGTCTCCAGGGCGCCGCGGGCGGCCTTGCGCAGCACGGCGACCATGCGGGAGGAGCCCTTGACGCGGGCGACGGCGGGCTCGTCGTACGCGTCGGCCTCGGCGCCGTCGACCAAGGATCCCAGGGCGCGGATGGCGACCTGGCCCTCCTCGCCGAGCGAGGGCAGCACGCCCTCGGTGTACGAGACGAGCAGCGGGGTCGGCGAGACGATGAGGATGCCGCCGGCGTAGCGCCGCCGGTCCTGGTAGAGCAGGTAGGCGGCGCGGTGCAGGGCGACGGCGGTCTTGCCGGTGCCGGGGCCGCCCTCGACGTACGTGACGGAGGCGGCGGGGGCGCGGATGACCAGGTCCTGCTCGGCCTGGATGGAGGCGACGATGTCGCGCATGGTGTGGCCGCGGGCCTGGCCGAGCGCGGCCATGAGGGCGCCGTCGCCGATGACGGGCAGCTCGCGGCCTTCGAGGGTGGCCTTGAGCTCCGGGCGCATCAGGTCGTCCTCGACGCCGAGGACCTTGCGACCCTTGGAGCGGATGACGCGGCGGCGCACGACCCGGCCGGGGTCGACGGGCGTGGAGCGGTAGAAGGGGGCGGCGGCGGGGGCGCGCCAGTCGATGACGAGCGGGGCGTAGTCGGCGTCGAGGACGCCGATGCGGCCGATGTGCAGGGTCTCGCCGATCTCGGCGGTGTTGTCCGGGCGCACGGCGTCCGCGGCGGGTTCGACGGAGGTGAACGCGCCGTCGGGGCCCTTCTTGCCGTCCTTCCCGTGGAGCAGGTCGATGCGGCCGAAGAGGAAGTCCTCGAACTCGTTGTTGAGCCGGTTGAGGTGGATGCCGGCCCGGAACACCTGGGCATCGCGCTCGGCGAGGGCGCCGGGCGTACCGACCTGGCCCCGCCGTGCGGCGTCCTGCATCAGGAACTCGGCCTCGTGGATCTTCTCCTCGAGGCGGCGGTAGACCTGATCCAGATGTTCCTGTTCGACACCGATCTCACGGTCTCTGACCGTGTCGACGGCTTCCTGCGCGGCCACCGGGGCCCCCTTCTGACGTGCACTGGGCAGCCGTCGAGCGTACGCCACCAGGGTGGGATATGTCAGGCCTGGCGGCGGCCGGTCCGGGGATGCGCGGCGCGGTGGCGGGCGACCCGGGCCCGGTTGCCGCACGCCGCGCTCGAACACCAGCGGCGGCGCCGGCCCCGCGAGGTGTCCAGATAGCAGCGGCGGCAGCCCGGCCCCTCGCAGCGGCGCAGCAGTGCGCGGGCGGCCGGATCGGTGAGCAGGTCGACGGCGTCCCGGGCGACGGCGGCGAGCAGCGCGCGGCAGTCGGGTTCGCCGCTGAGGGCGCGGACCAGGGTCCCGGAGCGGGTGCGTACGGCGCGGGGCGCGGGCGGGGCGGAGGCGGCGGCCAGCGCGTTGAGCAGCTCCAGGGCCGCGGGATGGGCCGGCCGGCCTTCCAGCTGGGCGGCGACGAGGCCGGCGACGCAGTCGCGCAGCTCACGGAAGGGCCCGAGCCAGCGGGCGTCGAGGGTGCGCAGCCGGGTGGCGGGCGGGACGAGCCCGGTGGTGCGGAGGAAGCCGGCCAGGGCCTCGGGGCTGTCGAGGGCCGCGACGGCGAGATCCAGGCAGACGCGTCCGGAGTCCCAACCTTCTGTCATGCCCCTGCCACCTCCTGGCTCCGTGCGGACCCGGCTCCGGGCGGGCCGGGACCAGAGTGCTCCTGGGGAGCGGAGCTGGCTAGGGGGTGTCTCGCCGATCAGGCCGGATCAGGGAGCGGCGTCTGGTGCATGGGGTCTCCCCAGGCCCGCCAGGGCCGAGGGGACGCGTCGCAAGGCGCCGGAGTGGCTTGATAGCGGAGCTATCGGGGCGCTTCGGCAACGCGGCGAGGCGCGGTGCCAGGCGTCGCGAGCCCGGCATGATCGGCGAGACACCCCCTAGGGGGTGTTCCGCCGAGCGGGCGCCCGGCTCTGTCAGTGGTGATCACTACAGTCGGTGCCGACCGGAGGGGGAGGCTCCATGGACGAGGGACGCGCGGAGGAGCAGCGGCGGCCGGCCGCCGGGGAGGGACGGCGGCGCGGCGCGCACCGCGCCGTGCTCGACCACCTGCTGGCCCTCGTGGCCGGATCGCCGCTGGGTGACGAGCTGGTGCTGCGGGGCAGCGCCGTCATGCCGGCCTGGGTGGGTGCCCTGGCCCGGGAGCCGGCCGACCTCGACTGGGTCGTGCCGCCGTCGCCCCTGGTCCCGCTCGATCCCGCGCACCCCTATCCGTACGTGGAGGAGCTGGCGGCCGTACAGCAGTGGCCGGAGGCGGCGGACGGCGCCGGGCGCCACGAGTTCTGGCGGTTCGAGGAGTTCGAGACGCGCGGGCTGCACCCCAGGGTCCCGCCGGAGGGCCTGCAGTGGGTGGTCGGGCCGGAGCCCGACACACGCGGGCCGCACGAGGTGCTGCTCGATCTGGTGCGGGAGCGGCCGGAGGCCGGGCCGGGCGTACGGCTCGACGCGGCGGCCGCCCGCCTGGACGGCACCTGGACCTACACCGCGTACGACTGCCCCGGCATCCGCCTGGTCGTCCCCTGGTCGGCGGACGGGCTCCCGCCGGGCGAGGTACGGCTGGACTTCGCGCGCGACGAGCGGCTGCCCGAGGCGCCGGTCCTGACGGCGATACCGCGCCACGACGGCACGGCCCCGACCGTGCTGCGCACGGCGGGCCGGGAGCTGTCGCTCGCCTGGAAGCTGCTGTGGCTGCACACCGACTCCGCGCCGGACGGCCGTGGCGGCCGCGCCAAGGACCTCTACGACGCGGTGCTCCTCGCGGAGTGCCCGGCCACGCGGCTCTCGCCGGAGCTGCTGCGGCGGGTGTTCCGGCGCGAGCCGGGACGCCCGGCGGTGGCGGAGGCGCTGCGGCCGGACGCGGCGGCGGTGAGGCCCGAGGAGTGGGCGGACTTCCGGGCGGGCCGTCCGGCCGTACGGGGCACGGCCGAGGAGTGGGCGGCGCGGCTGGGGCGGGCACTGGAGCCGCTGCGGGCGCGGACCGGGGAGGGGTGAGGGCAGCCGGGGCCTGGTCCGCCGGAGGGGCCTCAGGGGCGGGGCGGCGCGCGGCGGGCCGTACGGATCGCGGACGGCGGCGGCCCCGGACGGGAGACGGCCGGACAGCGGGGCCGTACGGGGGCGCGGACAGCGGTCGGCCCGGGCGTACGGGGGAGCCGCCCGGGCCGACCGACAACCGGACCGCTCGGGGGAGTGCTGTCCGGTGTCCGTGGTGTCCTCGCAGGTCAGTGCGGTCCGGCGGGACCGCGGCGCGAGGCACCCACAGCATGAATGTTGAACTGTCTATTATCTACGGGTCGTTTTTCCTACAAATTCGCATACGGACAATTCGGGAGGCCAGGTGAACAGGACGGCACTACGGGCACTGCTCAAGGAGCGCCGTGAGCTCATCGCCCCCGAAACGCACGGCCTCTCCCGGCCCACCGGCCGCGGCCGGCGTGCCCGTGGCCTGTCCCAGCAGCAGGTGGACGAGCTGACCTGCCGCGCGGTCGACACGTACAACCGCCTGGAGACCGGCCGCTACCCGAACCCGCCCGCCGACTACCTGCGGCAGGTCGGCCGCCTCTTCCGCCTCAACGAGCAGGAGTGGGTCTCCCTCTGCCGGTACGCGGGCATCGGCGACCCGCCCGGCCCGCTCAACCCCTCCTCCGGGCTCGAGGTCCCCGGCGCCTGGCAGGAGGCCGTCGACGGCATCGGGCACATGGCGTACGTCACCGACGCCTCCTGGAACCTGCTGGCCCACAACCGGCACTTCGCCGAGATGTACCCGGGCGGCCGGGCCCCCGCGAACACCATCCGCTGGATGCTCCTGGACGAGAGCGCGCGGGAGGACACCCTCGTCGACTGGCACACCGTGTGGGCCCCGCTGATCCTGCCCCAACTGCGCGCCGCGCTCGCCGCGCGCCCCGAGGACGAGACCCTGCGGGCGATCGAGCGGGAGGTGCGCGCCGAGCCCTTCCTCGGCCCGCTCTGGGAGGCGGGCGGCTTCCACATCTCCCCCGACGGCGACGAACGCCCGCTGCGCCACGCCCTCCTGGGCCCCGGCCACGTCACGATCTGCGCCGCCCAGCCGCTCACCGCCCCGGGCGCCCGCCTGATCATCATGATCTTCCGCCCCGGCCTCCAGAAGTCCCACGTCCGCGCCCCGGTGCTGCGGGCCGCGACCAGGCCCCCGGAGGGCTCCCGCTAGCCGGCCGGCGGCGGGTCGTCGTGCAGGATCCGCTGGAAGAGACGGTGCTCGCGCCAGGCGCCGGCGATGTGGAGGTAGTCCGGAGCCGTCCCGATCCGCGTGAAGCCGCACTTGGCGAGGACGCGCTGCGAGGCGTGGTTGTCGAGGAGCGTGCTCGCCTCGATCCGGTGGAGGCCGAGCTCCTCGCGCGCGGCGCGGCAGACCTCCTCCGTCAGGCCGGTGGCCACGCCCCGGCCCGTGTACTCGCCGTCCACCCAGTAGCCGAGCGAGGCGCTGCGGAACGGTCCCAGGACGATCCCGGACAGCGTCGCGGACCCGACGATCCGCTCCCCGTCCACGGCGAACCAGCGCCGCCCGCCGTCGCCGAGCCGGGCCGCCTGGGCCTCGGGCGTGTAGTACGCCTCCGCCCGTTCCGGCTCGAAGGGGCGCATGTGGTCCCGGTTGCGGAGCAGGGCGGCGGCGAGCGCGGCGGCGTCGGTGGCGGATCCGGGATCCGCGGGTCTGATCCTGATCATGCTCGTGGTCATCCGCGTACGGTAGACGCCCACGCCCGCCGACGCCCGCCCACGCCCCCAGCCTCCGCCCCCGCCCTCCGCCCACGCCTCCAGACCACGCCTCCAGCCTCAGCCGGCGCCCCCAGCCTCCGCCCGCGCCCCCGGCCTCCGGCCGCGCCTCCCGCGCCTCGAACGTCCGCCCGCACCCGCCAAGCAGGCCCTGAGACCCGTCCCCGTCCCCGCCCGGCAGCCCCTAAGCCCCGCCCCCGTCCCCGTACTTCGTGTCCACCGCCGGGTCGAGCGCCAGCCGGTAGCCACGCTTCACCACCGTCTGGATCAGCTTGGGCGTGCCGAGCGCGGTGCGCAGCCGGGCCATCGCCGTCTCCACGGCGTGCTCGTCCCGGCCCGCGCCGGGCAGCGCCCGCAGCAGCTCGGGGCGGCCGACCACCCAGCCGGGGCGGCGGGCGAGCAGCCCGAGGAGGGCCATCCCGGCGGGCGGCACCGGGCGCAGCGCGCCGTCGACGAGGACGGCGTGGCCGCGGATCTCGACGTGGTGGCCCGCCACCGGCAGGACCCGGGCCCGGGCGGGCAGTTCCGTGCAGAGCAGCTGGACGAGCGGGCCGAGCCGGAAGCGTTCCGGCTGGTGGGTGTCGATGTCCAGGCCCTGGAGCGGCAGGGCGGTCACCGGGCCCACGCACACGGCGAGCACGTCGTGCCGCAGGGCCGTCACCAGCTCGTCGAGCAGCCCGCGTTCGCGTGCGCGGTCGATGAGCGAGGCGGCGGCCGGGGCGCTGGTGAAGGTCACCGCGTCCAGGGCGCGGCCGACGGTCGCGTCGAGCAGCCGGTCCAGCGGGCCGATGTCCTCGGGCGGCATCCAGCGGTAGACGGGTACGGGCACGACCTCCGCGCCGCCGGCGACCAGCGCCTCGACGAAGCCGGGCAGCGGCTCGCCGTGCAGCTGGAGCGCGATCCGCCGGCCGGCGACGCCCTCGCCGAGCAGCCGGTCGAGGACCTCGGCCATCGACTCGGACGAGGGCGACCAGGACTCGGTGAGCCCGGCCGCCCGGACGGCGCCCTTCACCTTGGGGCCGCGGGCGAGGAGTTCGACGCCGCGCAGCCGGTCGAGGAGCTGTTCGCCGTGCCCCCACCCGTCGGCCGCCTCGACCCAGCCGCGGAAGCCGATCGCCGTGGTGGCGACGACGACGTCCGGGGCGTGGTCGATGAGGTCCTTGGTGGCGGCGAGGAGTTCGGTGTCGTCGGCGAGCGGCACGATCCGCAGCGCCGGACCGTGCACCACGCCCGCGCCCCGGCGGCGCAGCAGCGCGATCAGCTCGTCGGCGCGCCGTGCCGCCGTGACCCCGACGGTGAAACCCGCCAGCGGACCGTGGCCCTGTTCCTGCCGCTCGTCCATGTCGTCGCCCCTGTCGTACTCGTCCCTGTCGGCCGAGACTGCCGGGGTCGCGTGTCGGTCTCGGTTCACCATTATTTCCTGGTCGTTACGGCCGTGCGGGGCCACTTTGAATCCTCCCCTTCCACGGGAAGGGGATTTCTGGCTCAGGCCGCCTCCTGGAGCAGCGCTCCAGAAGGTCTTCCACCATCAGCACCAGCCGGGATGAGACCAGCCCGGACAAGCATCACACGGGCGGAGTTCTTGTCCCTTGGGGACGAGGTTCCGCAAGCGGTGCACGTGTAGGTGCGCATCCCCAGCGGCAGTGCGTGCTTGGCTCTCGCTCCGCAGTGCGCGCAGTCCATCGTGGTGTGCGCGGGGTGTACGAGGCGGATGTCCCGCCCGTGCTTGCGGCCCATCCCGATCAGGGCCTGCTTGGTGGCGCCGATGGCGGCGTCAGCGGCCTTCTTGGCCATGGTGGTCTTGGCGAGGAACTTCGGGCGGAAGTCCTCCACCGCGATCACGTCGTGGTCCGCCACGACCCTCTTGGCCCACTTTCGGCCGGTGTCCTCCCGCTGCCGGGCCGTCTTCTTGTACGCCCTGGCCCGCAGACGCTTCGCCTCGCGATAGCCCTTCGACGCTGCGTACCCCTTCTTCGGCCTGCGGCGGGCCATCATCCGGTCGTACCGAGTGAGCCTCACCTGGGCCTTCCTGCCGTGCTCGGCATGCGGCAGGTCGTGCGCATCGGACGTTGTGGTGGCGGTCTCCCTCACGCCCCAGTCGACGCCGAGTACGCGGCCCGTCTCCGGCAGCGGTCGGACCCGATCGGGGACGACGAATGAGCCGTACCAGTGCCCGAGACTGTCCTGGTACACGCGTACCGAGGACGGTTCGGCCGGCAACTTCCGCGACCACACGACCGTCATGACGATTCCCCCGGCCAGGTGTAGACGGTCCTCCGTCAACCGAAAGCCCCGCCGGGTGTAATTGAGCGTCGGCAGCGCTTCGCGCTTGGTCTTCCACCTGGGCATCCCGGACCGGCGCGCCACAGGCAGACGGTCCGTGATGTCCTTCTGAGCCTTTGCGCGGGACCTGCCGAAGTCGCGGATGATCTGCTGCTGGCACACCGACGAGCCCTCACGCAGCCACGGCGTACGGGCACGGGCCTCCGTCAACAGCCGGTCGAGCTGCGCCGGGCCGCACGTGACCTTCTCGCCAGTGGCCTTGCTATGCAGATGGTTGGCCCGGGACTTGGCGACACACTCGTTCCACAGCCATCGGCACCGGTCCCACTCCGCCACCAGAGCAGCGCGAGCACCAGACGACACACGCAGCCGATACGTGTACCGGGCATGCCCAGCCTCCCCAGTCGCCCCCACCTGCACCGTCCCTCTCCTGGTCCCCGGTCCGGCGTGCAACGCCCTCCCACACCCCTGAAGCACCATATGTACGACCACCGCACATATGCGCCCCAATCCTGCGACCCTCACCCCAACACGTGAATTACCGAACGCAAGTTCACATCTCCTCGAAATGCCGACACCCCGGCACGGGTGCTCCGCGTCGGGGACACCGTGATGCCCCGGCATGATCGCCGGGGCATCTTCGACAGACATGAACCAGTGACTCACACCTCGGCGGGTGCGCGGTCCGGCTCCACACCGGCGGCCGTGTCCGGTACGGGCGCCACGGCGGCGGGCCGGCGAAGGTATACCGCCCAGGTGACGGCCATGCACGCCGCGTAGAAGAGCAGGAAGGCGACGAAGGCGGCGGTGCCGGAGCCGACGGTGAGGAACGACTGGCGGAAGGCGAGGTTGATGCCGAGGCCGCCGAGCGCCCCGACGGCGCCGATGAGGCCCATGGAGGCGCCGGAGAGCCGCCGCCCGTACGCCTCCGCCGCCTCGCCCGTGAGGCCCTTGCGGTGGCCCTGGGTGAGGAAGATCGCCGGGATCATCTTGTACGTGGAGCCGTTGCCGAGGCCGCTGAGCGCGAAGAGCCCGATGAAGCCGATCAGGAAGACCGTGAGGGACTCGACGACGGAGGCGTAGAGGACGATTCCGGCGGCGACGGCCATCGCCGCGAAGGTGAGGAGGGTGATCCGGGCGCCGCCGTGCCTGTCGGCGAGCGCGCCGCCGACGGGCCGGACGAGCGAGCCGAGCAGCGGGCCGATGAAGGTGAGGGAGGCGGCCTGGAGCGGGGTGCGGCCGAACTGGGTCTGGAGGACCAGGCCGAACGCGAAGCTGTAGCCGATGAAGGAGCCGAAGGTGCCGATGTAGAGGAAGGCCATGATCCAGGTGTGCCGGGCCTTGACGGCCTCCCGCACCGCGCCGGTGTCGTTCTTGACCGGCGCCAGGTTGTCCATGAAGAGGGCGGCGCACAGGGCGGCGACGGCGATCAGCGGCAGGTAGACGCCGAGCACGATCCTCGGGTGCATGGCGCCGGCGGTGCCGATGACGAGGAGGCCGACGAGCTGGACGACCGGCACGCCGATGTTGCCACCGCCCGCGTTGAGGCCGAGCGCCCAGCCCTTCTTCCGCAGCGGGAAGAAGGCGTTGATGTTGGTCATCGAGGAGGCGAAGTTGCCGCCGCCGACGCCGGTGAGGGCGGCGACGAGCAGGAGGGTGCCGTACGAGGTGCCCGGCTCCATCACCGCGAACGCGAGCCCGGTCGGCAGCAGGAGCAGCAGGGCGCTGATCACCGTCCAGTTGCGGCCGCCGAAGCGGGCGACGGCGAAGGTGTACGGGACGCGGATGAAGGCGCCGACGAGGGTGGCGGTCGCGATGAGGAAGAACTTGCCCGCCGGGTCGACGCCGTACTGCGGTCCCATGAAGAGCACCATGACGGACCACAGGCTCCAGATGGAGAAGCCGATGTGCTCGGCGAGCACCGAGAACCACAGGTTCCGGCGGGCGATCCGCTCGCCCTGCTCACGCCAGAAGGTCTCGTCCTCCGGCTCCCAGCGTTCGATCCACCGACCGCCCATCCCGCACCTCCGCTGTGTCCGCTGTGTCGTCTGCCTGTACGGCCGACGCTAGGAAGCGCGCGTTTCAGGGCGGTGGCGGGAAGTGACGGGTGCGGAACCTTGCTCTCACCCGGAGCGCGGGCGCGCTGTGAGCGCCCCTGGGGTGCTCCCGAGGATCTCGCCCTCCGGCAGCCAGGAACCGGCCGGGCGGGCGTGCCGGCCCTCGCGGAGGGTGAGCTCGGCGGCGGCCCGGCGCAGGGCGTCGATTCCGGGGTGCCGCAGGCCCTTGCGCCACACCAGGCTCACGGGTGACAGGGGCACGGGGTCGACGAGGGGACGCAGGACGCTGCCGGGCATGGGCGGGAAGCCGACCACGGCGAGGACCGGGGTCGGGGCCTTGGCCATGATCCGGCGGAACTCCTCCTTGCCGACGGCGAGCGGCGCGGGTGCGGCGACGCGGATGCCCCGCCCGGCGAAGAGGAGCTCGGCGAAGCCGGTCCACTCGGGCGTACGGTCGTTGCCGGCGCCCGCGTAGACGTCACGGCCGGCGAGCGCGTCCAGCGGCACCTCGGGCAGTCCGGCCAGCGGGTCGCCCTCGGGCAGCAGGACGGCCATCGGCTCGTACCCGACGAACTGCGCCTCCAGACCGGCCCGGAGAGCCGGCGCGAGCCCGCCGTACCGGCCGAAGGAGGCGTCGAGCCGACCGGCGAGGATCTCGCGCGCGGCGCCGGTGAGGCCGCTCTCGTAGCGGGCCATCAGCTCGATGTCGGGGGCGAGTTCGCGGGCGCGGTGGAGGACCCGCTCGTGTCCGAGGCCCGCGCTGTTGAGGTCGACGAGCAGCGGGCGCGGTGCGCCGCGGAAGGCCTCGGTGAGTTCGTCGTACGCGGCGAGGACCCGGCGCGCGTACGGCAGGAGCCGTTCGCCGTCGGGGGTGAGCGCGACCTGGCGGGTGGTGCGCACGAACAGCTCGGCGCCCAGCGCGCGTTCGAGCCGGCGGATGTCCCGGCTGAGGGCCTGCTGGGCGACGAGGAGCCGGCCGGCGGCGCGGGTGAAGTGGAGGTCCTCGGCGACGGCGAGGAAGGCGCGCAGGAGGCGGGGGTCGAGGTCGTCCGGTCGGGTCACCGCCGCACATTAACAACGGAGGTGAGTCAATGGCCACGGAATAGGTGTTGGACCGCCAGGGTCATGCCAACGGAGCCTTGACCCATGCCGCCATCCGACCTGACGCTGACGCCCGCGGGCCCCGCCCTGGCGCCCCGCTACGCGGAACGCGCCGCTCCCACCAGCCCCTACCTCCGCCTCTTCGCCCTCCCCGGCACCCGCGCCTTCACCGCCGGCAACCTGATCGCCCGGCTGCCCGCGGGCATGTTCGGCGTCAGCGCCGTCGTGATGATCGCCGGGGTCTACGGCTCCTACGCCCTGGCCGGGGCCGTCAGCGCCGCCGGCCTGGTCGCGGGCGCCCTCACCGCGCCCTGGATCGCCCGGCTGGTCGACCGGCACGGCCAGGCCAGGGTCGCGGTCCCCGCCACGGCCTGGGCCGTCCTCGGACAGCTGGTGCTGCTGCTGTGCGCCCACGCCCGGGCGCCCGCGTGGACGCTGTTCGCCGCCGCCGTGCTCGGCGCCACCGCGCCCAACACGGGCGGCATGGCGCGGGCCCGCTGGGCGCATCTGCTCAGGGCCGACCCGGGCGCCCTGCACACCGCGAACGCCTTCGAACAGGCCGCCGACGAGCTGTGCTTCATGCTCGGGCCCGTCCTGGCCGCATTCCTCTGCTCGGCGCTCTTCCCGGAGGCGGGCACGCTCGTCGCCGCGCTCCTCTTCCTCTCCGGAATGCTGTTCTTCGCCGCCCAGCGGGCCACCGAACCGCCGGTCGCCCCGCGGACCACGGCCGGTTCCCCGCTGCGGGCCCCGGGCATGCCCGCCCTGCTCGCGGTCTTCCTCGCCACCGGCGCGGTCTTCGGCGCGATGGAGGTGGTCACCCTCGCGCACGTGAACGGTCCCGTCGCGGGCCCGGTGCTCGCCCTCCAGGCCGCCGGCTCCGCCGCGGCCGGCCTGCTCTACGGCCGGGTCCGCCGCACGGCCCCGCTGGCCGCCTGCCTCGCCGCGATGACCGCCCTGATGGCCCTCCCGCTCCTCGCCGCCGCCGGCGGCTCGCTCCTCGCCCTCGCGGCCGCCCTGCTCGCGGCGGGCATGTCGATCGCCCCGACGATGCTCACGGGCATGGCCCTGATCCAGCGGCTCACCCCGCCGGACCGCCTCAACGAGGGCATGACGCTCGCGGTCACCGCCCTGCTCGGCGGCATCGCGACCGGCTCGGCCACGGGCGGCTGGCTCGCGGAACACGCACCCTCGACGACGTACGGCTACGCGATCCCGACGACCGCGGCGGCCGTGGCACTCGCGCTGTGCCTGACCACCATCGGTACCGGGAACCGGTACACCGGCTGGTCTACCGGGCCGACGAGAAGGAAGTGAAGATCCTCCAGGCGCGCCACCGCTACTCCGGCTGACCGGCCCCGGCCGCCGTGGCGGCCGGGGCCGCGCCGATCAGCTCTGCCGCAGCGGTCCCATCGGGGTCTGGACCCCGAAGGCCGTGGCGCCCGCGCCGACGCTGTCCTCGCAGCCGTCCGGCTCCTGGGTGCCGAGGCCGCGCGTGGAGGGCTTCTCCGCCGCCCAGAACATGTAGCCGAGCAGGCCGGCCGTCGTTCCGGCCCCGTTCGGGGCCGCGTTCCTGACCCAGTCCGCCGTCGCCCGCTGCAGCGAGTTCGCGTAGTCGGTGCACTCGGGCAGCGGGCTGCGCCCGTACGCGATGTAGAGGCCCGCGGTGAACTTGGCGGGCGCGAGCGGGGCGACCGGCGGGGAGTACTGCGCCTTGCCGTCGAGGTGCTCCTGCCAGTTGGCGATGTGCGAAGCCGCCGACGTGGGCCGGGCGGTGACCATGGCGTTGGCGTAGTCGAGCACCGGCCGGTCGGTGCGCAGCCAGTCGGCGGTGGCCTTGCGGTTGATGTCGATCAGCCAGCGGTCGCCCGCCGCGGTGTCGATGGTCAGCCGCGCGGCCGGGTTCGCGCCGGAGGCGTCGTACGGGTGGACGGCGCGGTAGGCGTCGATGAAGGCCTGCAGCCCGGCCAGGTTCGGGGAGGTGTTCTGCTCGTAGTCGATCTCGATGCCGACGCCGAGGTCGGCGGCGACGGCGGCCGCGTTGCGGCCGAGGCCGGCGGGGTCCTCGGCGAGGGCGGCGTCCCACTCGTCGGTGTAGGTGATGCCGCCGATGGAGAGCATTACGCGGATCCCGTGCGAGGTGAAGTACTGCACGATCTCGCGGCTCATGCCGACGGGCACGCCGTTCGCGGTGCCCGCGTCCGTGGTGCGGTGCAGCAGTTTCAGCGGCTCGACGAAGCTCAGCACGACCAGGTTGACGGAGGGCCGCCCGTCGCCGCGGTCGATCATCCAGTGGTTCCTGGCGTCGAACTCGGCGACGGTACGGGGAGTGGCCCAGGTGCAGTAGTCGTCACCGCAGTGCCAGGCGCCGTAGATCTGCACGGGCGCGGCCGCGGTCGCGGCCGGGGCGGCGGGGACGAAGAGGGCGAGGAGCATGAGCAGGACCGCGAGGAGTCCCTTGTGGCGCATACGTACCTCCGGGGATGCCGTGGCATGGGGGGCGGCGACCGCAGGGTGTCAGGTCCAGACCAATCCCACAAGGGGGCATGACAAAGGCCCGGCGGTCGCGTGCGACCACCGGGCCTTTG
Organism: Streptomyces sp. NPDC127092; assembly: GCF_042722475.1. Classification (NCBI taxonomy): domain Bacteria; kingdom Bacillati; phylum Actinomycetota; class Actinomycetes; order Kitasatosporales; family Streptomycetaceae; genus Streptomyces; species Streptomyces sp. NPDC127092. The sequence continues at coordinate 148,337 of NZ_JBHXFE010000009.1, forward strand.
CCCACATGGGATGAGTGGAGATGGCGGGAATCGAACCCGCGTCCAACGGTGCGGAACCAGGGCTTCTCCGTGTGCAGTCTGGTACGAGTTTCTCGGCCCTCCGGATCACCCAGACAAGTCCGGAACGGGCTCAGTCACTGTGTGATTTCCCTCTTCACCCCGTGACCGGGATCAAGGTTTAGTTCCCTAGCTGATGCCAGGATCCGGGTCGGGAACAGCCCCGGGCTGACACTTCGCGAGTCGCTACTTAGGCAGCGAGGGCGAAGGAATCGCGCTTGGTGTTGGCGATTATTGGTTTCGGCGCGTGGTTAACGAGATCATTGCCGCTTCCTCGACACGCTTCCCCTGCTTCGACATCCGCTGTCGAAACCGATCATCCCCATGTTGATTTTTCAATGCCCGCACCCTTACGGGTGCCTGCACCCTCTGTGGGGTGCGTGGCCCATCGTACGTGACCAACACGAGCGGTTGCCAGCGTATTCCCGGCGGCCGCCCGGCCGGGTCAGCCGCGCAGGGCCGCCTGGGCCGCCCGCTGCCGGCGCCGGGCCGCCGCGATGGCACGGCTCGCCTCGCGGGTGTCCTGCTTCTCCTTCAGCGTCTGGCGCTTGTCGTACTCCTTCTTGCCCTTGGCGAGCGCGATCTCGCACTTCACCCGGCCGCCCAGGAAGTACAGCGACAGGGGCACGATCGTGTGACCCGTCTCCGAGGACTTCTGCTCCAGCTTGTCGATCTCGGCGCGGTGCAGCAGCAGCTTGCGCTTCCGCTTCGCCGAGTGGTTGGTCCAGCTGCCCTGGGAGTACTCCGGGACGTGGATGTTGTGCAGCCAGGCCTCACCGCCGTCGATCTGGACGAAGCCGTCGACGAGCGACGCCCGGCCCATCCGCAGCGACTTCACCTCGGTGCCCATGAGCACCAGACCGCACTCGTAGGTGTCGAGGATGTGGTAGTCGTGCCGCGCCTTCTTGTTCTGCGCGATGAGCTTGCGCTCAGGCCCCTTGTCCTGGCTCTTCTTTTTCGCAGGCTTGCCCTGCACGTTGACGAGTCCCTTAGCCATAGTGCGGTCATTTTCGCACTACGAGCCCCCTCCGAGGCCACTCAATACCGTGCGGGCCCGCTCCTGCGCCCGGTCGCCGCCCCCGCCGCCGCCCTCGTCACCGGCGACGAGGTCCGGGATGATGCCCTGGCCGTCCACCGCGTGCCCGGAGGGCGTGCGGTAGTGGCCGACGGTGAGCTCGGCCACCGAGCCGTCGGGCAGGGTGCTCGGCATCTGCACCGAGCCCTTCCCGAAGGTGCGGGAGCCGACCGTCACGGCCCGGCCGCGGTCCTTGAGGGCGCCGGTCAGCAGCTCGGCCGCGCTCATGGTGCCGCCGTCGATCAGCGCCACCAGGGGCCGGGTGGTGTCGCCGCCGCGCTCCGCGTACACCGCGTGCTGCCGGCCGTCGACGTCGTACGTGGCGACCAGACCGCCGTCCAGGAAGGCGGAGGCGGCCGTCCGGGCCTCGGCGAGCAGTCCGCCGGAGTTGCCGCGCAGGTCGAGCAGGACGCCGGCGCGGGCCGGTGCGGAGCGCACGGCCTCCCGTACCCGCTCCCCCGTGCCCTTGGTGAAGGCGGTGACCCGGATCAGCACCGTGCGGTCGTCGAGCCGCCGGACCGTGACCGGGTCCACGGCGAGCCGGGCCCGGCGCAGCGACCGGGTCCAGGCGTCCCCGCCGCGCTGGACGCCGAGGGCGACCGTGGAGCCGGGAACGCCGTCGCCGCGCAGCAGCGAGACGATCTCGGAGACGGAGAGCGCGTCGACCGGGCGGCCGTCCACGGCGGTGATCCGGTCGCCGGGCCGCAGCCCGGCCCGCTCGGCCGGTCCGCCGGGCGTGACCCGGCTGATCTCGACCCGGTCCCGCGCGGCCCGGCGGGCGGAGAGCCCCACTCCGGTGTACGAGCCGCCGAGGGCCTGCTCGAACTCGGCGTACTCCTGCTTGTCGTAGACCGCGCCCCAGCGGTCGCCGCTGCGGCTGACGAAGTCCTCGGCGGCCTTCTTGCCGGACTTGCCGTCGGCCATCGCCTCGGCGGCGGCCCGGGCGAGCGCGGCGCGGTCGACGGTGTCCCGGCTCGCGGCGTCACGGCCGGCGGCATCGCGGCCGGCGACGTCGCCGGTCGCCGCCGAGGCGGGCACGGGCTCGTGGGCCTGCTCCCCGCGGGGCAGCGCGCCGGTGGCGGCGGCCGTGCCGAGCACGCCCGCGAAGACCAGCGTCAAAGCGGCCCCACGGAGGACTCCGCGGGGCCTTCGACAGAACTCGGGGCCGGCGCCGGCACGCATGGCGCCCACTCTAGGACAAGCACATGGCGCCGTACGGTGGTTGGCCGTACGACGCCATGTGCTCACGAGGAGTGAACTGTCACACCTTCAGGTACTTGCGCAGCGCGACGAAGGCGGCGAGCGCCGGCATCAGCAGACCGATCGCGAGGACGAGCGGCAGCTTGGCGAAGACGGCGTCCCAGCCGATGAAGTTCACCAGCTGCATCTTCTCGGCGAGCGCGATGCCGTGGTCGATGAGGAAGTAGCGGCCGACGAGGAGCATCACACAGGCCACGGCGCCGCCGAGGAGACCCGCGAAGGCGGCCTCCATGATGAACGGCATCTGGATGTAGAAGTTGGTCGCGCCGACCAGGCGCATGATGCCGGTCTCCCGGCGCCGGCTGAAGGCCGAGACGCGCACCGTGTTGACGATCAGCATCAGCGCGATGACCAGCATGAGGCCCATGACGCCGAGTGCGGCGATGTTCATGCCGTTCATCAGGTCGAAGAGGTTCTGCAGGATGTTGCGCTGGTCCTGGACGGACTCGACGCCGTCCCGCCCGGCGAAGGCGGTCGCGACCACCTTGTACTTCTCCGGGTCCTTGAGCTTGACCCGGAACGACTCCTGCATCTGGTCCGGCGTGACGACGGACGCGATGGCCGTGTCGCCGTACTGCTCCTTGTAGTGCTTGTAGGCCTCGTCGGCGGACTCGTGGTGGACCGTCTCGACGATGTCCATCTTCTTCAGATCGGCCTCGATCTGCTCGGCCTGCTCCTTGGTGACCGCACCCTTGGCGCACTTGGCCGAGGTGGCGCCGTCGCTCTTGTTGCAGAGGAAGATGGAGACGTTGACCTTGTCGTACCAGTAGTCCTTCATCGTGCTGACCTGCTCGCGCATGAGCAGGGCACCGCCGAACAGGGCCAGCGACAGGGCCACGGACACGATGACGGCGAAGGTCATCGTCAGATTGCGCCGGAGACCGACCCCGATCTCCGAGAGCACGAACTGAGCGCGCATGGTGTGACTTTCCCCTGTCCGCTCAGTGCTGGTAGCCGTAGACGCCGCGCGCCTGGTCGCGGACGAGGCGGCCCTTCTCGAGCTCGATCACGCGCTTGCGCATCTGGTCGACGATGTTCTGGTCGTGGGTCGCCATGACGACGGTGGTCCCTGTCCTGTTGATGCGGTCGAGCAGCTTCATGATGCCGACCGAGGTCTGCGGGTCGAGGTTGCCGGTGGGCTCGTCCGCGATCAGCAGCATCGGCCGGTTGACGAAGGCCCGGGCGATGGCGACGCGCTGCTGCTCACCGCCGGAGAGCTCGCCCGGCATGCGGTCCTCCTTGCCGCCGAGGCCGACCAGGTCGAGCACCTGGGGCACGGCCTTGCGGATCTCGCCGCGCGGCTTGCCGATGACCTCCTGCGCGAAGGCCACGTTCTCGGCGACCGTCTTGTTGGGCAGCAGTCGGAAGTCCTGGAAGACCGTCCCGAGCTGGCGGCGCATGTGCGGCACCTTCCAGTTGGACAGCCGGGCGAGGTCCTTGCCCAGGACGTGGACCTGTCCGTGGCTGGCGCGCTCCTCGCGCAGGATCAGCCGCAGGAAGGTCGACTTTCCGGAGCCGGAGGAACCGACGAGGAAGACGAACTCCCCCTTCTCGATCTCCAGGGAGACATCCCGGAGCGCGGGGCGGTTCTGCTTCGGATAGGACTTGGAGACGTTGTCGAATCGGATCACGGATGCACCACGGTCGGCCGGGAGTAGGTGTGCGTGACCATACGCGAGTCGGGATGGCCCGTGCAGTCGCGGTCCGGGCTTGCGTGCTTTATCCTTTTCGTCCTTCCGCTCGCACTCCCACGGGGCGCGCCGAAAAGCTCGGGAGCTGGCACAGTGGTAAAGGGAACGCTCGGATCGTGCCGGGCGTTGTCCTGATACGGACCCCTGCGGGAGGAGGAGAGCGCATGACCTATGACCGGCTGGTGTGCGCCAACTGCGCGGCCCCCGTCGCGGAGGGCCGCTGCCCCGTCTGCCGCGCGAACCGCGAGCGACTGCCCCAGCCCGCGGGCCTGACCCCGGCGATGCTGCTGACCCTGGTGATCGCCCTGGTGGCGGCGATGGCCCTGCTGGCGGTCGTACAGGGCGCATAGGAGCGGAGAGGGGCGCGTAGGGGCCCCTGAAAGGCGTAGAGAAAGGGCCGGAGGTGCGGGAAGCACCTCCGGCCCTTTCGCGCACGCAGCGCGCGCCTCAGGCCCTAACGGCCTCAGGCGGCGGTCCGCCCGCCGACGAGGCGCGGCAGGAAGCGGAAGCCGACGCCACCGGCGATCATGGTGGCGGCGCCGATGATCAGGAACGAGGTCTCGGCGGCGCCGGTCTCGGCCAGCTCCTCCTTGGCCTTGCCCTGCTCGACGGGCTGCGAGCCGGCGTTGTTGGTGCCCGGGTTGTTGTCGGCGCACTCGGCACCGTCGAGGTCGACGGTGCAGGTGCCGGCGCCACCGTCGGTGGAGGAACCACCGGTGGTGGAGGAACCGCCGTCGGTGGAGGACCCACCGCTGGTGGAGGAACCGCCGTTGCTGCCACCCGTGGTCGTGGAACCGCCGGTGTTGCCACCGCTGGTGGTGCCACCGGTCGTGCTGGAACCGCCCGTGGTGGTGGTGCCACCCGACGTCGTGGTGCCGCCGGTGGTGGTGGTGCCACCGGTGGTGGTGCCACCCGTGGTGGTGCCCGCGTCGGTACCACCGCTGGTGGTGCCGCCCGTCGTCGTGGTGCCACCCGACGTCGTGGTGCCACCGGTGGTGGTGGTGCCACCCGTGGTGGTGCCCGCGTCGGTACCACCAGCGGTGGTACCACCCGTCGTCGTCGTGCCACCCGTGGTCGTCGTGCCACCCGTGGACGTGGAACCGGCGTCGACGCCGCCGGGGCCCGTGCCACCGTTCGCGGCGCCGCCGTCCTCGTTGATGCCGAGGCCCGCGTCGACGCCCTGGTTCGTCACCGTGATGTCGGCCTCGACGCCGCCCACGGCCTGAGCGGCACCCGCGACGGTCAGCGACGCGCCGGCCGCGATCACGGCACCGGCAGCTATCCGCGCGACGCGGACCCGCGTCTTCTTGGTCATCTGGCTGCTACCCCCAGTAGCTGAAATCGTCTGTAGAGCCGCGCGCGGGGCTCCGGACACAGGGGGTGTCACACGTACTGGACCCGCCCCCGTTCGCACGCGCCCCAGAAACACGCATGCCGCATGCCACCCTTCCGAGTTTCCGATGGCGCGTCAAGGTCGTTGCGCGTGCGATGCCCGAAAGATCACCTTGTGCCCGCCATGCGGGGATGCAACTGTGACGTAAACCCGGAACTCCGGGCCCCACCACAGCAGTTCCCTTGTCGACAAAGCGTCAGCATCGCCCGATCTCCGCTTGCTCCCGCGAACGGACCGTCAGGTCACCGTACGCCGACGGGCCCCGCTCACCATCGTGAGCGGGGCCCGTCCGTAACGTGCCGGGAAGTGCGCGGGCTTACGCGCCGGCGCCCTGTTCCTGCTGCTTGCGCCAGCGGATGCCCGCCTCCAGGAAGCCGTCGATCTCGCCGTCCAGGACGGACTGCGGGTTGCCGACCTCGAACTCGGTGCGGAGGTCCTTGACCATCTGGTACGGGTGGAGGACGTAGGAGCGCATCTGGTTGCCCCAGGAGCTGCCGCCGTCGCCCTTCAGGGCGTCCATCTTGGCGCGCTCCTCCTGGCGCTGGCGCTCGAGGAGCTTCGCCTGGAGGACGTTCATGGCGCTCGCCTTGTTCTGGATCTGGGAGCGCTCGTTCTGGCAGGAGACCACGATGCCGGTCGGGATGTGCGTGATGCGCACGGCCGAGTCGGTCGTGTTGACGCCCTGGCCGCCGGGGCCCGAGGCGCGGTAGACGTCGACGCGCAGGTCCGACTCGTCGATGTCGACGTGGTCGGACTGCTCGACGACCGGGAGGATCTCGACGCCCGCGAAGGAGGTCTGGCGGCGGCCCTGGTTGTCGAAGGGCGAGATGCGGACCAGACGGTGGGTGCCCTGCTCGACGGAGAGGGTGCCGTAGGCGTACGGGGCCTTGACCACGAAGGTGGTCGACTTGATGCCGGCCTCTTCCGCGTACGAGGTCTCGTAGACCTCCGTCGAGTAGCCGTGGCGCTCGGCCCAGCGCAGGTACATGCGCTGGAGGCGCTCGGCGAAGTCGGAGGCGTCCACGCCGCCGGCCTCGGCCCGGATGTTGACCAGGGCCTCGCGCTCGTCGTACTCGCCGGAGAGGAGGGTGCGGACCTCCATCTCGTCGAGCGCCTTGCGGACGGCCACGAGCTCGGTCTCGGCCTCGGCCCGGGTGTCCGGGTCGTCCATCTCCTCGGCCAGCTCGAAGAGGACCGCGAGGTCGTCGATGCGGCCGCGCAGTGCCTCGGCCTTGCGCACCTCGGCCTGGAGGTGCGAAAGCTTGCTCGTGATCTTCTGCGCCGCCTCCGGGTCGTCCCACAGGGACGGGGCCGCGGCCTGCTCTTCGAGCACGGCGATGTCTGCCCTCATCTTGTCGAGGTCCAGTACGGCCTCGATCGACCCCATGGTCGAGGAGAGGGACTTCAGCTCTTCGGATACATCGACGACTGCCACGCGTCCAGCGTAACGGCTCCCGGCCGGGACCCGGACTCCCCCACGGCCGTCAGGTGCGCGACGGGCCCATCGCGGCGGCCGGGGCCGGGGCCTGCCCGGCGGATCAGGGCCGCGGGCGGCCCGGCCCTGATCCGCCGGACGGGCCCTAGGGGTGTCTCGCCGATCGAGCCCGGCCTGATCCGCCGGACACCCCCTACGGCTGCTGGGACTGCTGCGAGTCCTGCGGCGGTGCCTCGTCGCCGCCCGAGGCCGCCACGTAGCCGCCGACGCCCAGCGCGCCCGCGATCACGACCGCGGTGACGGTGAGCGTGATCCGGCGCTTGCGGACCGCGTCGGCCTTGTGGCGCGCCGATCCGGGCCGCCGGGCGCCCGCCGGGCGCGGGGCGCGTGCGGTGCCCAGGGGGCCGCCGGAGAGCTCGTCGGGGCCCGGGACGCGCATGGAGGTGTGGGTGTCGCGGTTGGAGTCGGTGGAGGCGCCGGGGACCAGGGGAACGGCCGCCCGGCGCGGGGCGGGCTCGCCCGCGGCCCCCGCGGCGCCCGCGCCCGCTCCGCCCGTCGCGTACGGGTCCTCCTCGTGGCCGGACTCCGTCGCCGGGTCCGCGTCCGGCTCGTCGACGTCGAGCGGCGGGATGCCCTTGAGCATGGGCAGCACGTCGCGCAGCCGGCTCGCGAGCTCGGAGGCGCGCAGCCGGGAGGCGGGGGCCTTGGCCAGGCACTGGACGATCAGCTGCCACAGCTCCTCGGGGATGCCGGGCAGCGGGACGACGGTCTCGGTGACGTGGCGGCGCAGGACGGCGCCGGGGTGGCCGCCGCCGAACGGCGTGAACCCGGCGAGCAGCTCGTACAGGACCGTGGCGAGGGCGTAGATGTCGACGGCGGCGCGGGGCGGCAGGCCCTCGACGATCTCGGGGGCGAGGTAGTCGGGGGTGCCGATGATCCGGGTGGCCTTGGTGCGGCCGGGGGTGTCGATGAGCTTGGCGACGCCGAAGTCGGTGAGGAGGGCGGGGTGGGCGCCGCCGGGGCCGAGCGGGCCCTCCATGTCGAGCAGGATGTTCTCCGGCTTGACGTCGCGGTGGACGACGCCGGCCTTGTGGGCGGCGGCGAGGCCGTCGGCCACGTCGGCGATGATCGCGACGGCCGCCTCGGGCGCGAGCCGGCGCTCGCGGTCGAGGCGGGTGCGCAGGTCGGTGCCGCGGACCAGGTCCATGACGAGCGCGAGGTCGTTGCCGTCCACGACGAGGTCGCGGACCGAGACGACGTGCGGGTGGTCGAGTCCGAGCAGCGCGGTGCGCTCCTGGACGAAGCGCCCGACGAGTTCCTGGTCGGAGGCGAGGTCCTCGCGCAGCAGCTTGATGGCGACGGGGCCCTCGGGGCCCTCGCCGAGCCACACCGTGCCGGCGCTGCCCCGCCCGAGGATCTGGTGGGCCGTGTAGCGGCTGCCGATATTCCGTGCCAAGACTGCTCCCTCAGCGGCTGCGGTTCGGCTCAAAGTTACGCGTCCGAAGGCGCCGACCGGCACTTCCGAGGGGAAATCACCCCTCGGAAGTCGACAAATCGATGTCGTGGCCTGCAGCTACCGCCCCGTCACTGCCCCGTACCGCCGGTAGCACCGCTGCCGCCCGCGCTGTCGCCGAGCGAGGAGACCCAGTCGGTGAAGGAGCTGATCGCGTCGCCGATGGCCTCCCAGTAGCCCTTGCCCTGGGCGACCCAGTCCTGGAGCGGCGTGAGCTCCCAGATCAGCCAGCCCGCGACCACGAACAGCAGGATCGTGAACAGGCAGCCCTTGAGGCAGCCGAGGCCCGGGATGCGCATCGGGTTGGCGCTGCGCTGACGCGGCGGGCGCGGCTCGCGCGGTGCCGGGGCGGGCGCGGGCGCCTGGGGCGGCGGCTGCGGCGGCACGTACTGCTGCTGCGGCGGCTGGGGCGCGTACTGCTGCCGCTGCGGAGGCTGCGGGGCGTACGGCTGGGGCTGCGGGGCCTGCTGGTACGGCTGCGGCGCCTGCGGCGGACGCTGCTGCTGCCGGTACTGCGGCGGCTGCTGCTGCCCGTATCCCTGCCCGTAGCCCTGCTGCGGCGCGCCCTGCGGCGGCTGCGGGCGCCGCTGCGGACGGCGGCGCAGCGGGTCCTCGCTCGGGTCGAGGTACTGCACCTGCGTCTGCTCGTTGCGGTCGCGCAGCGCGCCCAGCTGGGTCTGCCAGGGGTGCGGCTGCTCGCCCGGCGCGTCCTGCGGTACGGGCGGCATGACCGCGGTCGGGTCGGCGGCGTCCGCCGGGCCGCCGGCCGGGCCGCTGGTCGGCATCACGCTGGTCGGCGCCGCCGGGTCGTACTGCGGCGGCTGCGGGGCGCCCGCCGGGGCGGCCGAGCCGCTGGGCAGCACCTGGGTGGCACCGGCCGGGTCGACGCCCGGGGTCTGCGGGACCGGCGCCGGGGCCGGGTCGGGCGCGAGCAGCGCGCCGACGCCGTCGGCGGCCTCGATCTGGGCCGGGGTGGCGTGCACGCCGATGCCGGCGGCGACCGTGCGCAGTCCGCGGGCCAGGTTCTCGGCGCTGGGCCGCCGGTCCGGGTCCTTGCTGAGGCAGCGCTCTATCACCGTCCACAGCGGGCCGGGGACGGTCGAGGGGCGGCGCGGCTCCTCGCTCAGATGGCGGTGCAGGACCTCCAGGGCCGTGCCGCCGGCGAACGGCGGGCGGCCGGTGACCAGCTCGTAGAGCAGGATGCCGGCGCCGTAGATGTCGACGGCGGAGGTCTGCGGGCGGCCCTCGGCGGACTCGGGGGCGACGTAGGCGGGCGTGCCGACGAACTCGTGGGTGCGGGTCAGGCCCGGGGAGTCGGCGAGGCGCGCGATGCCGAAGTCGGTCAGCATCGGGAACATCGCGCCGTCCCGCTCGGCGAGCAGCACGTTGGCGGGCTTGAGGTCGCGGTGGACGACGCCGTCGGCGTGGCTGGCGGCGAGCGCGTCGGCGATCTGCGCGGTGAGCAGGGCGGCGGCGACCGGGGTGAGCGGGCCGTTCTCCCGGATGTAGCGGTGCAGGTCGGGGCCCTCGACGAGGTCCATGACGAGCGCGAGGACGTCGCCCTCCACGACCAGGTCGCGGGTGCGCACGATGTTGGGGTGGGTGAGCCGGAGCAGCACGGACCGTTCGCGCAGGAAGCGCATGACGATGTCCGCGTCGTTGGCCAGCTCCTCCTTGAGGACCTTGATCGCGACGGTCTCGCCGGGCTGGCCCGGAACCGCCGCCTCCGCGCCGGCCGTCTCCCTCTGGCGGGCTCGCCAGACGGTGCCCGTGGCGCCGCGGCCGAGCGGCTCCTCGAGCAGGTACTTGCTGCCGATAGGCCGCACGTCACGCGCTCCCTGCTGATCGTGGTCCTGGGGTCCCAGGACGGGTTCCCGGGGTGGTGCGTCGAAGTCTCCCCGGAGTCCCTGTGTGTTCTGTGACCCGTCCGGGTGTCCGACCCACTTTAGTGCCGCCGAACGGGTCATCGACCGTCCACGGGATGGCCGATTCCGACGCCGTACGTGTCCGGAAAAGAGACGCCCGGCGCAGGCCGCGGGTTGCGGGAAGGACGGCGAGACGTACGCAACCAGGCGAAATAGCGTCCATGCGCGACCGAACAAGATCACTTCCGGGCGACCCGGGGGCGGGTTGTCAGTGGCAGGTGCGAGGATGCCTGCAGCACGTCGTGTCGGGGTCGGGAGCCCCGCGCCGTGCCGACCTGTACCGGACGACGCGTCCGTACGGGGCGGGGGGAGCCAGTGGTCCGGTCCCCTGCCCGGTGCGCCGCGCAGAAGGGACCGCTGACGGCGATGCAGATCCGGCTGACCGTCCTCGCGCCGCACGCCGGCCACGGCGCCGGGCGCGCCTGCGACGTGCTCGTCACCGCGCCCGCGGGGACCGAGCTGGCCGCCGTGGCCTCCTCTCTCGCCGCGGCCGTCTCCGGCCCCGACACCTCGTCCTCCGGGACCACCGTGCTGTACGCGGGCGGGGAGCGGCTCGACAGCCGGCGGCGGCTGCTCGGCGAGCCCCCGCTGGTAGACGGGGCCGTGCTCTCCCTCCAGGTGCCGGGCCCGGACGACGCCATAGGCGAGGGCGCCCCGGCCCGGCTCCACGTGGTGGCGGGACCGGACGCCGGCGGGGTGCATCTGCTGCACGGCGGAGCGATCAGAATCGGCCGTTCTGTGGACGCGGACGTGCCGCTCGACGACCCGGACGTCTCCCGTGCCCACTGCACGGTGACGGTCGGCCCGGACGGCCGGGTCACGGTCACCGACGAGGGCTCCACGAACGGCACGACGCTCGACGGCGTCGCGGTCGGCCCGCGCCCCGTCCGCTTTCCGCCCGGCGGCACCCTGAGGGTCGGCGAGTCGGCCCTGCGCCTGACCGGCCCGGGCGGTCCCGGCGGTCGGGGCGGCCCCGACGGTCCGGAGGCGGCCCTCGCGACCGCGCCGGACGGCGAGGGCCACCTGCGGGTGACCCTCAGCGAGGACACCGCCGCCCCCGGCACCGCCACCCCGGCCGGGACGGGCCCCGCTTCCGGCGCGTACTCCCCGCCGTACGGCGCGGAGGCGGGACCCGGCAGCCAGGACGCCACCCACGGGCAGGGCAGGGTCTACGGGCAGGAGCAGGCGCCCGGCCGCACCGGCGGCCAGGCCTCTACCGGCCCCGGCACCGTCACCGCCACGACCTCCGGCGCCGGCACCACCCCGACCTCCGCCTCCGGCTCCGACGCCGGACACGGGCACGCGCGCGCGGAGGAGCCCGCCGAACCCGAGGGCGAGATCGAGTCCCACAGCAGGACCCGGCAGACCCGCCGGCGCGGGCTCGGCGCCTGGGCCCGGCGGCTCGCGGGCGGCCGGGACGACGACCGGGACGGCGAGTACGGCGTGGCTCCCGTGCCCGCGTTCGCCGGCGCCCGCCCGGGCTCCGCGCCCGGCAGCGCCGCCACCCCGCCCGACACCTGGCCCGATCCCGCCGCCGTGCTGCTCACCGCTCTCGGCCCAGGCCCGCGCCTGTGGGAGCGGCCCCCCGGCCACCCCGAGGCCCTGGTCGTCCGGCTCGGCACGACGGACCGCGCCGAGCTGTCCGGGGTGCCCGTCACCGTGGGACTGCGCGAGGTGGGCTCGCTCGGCCTCGCCGGACCCGCGCCGCGGCTCGGCGGGCTCGCCCGCTCCGTCGTGGCCCAGCTCGCCGCCCTGCACGCCCCCGGCGACCTGGAGATCGTCCTCGTCAGCGCCGACCGGAACCGGCCGCTCGACGAGCGGCGCCGGGCCTGGGCCTGGCTCGGCTGGCTCCCCCACACGCGGCCCGCGCACGGCCAGGACTGCCGGCTGCTCCTCGCCTACGACCGCGACCAGGCCCACGCGCGCTTCACCGAGCTCGCCCGGCGCCTCGACGACGGCCCGCTCGGCCCCGGCTGGCCCAGCGCCGACCGGACGGCCGTCGCCGAGGCCGCCGCGCGCCACGAGGGGCCCGCGACCGTGGTGATCGTCGACGGCGACCCGGGCACCGCCGCGCTGCGCGAGACGGCGGCGCGGCTCGCCGGGGCCGGACCGGCCTCCGGCATCCATCTGCTGTGCCTCGCCGAGGCGCCCGCCGCCTCACCGGCCTCGCCCGTCGCCGCGACCTACGAGTCGGCCTGCGCGGCCTCCCTCGCCTTCCGCGAGTGCGGGGCGGCGGCGCTGCTCAGCGGCGACGTGGCGACCGCGCTGCGGCTGCTGCGGACGGCCGGCGGCCGGGCCGCGGGGCACGGCACGGTCGGCGTGGTCGACGCCGTGTCCGTCGCCTGGGCGGAGCGCTTCGGCCGGGCCCTGGCCCCGCTGCGTACGGAGACGGCCGGGGGCACCGGGCAGGGCCGGACGGCCGCGGCGCTGCCGCCGTCCGCCCGGCTCCTGGACGAGCTGGGCCTGGCCCGGGCCACTCCCGCGTCCCTGATGGCGCGCTGGGCCTCCGCCGCGGACGGCACCGCGGTCCTGGGCGCGGGCCCGCGCGGCCCGGTCGCCGTGGACCTCACGCAGGAGGGCCCGCACCTGCTCATCGAGGGCCCGGCGGGCAGCGGCCGTACGGAGCTGCTGCGGTCGATCGCCGCCTCGCTGGCGGCCGGGGCCCGCCCCGACCGGCTGGGCCTGCTCCTGGTCGACGGCGCGGGCGGCGAGCGCGGTGAGGGCCTCGCGGCCTGTACGGAGCTGCCGCACGCGACCGAGCACCTGGTGGCCTCCGACCCGGTACGGATGCGGGAGTTCGCCCAGGCCCTGGGCGCGGAGCTGAAGCGCCGCGCCGAGCTCCTCGGCGACACCCACTTCGCCGACCGCCGCTCGACCCGGCTGATCGGCCAGCGCTCGGCGAGCCCGGCCGAATCCGTGCCGGCCGGCGGCCGCGCCTCCGCCCGGATCCCGGACGCCCGCTCGGGGGCGGACCCGACGGACACCGCCGGCGGCCACCCCCACGGCCGTGGCACCGGGACGGCGGCGGGCAACGGAAGCGGCCCGGGGCAGGCGGGCGAGCGCACGCCGCCTCCGGGCTCGGACCTCCTGGGCGACGCCGGCACCGGAACCGGCCCGCGCCTCGCCGGCGAGCGCACGCCGCCCCCCGGCTCTGACCTCCTCGGCGACCGGGCCAGCGGCCGCACCCTGCGCGTGGCGCCGGACGGCGCGGTCGGCGACACGCCCGGCGGCCGCACCCACCGCACCGGCGCGCTGCCGCTCGGCGACACGGCGAGCGGCCGGACCGCGCGCCCGCGCGAGGTGTACGACCAGCAGGCCGACACCACCACGTACCGCACACCGCCGCCCGGCTCCGACCTCCTCGGCGACCGGCCCAGCAGCCGCACCCTCCGGCTGACCGCCGACGGGACCCTGGGCGACGCGCCGAGCAGCCGGACCGACCCGGTGCGCAGCGGGCCGGCGGCCGAAGGCGCGGGCGCGCTGCCGCGGCTCGTGGTGCTCGTGGACGACTTCGACGCGCTGGTCGCGCCCGCGCTCGGCGCGCCCGGCCGGCCCGCGGCCGGTTCGGTGGTGCGCGCGCTCGAGGCGGTCGCGCGGAACGGGGCACGGCTCGGGGTCCACCTGATCGCCGCCTCGGCCCGCCCCGACCGCACGGCGGACACGGAACTGGCGCACGGCGCCCGGCTGCGGATCGTGCTCGACGCGCCGCCGCCCGCCGCGCCCGGACCGGACGAGCCGCAGCCGGGCCGGGGCCGCCTCGGTCACCCGGACGGCCGGGTGACGCCGTTCCAGACGGGCCGGGTCACCGGCCGCATCCCGCGCACGGCGACCCTGCGCCCGACCGTCGTCCCGCTGGAGTGGGAGCGGATGGGCGACCCGCCGGCCCGCCGCCCGGTGCGCGAGCTGGGCAACGGCCCGACGGACCTGGCCCTGCTCGCCAGCGCCCTGGACCGCGCCGCGCGGTCCGTGGAGGCCACTCCGATACCGCCGCTGGTCTCGCCCACGCACGCCTAGGGGGCGTCTCTTCCGGATCTGGCCCGGTCCGCGGCTCGCACACCGGAGGGCTCCGCCTCGATCCCCGCTTGACGCGACGTCACGAGCGCATCACGAATGCCCACTTGACACGGAAGGCGGTATTGCGGCCCTCCGGCACCCGGCGTAGACCTGAGCGCACGGGACCGGAAGACGCGGGAGAGGCGGGGCTCGGATGCGTAACGGCAGAACTCTTCGACTCGGTGTCGTGGCGGCGGTCGCCGTGCTCGCCGCCACGGGCTGCGGCGGCGACGGCGGCGGTGGCAACGGCACCGCGCCCGGCACCTCGGCCCCGGGCGGCGCGCCAGGCGTCGCGCTGCCCTCCCTCAAGGGCGAGAAGGTCGAGGTCGCCGCCGTCTGGACAGGCCCCGAACAGGCGAACTTCACCAAGGTCCTGAAGGAGTTCGAGAAGCGCACGGGCGCGACCGTCACCTTCGTGCCCGCCCAGGACCCGATCGTGAACTTCCTCGGCACGAAGATCGCGGGCGGCTCGCCGCCGGACGTGGCGATGCTGCCGCAGGTGGGCGCGATCCAGCAGGCCGCCGCCCAGAAGTGGCTCAAGCCGCTCGGCCCGGAGGCGAAGGCCCAGCTCGCGAAGAACTACTCGAAGGGCTGGCAGGACCTCGGCGCGGTCGACGGCACGTCGTACGGCGTCTACTTCAAGGCGGCCAACAAGTCCCTCGTCTGGTACAACGCGGCGGCGTTCGACAACGCGGGCGCGACCGAGCCGAAGTCCTGGAAGGACTTCCTCGCCACCGCAGAGACGATCTCCGCCTCGGGCGTCACGCCGGTGTCGGTCGGCGGCGCGGACGGCTGGACGCTCACCGACTGGTTCGAGAACGTCTACCTCTCCCAGTCGGGTCCGGAGAAGTACGACCAGCTGGCCAAGCACACCCTCAAGTGGACGGACCCGTCCGTCGCCCAGGCGCTCACCACCCTCGGCGAGCTGTTCGGCAAGCCGAACCTCCTCGCGGGCGGCACGAACGGCGCGCTGCAGACCGAGTTCCCCGTCTCCGTCACGCAGACCTTCACGGGCGGGGACCAGGCGAAGGCGGCGATGGTCTTCGAGGGCGACTTCTCGGCGGTGAACATCGCGGAGACCGGCGCGAAGATCGGCACGGACGCGAAGGTGTTCCCGTTCCCCGCCGTCGGTGACGGCGCCCAGCCGCCCGTGGTGACCGGCGGCGACGCGGCCGTGGCGCTGAAGGACACCAAGGGCGCGCAGGCGCTGCTGACCTTCCTCGCCTCGCCGGACGCGGCGCGGATCTGGGCGGCCGAGGGCGGCTTCCTGTCGCCGAACAAGGCGCTCGACCCGGCCGCGTACCCGAACGACGTGCAGCGGAAGATCGCCACGTCGCTGATCGGCGCGGGCGACGCCTTCCGCTTCGACATGTCGGACCAGATGCCGCAGTCGTTCGGCGGGACGCCCGGGAAGGGCGAGTGGAAGGCGCTCCAGGACTTCCTGAAGAACCCCAAGGACGTGGCGGGCACGCAGGCCAGGCTGGAGGCCGAGGCGGCCAAGGCGTACAAGGGCTGACCGGTGGCCGGCGCACCCAGCACCACCCGCACCGGCGTCGGCGACGGATCCGGCCGGCCGCCCGGGCCGGCCCCCGCCGCCGGCGCCCGCGGCGGCACGCGTACCCGTCACCGCAGGACCGTCACGGCCGCGGCGTTCCTGCTCCCCGCCCTCCTCCTGCTCGGTGCGCTCGTCGTCTACCCCATCGGGTACTCGGTCCAGCGCTCCTTCTTCGACCGGTCCGGGGACTCCTTCGCGGGTCTGGACAACTACGTCACGCTGTTCACGGACGACACGATCCGCACCGCCGTCCGCAACAACCTGGTCTGGGTGGTCGTCGCCCCGGCCGTGGCGACGGCCCTCGGGCTGATCTTCGCGGTGCTCACCGAACGGGTGCGCTGGGGAACGGCGTTCAAGCTGGTCGTCTTCATGCCGATGGCGATCTCCATGCTCGCCGCGGGAATCATCTTCAGGCTGGTGTACGAGCAGGACCCGGACCGCGGCGTGGCCAACGCCGTGTGGGTCGGGGTGCACGACACCTTCGCCGAGTCGTCGGGCTTCCCGCGCGCCAGGCCGCTGCCGGTGCACCCGCTGAAGGCGGCGGGCGGCGGGGCGTACGTCACCAAGTCCCCGGTGCGCGCCGGGGAGCCGGTCGCGCTGCCGCTGATCGGCGTGCCGCCGGCGCAGATGCCCGAGGACGCCCGCCCGGCCCGTACCCCCGCCGCCTCGGGCGACGGCGGCGGGATCTCCGGCACGGCGTGGCTGGACTTCACCCGGGGCGGCGGCGGGAAGCCGAACGCCGTCGACCCGAAGGAGCTCGGCCTCAAGGGGCTGCGCATCGAGGCGGTGATGGACGGCCGGGTGGTGGCCCGGACGTCGGCCGCCGCCGACGGCACCTTCACCCTGCCGGCCGCCGCCGACGGCGCGGTGCTGCGGCTGCCCGCGAGCAACTTCCGCGAGCAGTACAACGGCGTCGCGTGGCTCGGCCCGAACCTCGTCACCCCCGCGATCATCGGCAGTTACGTGTGGATGTGGGCCGGGTTCGCGATGGTGCTGATCGCCGCCGGGCTCGCGGGCCTGCCGCGCGACGTCCTGGAGGCGGCCCGGGTCGACGGCGCGAACGAGTGGCAGGTGTTCCGCCGGATCACGGTGCCGCTGCTCGCGCCGGTCCTCGGCGTCGTCCTCGTCACGCTGATGATCAACGTCCTCAAGGTCTTCGACCTGGTCTTCATCATCGCGCCGGGCTCGGCGCAGGACGACGCGAACGTGCTCGCGCTCCAGCTGTACCGCTCGTCGTTCGGCACGGACGCGGACCTCGGGGTGGGCTCGGCGATCGCCGTGCTGCTCCTGCTGCTCGTCCTGCCGGTGATGGCGGTCAACATCCGCCGTATGCGAAGGGAGAACCGCAGGTGACGTCCTTCGCCCCGCGCGCGGCCGGCAGGACCGCCGCACGGCCCGCCGCCCGGACGGCCTCAGGAACGGCCGCACGCCTGGCCTCGCGGGCCGCCTCGGGCGCGATGCGGGTCTTCCTCGTCCTCGTCGCGCTGTTCTGGCTGATGCCGACGGTCGGGCTGCTGCTGTCCTCGCTGCGCTCGCCCTCCGACATCGCCTCCAGCGGCTGGTGGCAGGCCTTCACCGCACCGGCGCAGCTGACCACCGAGAACTACCGTGATCTGCTCGCGAACGACGCGATCACCGGCTCCCTCGTGTCCACGGTCCTGATCACCGTCCCGGCCACGCTCCTGGTGATCGTCATCGGCGCCTTCGCCGGCTACGCCTTCGCGTGGCTGGACTTCCCGGGCCGGGACTGGTGGTTCCTGCTGGTCGTCGCCCTGCTCGTGGTGCCGGTGCAGGTGGCGCTCGTGCCCGTGTCGAAGCTGTTCGGCGCGGTCGGGATCTTCGAGACGACGCTGGGCGTGGTGCTGTTCCACACGGCCTTCGGCCTGCCGTTCGCGATCTTCCTGCTGCGGAACTTCTTCGCGGAGATCCCGCGCGAGCTCCTGGAGGCGGCCCGGCTCGACGGGGCCGGCGAGATCCGGCTGTTCACCCGGGTGGTGCTGCCGCTGGGCGGTCCGGCGGTGGCCTCGCTCGGCATCTTCCAGTTCCTGTGGGTGTGGAACGACATGCTGGTGGCGCTGATCTTCGCGGACGCCCAGTCGCCGCCGATCACGGTGGCGCTCCAGCAGCAGGTGCGGCAGTTCGGCAACAACGTCGACGTGCTCGCGCCGGGCGCGTTCGTGTCGATGGTGATCCCGCTGCTGGTGTTCTTCGCGTTCCAGCGGCAGTTCGTGTCCGGGGTGATGGCCGGCGCGGTGAAGTAGCGCCCCTCTCGGGCCCGTTACGCGGTGAGGGCGGCGACCGCCGCCCTGAGGAGCGTCACGCCGTGAGCGCGGCGACCGCCGAGCGCGCCAGGTCGTCGAGGTAGCCCTCCGGCAGCTCGGTGCGCACGACCACGAGCCGCCAGTAGAGCGGGCCGACGACGAGGTCCAGGGCCCGGTCGGGGTCGGCGTCGGCGGGCAGTTCGCCGCGCTCGACGGCGGCGCGCACCACCTGGGCCACGACGCCCTGCTGCGGGTCGAGCAGGGCGGCCTTCAGGGTGTCGGCGATCTCGGGGTGCCGGGCGGCCTCGACGAGCAGGTCGGGGACGACCTGCGAGGCCACCGGGTGGCGCAGGGCGTGGGCGGCGACCTCCAGGAGGGCGCGGACGTCGCCGTGCAGGGAGCCGGTGGCCGGCGTGGGCAGGCCCTGGACGGCGAGGGCGCCGACGAGGTCGAGGACCAGCGACAGCTTCGACTTCCAGCGCCGGTAGACGGCGGTCTTGCCGACTCCGGCGCGGCGCGCGATGCCTTCGATGGACATCCGGGCGAAGCCGACGGCCGCCAGTTCCTCGAAGACGGCGGCGCGGATGGCCTCGGTGACGTCCTCCCGGAGCACGGCGGCTCCCGCGGGGGCGCGGCGAGGGGTTCGCGGGCTTCCGGCAGGTGTCGTCATGCACAGGATCTTAACCAGCGGTTACGCGCGGGCTCACGGAACGACGGAACGGTTGCGTTCCGACGTCGAGCCGTCCTACCCTCCCCGTAGCGACGATACGGACCCGTTCCATCGAAAGCGAACCACGTGACGTGACCACCCACACCGACACCCTCGCGCGCACCGAGCCCGCTCCCCCGGCCCCTCCCCCGGCCCCGCCCTCCTCCGAGGAACTGCGCGCCCTCGCACTGCGCCACGGACTCACCGTGAGCGGCGCCCGCCCCTCGCTCCCCGCGTACGTACGGCAGCTGTGGTCCCGGCGGGATTTCATCACCGCGTTCGCCACGGCCAAGCTCACCGCGCAGTACAGCCGTGCGCGGCTCGGCCAGCTCTGGCAGGTGGTGACGCCGCTGCTCAACGCGGCCGTCTACTACGTGATCTTCGGTGTCCTGATGGACGTCCAGCGGGGAGTCCCGGACTACGTCCCGTTCCTGCTCACGGGCGTCTTCGTGTGGACCTTCACCTCGCAGACGATCATGACCGGCACCCGCGCCGTCAGCGGCAACCTGGGCCTGGTCCGCGCCCTGCACTTCCCACGCGCGAGCCTGCCGATCGCGCTCGCGCTCCAGCAGCTCCAGCAGCTGGTCTTCTCGCTCGGCGCACTGGTCGTGATCCTCTTCTGCTTCGGCGAGTTCCCGCGGCCGAGCTGGCTCCTGGCCGTCCCCGCGCTGGCGCTGCAGACCCTGTTCAGCACCGGCCTCGCGCTGGCCATGGCCCGGCTGGCGGCCCGTACGCCGGACATCTCGCAGCTGATGCCGTTCGTGCTGCGCACCTGGATGTACGCCTCCGGGGTCATGTGGTCCATCGCCCATCTCACCCGGGACCGCGACCTGCCGCACGGGGTGGTCCTGGCGCTGCAGGCCAACCCCGCCGCCGTCTACATCGACCTGATGCGCTTCGCGCTCGTCGAGAGCTTCACCGGCGACCGGCTCCCGCCGCACGTGTGGGCGCTCGCCACCGGCTGGGCACTGCTCGTCTTCGCCGGCGGCTTCATCTACTTCTGGAAGGCGGAGGAGACCTATGGCCGTGGCTGACCTCGCACACACGAACCAGGGCTTCCTGAAGCCCCGGGATTCCCACCGTCCCCGGATCCCCCACGATCCGCAGGACCGCGAACCCACCGTCGTCGCCGACGGCGTCCACGTCACCTACACCGAGCGGGGCCGCTCCCGGAGCGTCCACGCGGTCAGGGGCGTCAGCTTCGTCGCGTACCGGGGCGAGGCGATCGGCCTGATCGGTTCGAACGGCTCGGGCAAGTCCACCCTCCTCAAGGCCGTCGCGGGCCTGCTGCCCACCAGCGGCGGCCGGATCTACACCCGCGGCCGCCCGGCCCTGCTCGGGGTCAACGCGGCCCTGATGGGCGACCTGACCGGCGAACGGAACGTCATCCTCGGCGGGCTCGCGATGGGCATGAGCCGCAAGGAGATCGCCGCCCGCTACGCCGGCATCGTCGAGTTCTCCGGCATCAACGACAAGGACGAGGACGCCATCTCGCGCCCGATGCGCACCTACTCCTCCGGCATGGGCGCCCGGCTGCGCTTCTCCATCGCCGCGGCCCGCAGCCACGACGTCCTGCTCGTCGACGAGGCCCTGGCGACCGGCGACGCGCCCTTCCGGCGCCGGAGCCGGCGGCGCATCGACGAGCTGCGCGCCGAGGCGGGCACGGTCTTCCTGGTCAGCCACTCGAACTCCACCATCACCGAGACCTGCGACCGGGCGCTGTGGCTGGAGGCCGGCACGCTGCGGATGGACGGCCCGGCGGACGAGGTGGTGGCGGCGTACGAGCGCTTCACGGGCAGCGTCACCGGAACGGCCGCCAAGACCGTAACAAAACAGACATAGCGGACTACAGTGCGGTGGGGTGACGACCGATCCGCCCTCACCCGACCCCACCCGCACCACCGGCCCGCCCTCGCACGCGGCCGCCCACGCCGGTGCCGGGTCAGGGCCACCCGGCCCCACCCGCACCGAGCCGGCGCCGCCCGCCCTCACGCGCTCGCCCTTCGAGTCGGAGACCTTCACCTCCGCGACCTTCGTGACCGTCGGCAACGGGCCGCTCCTCGCCCTCGCCGTCGTCTGGGTGCTCACCCGCGCCGGGATGCTGCTGCTCCTGGTCCGCGACAGCCTGGGCATCGGCGGCGTCGCCAGCGAGGTGTACGGGCTCTACCGGCACTGGTACGGCCAGTTCGCGCACGGCACCTTCCCGCCCGGCGACGTCACCTGGCAGTACCCGCCCGGCGCGGGCCTGGTCATCATGTCGCCGGGCGCCCTGCCCTGGCTCACCTACTTCCAGGCCTTCGTCCTCCTCGCCCTGCTCGCCGACGCCGCCGTCACCGCCGCGCTCGCCCGCGCCGACAGTGCCCGGCTCACCCACGGCGCCTGGTACTGGGCGCTCGGCCTGCCGCTGCTCCTGCACATCCCGCTCGCCCGCTACGACGTGCAGACCACCGCCCTCGCCGTCCTCTCGCTGCTCGCCCTCACCTCCCGCTCCGCCGCCCACCGGATCGGCGGCGCGCTCGCCGGCATCGGCGCCATGGTCAAGGTCTGGCCCGCGCTCGCCCTGATCGGCACCCCGCGCGGCCGCACCACCCGCGACGCCTGGACCGCCGCCGTGGTCACCGCCACGACCCTGCTGGCCGTCCTCGCGCTGCTCTTCGCCGAGCCGCTCGGCTTCCTGCGCCAGCAGGGCGACCGGGGCGTCCAGATCGAATCGCTCGGCGGCACCGGACTCGCCCTCGCCAGGGCCGCCGGCATCTGGCCGGGCACCACCCAGTTCCGCTACGGCGCCTTCGAGTACGTCGGCCCGTACGTCTCCACCGTCGGCCACCTGGCGCTGCTCCTGACCGCCGCCGCCTTCATCTGGCTGCTGTTCTGGCGGATCAGGGCCGGCCGCTGGACGGAGGCCACCCCGCCGGACGCGGCCCTCGCCGCCGTCCTGCTGTTCACCGTCACCAGCCGGGTGATCAGCCCCCAGTACATGATCTGGCTGCTCGGCCTGGCCGCCGTCTGCCTCACCTCACGCCGCACGGTCATGCGCCCCGTCGCCCTGCTGCTCCTCCCGGCCGCGGCCCTCAGCTCCCTCGCGTACCCGGTGCTCTACCTGGACGTCGTCGCCGGCACCTGGCAGGGCGTCGCCGTGATGGTGCTGCGCAACGCGCTCCTCCTCGCCGCGGCGGTGCTCGCCGCACGCCGCCTGTGGACGTCCACGGTCACCTCGTAGCGGAACCACTCGCAGAGGAACCACTCATAGCGGAAAAGGGGGCGGCCCCACCCGGGTCTTGCCCGCGGGGGGGGCCCCCCTTCGCCCGACGAAGCAACTCTTCTTCCCGCACAACACTTCCCCCCCCCCCCCCCCCCCCCACCCACCCCCCC
>NZ_JBHXFE010000009.1:170645-197817 GCF_042722475.1 Streptomyces sp. NPDC127092
GGGTGGTTCTAACCCCCCTCCGTTTGGGGCTCTCCCTGTCCCCTTTGGAGGGAACCCCCCAGGAAGGAACCACCTAAGGGGGGAAAGGGGGCCCCCCCCTTGGGTTTCGGCCCGCCGGGGCCGCCCCTTCTCCGTCAGACGGATCAGCTGTGCGTACGGAGCAGCGTGCGCATCGTCCGCATCGCGACCGACAGGTTCGCCAGGTCGAAGGCGTCCGAGCCCTGGATCTCCTCCAGGGTGGTGCGCGCACGGCCCAGGATCGCGGCGTTCTTCTCCTCCCACGCCTTGAACCGCTCCTCCGGCGTGGAAGTGCCGTTCCCGGCCGCGAGGACGTCCGAGGTGAGCGCGGCGTGCGCGGCGAAGAGGTCCTCACGGATGGAGGCGCGGGCCATCGACTGCCAGCGGTCGGCCCGCGGCAGCTCGATGATCCGGTCCATCAGGTCGGTGATCCGCAGCCGGTCGGCCAGGTCGTAGTAGACCTCGGCGACCGCCAGCGGGTCCTTGCCCGTGCGGTCCGCGATCGCGACGATGTCGAGCGTCGGGAAGGCGGACGAGAACCCGGCCACGCGCAGCGCCAGCTCCTCCGGGACGCCGACGCCGGTCAGCTCGTCCAGGATCGACTGGTACCACTCCAGGTCCGCGCCGCGCAGCAGCTGCGGCAGCTTCTCCCAGACCTGCTCGACCCGGTCCGCGAAGAACTCGATGGTCTCGCCGATCTGGAGCGGCTGCGGCCGGTTGTTGAGCAGCCAGCGGGTGCCGCGCTCGACGAGACGGCGCGAGTGCAGCCGCATCCGGGTCTGGAACTCGGCCGCGACCTTGTTGTCGAGGGACTCGACGGCGTCCCAGACCTCGCTCAGGCGGAAGATCGCGCGGGCGGCGGTCTGCGCGCGGACGATCTCCTCGATCGACGCGCCGGACTCCTCGCGGAGGCGGTGCAGGAAGGTCGAGCCACCGGTGTTGACGGTGTCGTTGACCAGGATCGTCGTGACGATCTCCCGGCGCAGCGGGTGGTTGTCGACGGCCTCGGTGAACTTCTCGCGCAGCTGCGTCGGGAAGTACGCGTGGAGCAGCCCGCGCAGGTACGGGTCGTCCGGCAGGTCGGTGCCGATCAGCTCGTCGGCCACCGTGATCTTGGTGTACGCGAGGAGGACGGCGAGCTCCGGCTGGCTCAGGCCACGGCCGGTGTTGAGCAGCTCGCGGATCTGCCGGTCGTTGGGCAGGAACTCCAGCGAGCGGTCGAGCGCCCCGTCGCGGCCCAGGCGGCGCATGAAGCGCTGGTGGGCGTGGAGCAGGGACGGCGACTGGGCGACGGCGTTGGCCAGGGCCGTGTTCTGCGCGTAGTTGTTGCGCAGCACGAGCGAGCCGACCTCGTCGGTCATCTCGGCGAGGATCTTGTTGCGCTGCTTGACGGTCATGTCGCCCTCGGCGACCAGCCCGTTGAGCAGGATCTTGATGTTGACCTCGTGGTCGGAGGTGTCCACGCCGGCGCTGTTGTCGATGGCGTCGGTGTTGACCTTGCCGCCCTCGCCCTCGGGTCCGCCGGAGCGGGCGAACTCGATGCGGCCCAGCTGGGTCGCGCCGAGGTTGCCGCCCTCGCCGATGACCTTGGCGCGGACGTCCTGGCCGTCGACGCGGATGGCGTCGTTGGCCTTGTCGCCGACGTCCGCGTGGGACTCGACGGAGGACTTCACGTACGTGCCGATGCCGCCGTTCCACAGCAGGTCGACGGGCGACTGCAGGATCGCCTTCATCAGCTCGGCCGGGGTCATCTTGGTGACGCCGGCCTCGATGCCGAGGGCCGCCCGCATCTGCGCGTTGACCGGGATCGACTTCGCGGTACGCGGGTGGATGCCGCCGCCGGCCGAGAGGAGCTCGGTGTTGTAGTCGGCCCACGACGAGCGGGGCAGGTCGAACAGCCGGCGGCGCTCGGCGTACGAGGTGGCCGCGTCCGGGTTCGGGTCGATGAAGATGTGGCGGTGGTCGAAGGCCGCGACGAGCCGGATGTGCTCGGAGAGCAGCATGCCGTTGCCGAAGACGTCGCCGGACATGTCGCCGACGCCGACGACGGTGAAGTCCTGGGTCTGGGTGTCGTGGCCCAGCTCGCGGAAGTGCCGCTTGACCGACTCCCAGGCGCCGCGGGCGGTGATGCCCATGCCCTTGTGGTCGTAGCCGGCCGAGCCGCCGGAGGCGAAGGCGTCGCCCAGCCAGAAGCCGTACGACTCGGCGACGCCGTTGGCGATGTCGGAGAAGGTCGCGGTGCCCTTGTCGGCGGCGACGACCAGGTAGGTGTCGTCCTCGTCGTGGCGGACCACGTCGACCGGGGGCACGACCTCGCCGGCGACCAGGTTGTCGGTGATGTCGAGGAGCGCCGAGATGAAGGTCTTGTACGAGGCGACGCCCTCGGCCAGCCACGCGTCACGGTCGAGCGCCGGGTCCGGGAGCTGCTTGGCGACGAAGCCGCCCTTGGCGCCGACCGGCACGATGACGGTGTTCTTCACCATCTGCGCCTTGACCAGGCCGAGGATCTCGGTACGGAAGTCCTCGCGGCGGTCGGACCAGCGCAGACCGCCTCGGGCGACCTTGCCGAAGCGCAGGTGGACGCCCTCGACGCGCGGCGAGTACACCCAGATCTCGAAGGCGGGGCGCGGGGCCGGCAGGTCGGGGATGGCCTGCGGGTCGAACTTCATCGACACGTACGGGTGCCGCTTGCCGTCCGCCGTCTTCTGGAAGAAGTTGGTCCGGAGGGTCGCCTTGATGACGGTGAGGAAGGAGCGCAGGATGCGGTCCTCGTCGAGGGAGGCGACCTGGTCGAGGGCGCCGTCCAGCTCCTCCAGGAGCCCGTCGATCAGCTCGGTGCCGGCGCGCTGGCGCTCCGGGGCCATCCGGGCCTCGAAGAGGGAGACGAGCAGCCGGGTGGTGTGGACGTTGTTGCGGAGGGTGTCCTCCATGTAGTCCTGGCTGAACGTCGAACCGGCCTGGCGCAGGTACTTCGCGTAGGCGCGCAGCACCATCGCCTCGCGCCAGTTGAGCCCGGCGGACAGGACGAGCGAGTTGAAGTTGTCGTTCTCGGCCTCGCCGGTCCAGGTGGCGGCGAAGGCCTCCTGGAAGCGCTCGCGGGCGTCGTCGCCGAGGTAGTCGCCGCCGTTGCCGGCCGGCAGCGGCATCCGCAGGCCGAAGTCGTAGATCCAGGCGTGGGTGCGGTCGGCGCAGCGCAGCTCGTACGGGCGCTCGTCGGTGACCTCGACGCCGAGCCGGTTGAGGACCGGGAGCACGGCGGACAGCGAGATCTGCTCGCCCGTCTTGTAGATCTTGAAGCGGCGCTCGCCGGTGCCGGAGGCGACCGGCTCGTAAAGGGAGAGCGCGAAGTCCTTGCCGCTGCCGGCCAGGGCCTCCAGGTGGCACAGGTCGGAGACGGCGGCGCGCGGCGAGTGGTCGGCCTTGTAGCCCTCGGGGAAGGCGTTGCCGTAGCGGCGGAGCAGCTCGGCGGCGCGCTCCTCGCCCAGCTCGGCGTTGAGCGCCTCGGCGAAGCCGTCGGCCCAGGAGCGGGCGGCGTCGGCGAGCCGGGACTCGATGCGGTCGACGTCGGCCTCGGTCAGCTTGCTGAGCGCGGTGCCGGGCTCGACGCGGATGACGAAGTGCAGCCGGGAGAGGATCGACTCGGTGTTCCAGGCCGTGAAGTCGACGCTGGTGCCGTTCAGCTCCTCCTTGAGGAGCTCGATGATCCGCAGCCGGACGCGCGTGGTGTAGCGGTCGCGCGGCAGGTAGACGAGGGCCGAGTAGTAGCGGCCGTACTCGTCCTGGCGCAGGTAGAGCCGCAGGCGCCGCCGCTCCTGGAGGTACAGGACGCTGGTGACGATGGACTGCAGCTCGTCGACCGGGGTCTGGAAGAGCTCGTCGCGCGGGTAGGTCTCCAGGATCTGGAGCAGGTCGCGGCCGTCGTGGCTGCTCGGCGAGAAGCCGGCGCCCTCGAGGACCTCCTGGACCTTGCGCTTGACGACGGGGACGCGGCGCACGGACTCGGTGTAGGCGGCCGAGGAGAAGAGGCCGAGGAACCGGCGCTCGCCGATGACGTTGCCCTCGGCGTCGAACTTCTTCACGCCGACGTAGTCGAGGTACGAGGGCCGGTGCACGGTCGCGCGGCTGTTGGCCTTCGTCAGGATCAGCAGCTTGTGCTCGCGCGCCTTGGCGCGGGCGTCGGCGGGCAGCCGGCTGAAGGACGGCGAGACCGGGTGGGCGTGGTGATCGTCGCCGCTGTGGTGCGGGTCGGAGCGCAGGATGCCGAGACCGGTGCCGGGCACGGCGGCCAGGGCGTCACCGTTGACCAGCTCGTACTCGCGGTAGCCGAGGAAGGTGAAGTGGTCGTCGGCGAGCCAGCGCAGCAGCTCGCGGGCCTCCTCGACCTCGGTGGGCCGCAGGTCGGAGGCGGTGGGCTCGTCGGCCAGGCCGTCGGCGATGCGCAGCGCGGCGTCGCGCATCTTCTCCCAGTCCTCGACGGCCTCGCGGACGTCGGACAGGACGCGCAGCAGGTCGTTGGTGATCTGCTTGAGGTCGGCCTTGTCGGTCTCGCGGTCGATCTCGACGTGGATCCAGGACTCGGTCAGCGCGTCGTGCGGCAGCTCGCCCTTGGGCTCCTTGGCGAGCACCTCGATGAGCCGGCCGGTCACGTCACGGCGGACCATGACCTGCGGGTGGATGACGACGTGGATGCCGCGGCCCTGGCGGGACAGCTCGTTCGTGACGGAGTCGACGAGGAAGGGCATGTCGTCGGTGACGACCTCGACGACGGAGTGGCTGCAGGTCCAGCCGTTCTCCTCCACCGTCGGGGTGTGGACGCGGACGTTCGCGGTGCCCTGCGGGCGGTTCTCCGCCAGCCGGTAGTGCGAGAGCGCGGCGCCGAAGACGTCGACGGGATCGCGGTCGGTGAGGTCCTCGGGCGCGGTGTGCAGGTAGTAGCGCTGGAGGTAGTCGAGCACGGTCGCGTGGTCCGGACGCTTCCCGTTGTCCGGCCCTGTCGGAAGTCGCCCCCCGACCGGGCTGTTCTCAGCTACCCGGGCGGCCCGATCGAGCAGCTCGGCCTTGGCTTCGTCCAGCTTGGTCTGCATGTCCTCTGACTCCTGTCGCGCGCCGTTGCGTGACGTCGGTGGAAGAAAGGACACAACGCCACGACGCGGTGGTACCGGTCGGAAGAGACGTTATGCCGCGATGAGAGATGACCGGGTGCTTCTCGGCCACCCGGCGGGAATCGGCGTACGCACTCTCGGTCCGGCCGCCACTGCGGACCGGACGGAAGCCGGGGGCTGCGCTGCCCCCTCGGCGTATCGCGCTGATCACGTTAGAAGCCTATCGCTGTTGACCCCCCGGCCGTCATGAGCCTTATGTGTACAAAAGCGGGGCGGGAAGTTTGACACTGTGGACAGCGACGAATGTTTCCCCGGGGCACACACCGACATCAGGGTTCTGACGGATCTGGGAGTCGCCATGGCGAAGATCTTGATCGTGACCGGAGACGCGGCGGAGTCGCTGGAGGTGTTGTACCCGTACCAGCGGCTCCTCGAAGAGGGGTACGAGGTCGACATCGCGGCCCCGTCCCGCAAGCAGCTCCGCTTCGTGGTCCACGACTTCGAGCCCGGCTACGACACGTACACGGAGAAGCCCGGCTACACCTGGCCCGCCGACCTGGCCTTCTCGGAGGTCGACCCCGGCGACTACGTGGCGGTCGTCATCCCGGGCGGCCGCGCCCCCGAGTACCTGCGCAACGACCCGGAACTCCGCAAGATCCTCAAGTCCTTCTTCGACGCCGACAAGCCGGTCGCCCAGATCTGCCACGGCCCCCTCCTCACCGCCGCCCTGGGCTCCCTGGAGGGCCGCCGCGTGACGGCGTACCCGGCCCTGGAACTCGACATGCAGGCAGCGGGCGCGACCTTCCAGGACACGGAGGCCGTGATCGACGGCCGCCTGGTCTCGTCAAGGGCCTGGCCGGACCACCCGAGCTGGATGAGGGAGTTCTTGAAGGTCCTGAGGGAGACGAAGGGGTAGGGACGGCGGGGGCCGGGGCAGGCGGGCCGGCCGGGAGGCCGGAGGCCCGGGCCGCCCCGGCCGGGAGGCTGGAGGCCCGAGGCGAGGCCGGCCGGCCGGGCGTGCCGCGGCACCGGAAGTAGTACGAGGCGGGGCCGGGCCTGTGGCCGGCCCCGGCCCCGTCCGGCCTTCCGGAGGCCGGGCCGTCCTAGGCCAGCTCGTCCGCGACGGCGACCGCCTCGGCGAGCGAGTCGACGACCGGTACACCCACTCGCTCGAGTGAGGCCCGGCTGTGCGAGCCGCCGGTGTAGAGCACCGCCTTCGCGCCGACGTGGGCCGCCGCCACCGCGTCGTCGGCCGCGTCGCCGATGACGACGATCCGCTCGGCCGGGATGTTCTCCAGCGCGGCCAGGTGCCGCACCATGTGCCCGGACTTGCCGTCCGTGGAGTTCCCGACCCGCCCGTCCATCCTGACGAAATGCTCGGCGATCCCGTGCCGCCGCACGAGCGGTATCAGCTCGGCGTGCGGGGCGAGCGAGAGCAGCGACTGCGTGGACCCGGACGCCCGGCGCGCCGCCAGCAGCTCCGCCGCGCCCGCGGTGAGTCCGCAGCCGTCGGCCCGCTGCCAGTAGTGGCGGTGGAAGGCGTCGTCCATGACGAGCCATTCCTCCTCGGTGGGAAGCCGCCCCATCAGGCGTTCGTAGAACTTCGGCACCGGCACCGTGTACAGCTCGCGGTACCGCTCAAGAGTGATCGCTTCGAGCCCGAGCTCGGCGAACGCCGCGTTGGTGGCGCCGATGACCGCGCCGATGTCGTCGAGCAGAGTGCCGTTCCAGTCCCAGACCAGATGCTTCGCGTGCTTCCCCATGGGAAGCCACGGTACCGGCCGGGACGGCTCGGTCCGGGCCGTCTGGACCGGACCTCAGCCGAGCAGCGCGGGGATCTCCTGTACGCCGTACCAGAGCAGCTCGTGGTCCTCGGCCCCGTCGACGACGAACTGGGCGTCGTCGTCGCCCTGGTCCGCCGCGCCGAGCGCGTCCGCGGCGGCCGAGACGTCCGCCTCGGCGTCGTCGGCGTCGGCGTGCACGGCCGCGGCCTTCGCCAGCGGCACGGCGGCGGCGATCCGCACCTCGCCGAGGGCACTCGGGTCGAGGCCGCGGTCGGGGTCCACGACGGCGTCCTTGTCGGGTACGTCGACGGCGACGACGACCCGGCGGCGCGCGGCCTCGGGGTCACCCGCGAGCAGGCGGAGCGAGGCGGCGGCGGCGCGGTTGAGGGCGGCGTACTCCAGCTCCTCGATGTCGTCGGAGACGTACCACTCGCGCAGGGCGGGGGTGACGGCGTAGGCGGTGAGCGGTCCGGGACCGAGCTCGCCCGCCTTGTGCGCCTGTGCGAGACCGGGAAGGGTCAGGGGTACGTACACGCGCATGGCTGGCCGCTTTCGTAGTCGGAGACGCCCTCAGGATACGTGCGCGGCTCCGGCAAGGGACCCCGGCCCGGACCCCGCCGCACCTTCCGCCGGCCGCGCTCCGCCTCCCCAGGCCTGCCCCGGCGTCCCCCTGATAGGTGAATTGCTCTGCGCCTCCTCCGGGCACCGAGCGCCACTTGCCGGTTCGGCGGGCGACCCCGTACAAGATCCCCGACGGAAGTTACCGACCGGTACGAGCCGGTGACTCAACGCGACGAACGGGGATCCGCATGACCACCCACCCACGCACCGCACCACGCCGCCCGTCCGGCCCGTCCGGCCCCGCCGGCACGCATCCGCGCGGCCGGGCGGGAGCGGCACCGCGCCGCCTGCTCCCGCCGCACGTCATGTTCGCGGAGCGGCTGCTCGCGGTCCTGACCGGGGAGCGGCCGGTGCACTGGATGCTCGGCCACACCATCGGCGAGGCGTACGAGCAGCTCGTCCAGCTCGCCCCGGCCACCCCGCTCCGCTCGCCCGGCCCCCGTCCGGTCCTGCGCCGGTGCACGGCCCATCTGCCGGGCCATGACGCGGCCGTCGAGGCCTTCGCGACCATCGCCACGGGCGACCGCGTCCGCGCCATGGCCTTCCGCCTCGAACGCGGCCCGGACCGCCGCTGGCGCTGCGCGGCCGTAGAACTCGACGGCCTCCCCCCGGGCCCACGGCCGGGCCTGTCGCGCCCGTAGGGCCAACCGGGTCACCCTGGGCGAGTCTCCGGACCACCGGAAGGATGAATGTGTCCCGCCCGGAGCGGCCGGACCTCGGAGGCCCGGGCGGGCCGGGACCGCTCCGGGGCACAAAGGGGCCGGTCGCCACAGCGACCGGCCCCTTTCCGCATGTGCGCTCCGCGCGCGCCGCGTGTTACTTCTTGCGGCGGCGGCCGCCCGCGTTCTTCTGGGCCTTGCGGCGCTCCGCGCGCGTCATGCCGTCGCCCGCGTCGGCCGCGCCGCCGTCGGAGACGAAGTCGCCCTCGATGACCGAGCCGTCACCGTCGACCTTCGGCGCGGAGAAGTGCAGGCGGTCCGGACGCTGCGGGGCGTCGAGGCCCTTCGCGCGGATCTCCGGGCGGCCGTTCGCGCCCGCCGGGACCGCGTCCTTCTCCAGGGACGGGGCCGCGTCCTGCACCGGGACCTCCTCGACCTGCTGCTCGACCTGGACCTCCAGGTTGAACAGGTAGCCGACGGACTCCTCCTTGATGCCCTCCATCATCGCGGTGAACATGTCGAAGCCCTCGCGCTGGTACTCGACCAGCGGGTCCTTCTGCGCCATCGCGCGCAGGCCGATGCCCTCCTGGAGGTAGTCCATCTCGTAGAGGTGCTCGCGCCACTTGCGGTCCAGGACCGACAGGACCACGCGCCGCTCCAGCTCACGCATGATGTCCGAGCCGAGCTGCTTCTCACGGGCGTCGTACTGCTCGTGGATGTCGTTCTTGATGGACTCGGCGATGAACTCGGCGGTGATGCCGGCCCGGTCGCCCGCCGCGTCCTCCAGCTCCTCCACGGTGACCTTCACCGGGTAGAGCTGCTTGAACGCGCTCCACAGCCGGTCCAGGTCCCACTCCTCCGCGAAGCCCTCGGCGGTCTCCTGGCGGATGTAGTCGTCGATCGTGTCGTCCATGAAGTGGCGGATCTGCTCGTGCAGGTCCTCGCCCTCCAGGACGCGGCGGCGCTCGCCGTAGATGACCTCGCGCTGCCGGTTGAGGACCTCGTCGTACTTCAGGACGTTCTTACGGGTCTCGAAGTTCTGGCTCTCGACCTGGCCCTGCGCGGAGGCGATGGCGCGGGTGACCATCTTGTTCTCGATCGGCACGTCGTCCGGCACGTTCGCCATCGCCATCACGCGCTCGACCATCGCCGCCTTGAACAGGCGCATCAGGTCGTCGCCGAGCGACAGGTAGAAGCGGGACTCGCCGGGGTCGCCCTGACGGCCGGAACGGCCGCGGAGCTGGTTGTCGATACGGCGGGACTCGTGGCGCTCGGTGCCCAGGACGTACAGTCCGCCGAGCTCCTTGACCTCCTCGAACTCCGCCTTCACGGCCTTCTCGGCGCGCTCCAGGGCGCCCGGCAGCGCCGCCGCCCACTCCTCGACGTGCTCGACCGGGTCGAGGCCCGCCTGGCGCAGCTCCGCCTCGGCGAGGTCGTCGGGGTTGCCGCCGAGCTTGATGTCCGTACCACGGCCGGCCATGTTCGTGGCGACGGTGACGGCGCCCTTGCGGCCGGCCTGCGCGACGATCGCGGCCTCGCGCTCGTGGTGCTTGGCGTTGAGCACCTCGTGCGGCACACCGCGCTTGCTGAGCTGCTGCGACAGGTACTCGGACTTCTCGACCGAGGTGGTGCCGACGAGGACCGGCTGGCCCTTCTCGTGCTTCTCCGCGATGTCGTCGACGACGGCGGCGAACTTGGCGACCTCGGTCCGGTAGATCAGGTCCGGCTGGTCCTTGCGCTGCATGGGCTTGTTCGTCGGGATCGGGACGACGCCCAGCTTGTAGATCTGGTGGAACTCGGCCGCCTCGGTCATGGCCGTACCGGTCATGCCGGAGAGCTTGTCGTAGAGGCGGAAGAAGTTCTGGAGGGTGATCGTGGCGAGCGTCTGGTTCTCGTCCTTGATCGGCACGCCTTCCTTGGCCTCGATGGCCTGGTGCATGCCCTCGTTGTAGCGACGGCCGGCGAGGATACGGCCGGTGTGCTCGTCGACGATCATGACCTCGCCGTCGATGACGACGTAGTCCTTGTCCTTCTTGAACAGTTCCTTCGCCTTGATGGCGTTGTTCAGGTAACCGACGAGCGGCGTGTTGACCGACTCGTACAGGTTGTCGATGCCCAGCCAGTCCTCGACCTTGGCGACACCGGACTCGTGGATGCCGACGGTGCGCTTCTTCTCGTCGACCTCGTAGTCGCCGGTCTCCTCGATGCCCTTGAGCTGGTTGCCGGGCTCGCCCTTGGTGAGGCGGGTGACCAGCTTCGCGAAGTCGCCGTACCACTTGGTGGCCTGGTCGGCCGGGCCGGAGATGATCAGCGGCGTACGGGCCTCGTCGACGAGGATCGAGTCGACCTCGTCGACGCACGCGTAGTTGTGGCCGCGCTGGACGAGCTCGTCCTTGGACCACGCCATGTTGTCGCGCAGGTAGTCGAAGCCGAACTCGTTGTTCGTGCCGTACGTGATGTCGCAGGCGTACTGCTCGCGGCGCTGGGCCGGCGTCATGTTGGCGAGGATGCAGCCGACCGTCAGGCCGAGGAAGCGGTGGACCCGGCCCATCATCTCGGAGTCGCGCTCGGCCAGGTAGTCGTTCACCGTGATCAGGTGCACGCCCTTGCCGGACAGCGCGTTCAGGTACGCGGGGAGCGTGCCGACGAGGGTCTTGCCCTCACCGGTCTTCATCTCGGCCACGTAGCCGAGGTGGAGCGCGGCGCCACCCATGATCTGCACGTCGTAGTGGCGCTGGCCCAGGACGCGCTTGGCGGCCTCACGGACCGTGGCGAACGCCTCGGGAAGCAGGTCGTCGAGGCTCTCGCCGTCCGCGTACCGCTGCTTGTACTCGTCCGTGAGCGCCCGCAACTCGGCGTCGGAGAGGTTGACGAAATCCTCTTCGATGGAGTTGACCTGGTCCGCGATGCGGTGCAGTTTGCGCAGGATCTTGCCTTCGCCTGCACGCATGAGCTTGTTGAAGACGGACACTGAGGCTGGTCTCCTTGCCGGTCGGGCCTGGCACTGGGTCTTGTCATGACTCGGGCGCGGGCACGGCAGGTGGTCCCCACCGCAACGGCCATCGTAAGCGAGACCGCCCTCGTGGAGGGAGGCCCGCAGTGCCGGAGCGGTGCGGCCGCGGTGCCGAGGGCCCCGCTGCCGCCCGTGACACCTCGCTCAAGAGAGAACGCTCGAGGGTGCCGGAAGGTGCCGCCCTCTCCCGAAAAGTGTTCGCATCGGCCCGGGCGGGTCACCAGAATTTCGTCATGGAGCCCATCACCCTCACCACCGACCGCCTGCGCCTGCGCCCGTTCGCCTCCGCGGACGTGGACGCGGTGACCGCCGCCTGTCAGGACCCGGACATCCAGCGCTGGACCCAGGTCCCCTCCCCGTACACGCGCCCCGACGCGGACTTCTTCGTGAACCGCCTCGTGCCGCAGGGCTGGCGCGAGGACGGGGAGTACGGCTTCGCCGTCGAGCCGCTGGAGGGCGGCCCGCTGCTGGCCGCCGCCGGTCTGCACGCCAGGGGCCCGGGCGTCCGGGAGGTCGGCTTCTGGCTGGTCAGGGAGCACCGCGGCCACGGCTACATGACGGAGGTCGTCGACGCCCTCGCCCGCTGGGCCTTCACCTCCCTCGGCGTCCACCGGCTGGTGTGGCGCGCCGAGATCGGCAACACGCCGTCGCGGGCGGTCGCCGAGCGGGCCGGTTTCACCATGGAGGGCGTCGAGCGGGCCGGTCTGACCAACAAGGGCACGGTCCGCGACGCCTGGGTAGCCTCCCTGCTCCCGTCCGACCTCGGCCTCCCCTCGCCGCTCCCCTACCTCCCGGCAAAGGCCGACGCGGACGCCTGAGCGGCCGTACGGGGCCCG
Organism: Streptomyces sp. NPDC127092; assembly: GCF_042722475.1. Classification (NCBI taxonomy): domain Bacteria; kingdom Bacillati; phylum Actinomycetota; class Actinomycetes; order Kitasatosporales; family Streptomycetaceae; genus Streptomyces; species Streptomyces sp. NPDC127092. The sequence goes on from NZ_JBHXFE010000009.1 coordinate 182,679, forward strand.
GACGGGGCCCGGACGGGGGCCGGGCGAGGCCCGCACGCGGACCAGACGCGGCCCGGGCGGGGAGGCCTTCGGATGCTTGCCGAATCCCCCGCGCGTTGTCAGTGCCGCCGTCTAGGGTCGGGATCATGACGACCGCCCCGCGCCCCGCAGCCGAACTGTCCGCCGACGAAGCCCGCCGGATCGCCCTGCGGGCCCAGGGCTTCCTCGGCGCGCCGGACCGGCGGGCCGGTGTCCGCGGGGTGCTGCGTCACCTCGGCCAGGTCCAGCTGGACACCATCTCGGTCCTGGCCCGCTCGCACGAGCTGATTCCGTACGCGCGCCTCGGCGCGGTGGGCCGCCGCACCGTCGAGGACGCGTACTGGACCGAAGGTCACGCCTTCGAGTACTGGTCGCACGCCGCCTGCATCCTGCCCGTCGAGGAGTGGCCGCACTTCGCCTTCCGCCGCCGTGCCTACCGCGACCGCCCGCACTGGTCCCACGAGCTGTCGGACGGCGCGTACGAGGCGGTGATCGCCCAGCTCAGGAGCGAGGGCCCGCAGACCGCGACCGAGCTCGGCGGCGCCAAGAACAAGGGCGAGTGGTGGGACTGGTCGGATTCGAAGATCGCCGTCGAGCGGGCGCTGATGTACGGCGAGGTGGTGGTGACCGAGCGACGCGGCTGGAAGCGGGTGTACGACCTGGCCGAGCGGGCGATCCCGGACGCGCTGCTGCACGACGACATGGACGACACGGAGTGTCTGCGCCGGCTCGTGCGGCAGGCGGGCGAGGCCCTCGGCGTCGGCACGCGCGCGGACATCGCCGACTACCACCGGATCAAGGGCGAGGCCTTCGACGCGGTGGTGGCGGACTCGGGTCTGGTGCCGGTGACGGTGGCGGGCTGGGGCAAGCCGGCCTGGGCCGACCCGGCGGCACTGGCGACCGAGCCGCGCGGCCGGCACCGCACGACGCTGCTCTCGCCGTTCGACTCGCTGATCTGGGAGCGGCCCCGCACCGAGCGGATCTTCGGCTTCACGCACCGCCTGGAGGCCTACGTGCCGAAGCCGAAGCGGGTGTACGGCTACTTCGCGATGCCCGTCCTGGCCGGCGGCCGTCTGGTGGGCCGCGTGGACCCGGCCAGGGACGGCCGGACGCTGGTCGCCCGGCAGGTCACGCTGGACGGCCCCAAGGCGGTGCCCGCGGTGGCCCAGGCCCTGCGCGAGGCCGCGGAGTGGGTGGGCTGCGACGCGGTGGCGGTGGAGCGCGTCGACGCCCCGGAACTGGCGCCCGATCTGGTGAAGGCCCTCGGCTAGGCGCGAGGTCAGCGGATCTCGAGGATCTTCTCCCGCATCGCGTAGACCACCGCCTCCATCCGGGAGTGCAGCTGCAGCTTCTCCAGGATGTTGCGCACGTGGTTCTTCACCGTGTTCTCGGAGATGAACAGCTCCTTGGCGATGTCCCGGTTGTTCATCCCGGTCGCGACCAGCTTCAGCACCTCCAGCTCGCGGTCGGTCAGCCGCGGCGCGGGTACCAGCCTGCGCTCGTCGGTGCGCTGGATCATCGACTTGAACTCGGTAAGCAGCTTCGACGCCATCGACGGGCTGATCTGCGACTGGCCGTCGGCGACGGCCCGGATCGCGGTGGCGACCTCGTCGGTGGAGATCTCCTTCAGGAGGTAGCCGGTCGCGCCCGCCTTGATCGCGTCGTAGAGGTCGGCCTCCTCGTCGCTGATCGTCAGCATGATGATCTTCGCGCTGGGGGCGACCTCCTTGATGGAGGTACAGGCCTCGATTCCGCCCCGCTTCGGCATCCTGACGTCCATCAGGACGATGTCGGGCAGGAGATCGGCCGCTTTGTCGACGGCTTCGGCGCCGTCACCCGCCTCGCCGACGACCTGGATGTCCTCTTCCTGAGCGAGGACGATCTCCAGACCGCGGCGGAAAAGGGCGTGATCGTCCACGACAAGGACCCGGATGGGCTCGTCTCTTGACGCGCCGTTGGCCGAATCCATTCCCTCCGGGTTCATCGTGCCGTCGAGCCCTCGCCCGCTGTGCACCGGCCCGAAGCCGTCCGCCATCGTTCCTCCCCCTGAAGGCCGTGGCCTGAAGTCGTGTACTGGTTTCGCTATAGGCCCCAACCGCTGCTCGGGGAGCACCGGTTGGCGTGCACGCCATGATTTCATGCCCCGGCGCCCGCGCGGGGATCCCGTGGTCGCACACGGGGGCACAGGGGTGCCCCTGGGAGCGCGCGGGGCGCTTCAGGGGCACCGTGTCATGGTCCTCGGCCGGGGTACGGCCCGGGGGTGTCAGCCGCCGAGCGCGCCGCCCGCGCCGCCACCCTGGGCGAGCGGGTCGGTCTCGAGGTGGATGACGCCGTAGTCGTACGCGTGTCGCCGGTAGACGACGCTCGGCTGCTTGGTGTCGGAGTCGACGAAGAGATAGAAGTCGTGCCCGACCAGCTCCATTTCGTAGAGCGCCTGCTCGAGGGTCATCGGGGCGGCCGTGTGGGTCTTCTCCCGGACCACCAGCGGTCCCTCGCCCTGGACTTCGATCGAACCCATCATCCTGGTGGGCACGCTCTCGCCCTCGTCGGCGACCAGCTGGCCACTGCCGTTGATCTGGGCGGCGCCGTGCACCACGTCACCCACCTCGGCGGCCGACAGCCTGCCGGCGCCACGTCGGGTGAAGCGCTTGTCGTGCTGCTTGCGCAGTCGCGCCTCGAGCTTGCCGTGAGCGAGGTCGAGCGCTGCGTACGGGTCGCCCGCGGCGGCTTCCGCCCGGATCACCGGGCCTCGGGAATGGACGGTGATCTCGACGCGGTCGGACCGGTCGGCCTGCCGCGGATTGGTCTCCTTGGACACCTCGACGTCGAGGCTGATCACCTTGGCGTCAAGCTTCTGGATCTTCTCCAGGTTCAGCTTCTCGGCCACGTGCTTCCGGAACCGCTCGGGCACCTCGGTCTTGCGGCCCTTGACGACGATGTCCACGCAGAACTCCGTTCCCGGATCACTCGGTCCGGCTCCTTGGCCGGCGAGCTTCTCCCTTTGCACCAGACTCCGGCGATTACCGGAGTCTCGGACTTGGCGACCTGACCTCCTCCTCCCCAGCCGACAAGCTCCCCACCCCACCAACCCGAGGTTAATTCGCCCTGAACTCCTGTCCTGTAGGCGCACCCGTGCATTCGGTGAGGCCGTGGCATTCGCCATTCCTCACAACCGAACATAGCTCGTTCGGACGGGTGTCGGCACCCGCTGGAGCCAGTTACCTCCGTTCGGGTGTTTTCACCTCTCACCACCTGCAACGATGCAACTTCTCGGAGAGTTCCTGTTTATTTCGAACGAGGACGGAGATGATGCGATCACCGCGGCCGTCGGCTGTTCGAAAAGCCCTTCCGTCACGCCTCCCTTCGGGGCGTCCGCTAATCCGGGAAACATGAACGACGGGTGTACGGCGCCGACGCCGGAACCCTCCGTCGCGGCCTCCTTCGCGGCCTCCGCCGTGAGCGCCGCCGTGACCGCTCGCGCCGCCTCCGCGAGCGACGCACCGGTGGTCATCAGGTCGTCCACGAGCACCACGCGGCCGCCCGCCCGCACGGCCTCGCCCAGCAGCCGTCCGCCGCCCGGGGCCACCGCCAGGGCCCCCGCGAGGTTCGCGAGCCGTCCCCGCGCCCCCAGCCCCGACTGGTCCGCCACCGCCCGGCGCTGCCGCAGCACCGGAAGGACCCGCGCCGCCCGGCCCGTACGCCGCAGCCGCCCGGCCGCCGCCAGCGCGATCCGCCGCGTCGGATCATGGCCACGCGCCCGCACGGAGCGCCGCGAGGACGGCACCGGTACGAGGAGCAGCGAACCGCCCCCGCCCGCGCCCAGGGCCCCGGCGGCGGCCGTCACGGCCCCGGCCAGCGCCACGCCCAGGGGACCGGCGAGCGGCAGCGCGCCGCGCTCCTTGTGGGCGAGGAGCAGCGCCCGCGCTCCGCCCTCGTACGCCGCCGCCGCGTACACCTCGGGCAGTCCCCGAGGCTCCGGCGACGGCCGCACACGGCACGGCCCGGTCCCGGTCAGCTCGGCCTCGCACGACGGGCACAGCGCCGTACGGGGTCTCCCGCAGCCTCCGCAGGAGACCGGCAGCACCAGCCCGGCGACCTCTCGCCACCACCCCCGCATGGCTCCACTGTCCTCCACGCAGGTCCCTCCGGCCACCCCTGTGGACAACCCCCTGTGGACAAGCTGTGCGGACGAACGACCGGAGCCGGCCGGCTCAGCCCGGGTAGACCGGCGAGCCGCCTTCCTTGACGACGGGCTGCCAGTTCGCGCCGGGCGCGAGTCGCACGATGCCGTCGTTCCCGGAGTCCGCGACCACCGGAGCCTGCTCGCCGTGCGGCGCGGCCACCGCGTCGACGCCGTTCAGGCCCGGCAGCACCGACGTGGCCGAGGTCGAGCCGTCCGTCTGCACGTACCGCACCTGCTGCACGCCGCCGGCCTCCGTGCCGACCACCACGAGCCGGCTCGGCCCCGCCCACGACACGGCCGTGACGGACTCCAGGCGCGGCGCCGCGTTCTCCAGGTCCGTGACGGCGACGTGCTGCCGGCCCTCGACGAAGGTCCGCTCGACCCGTCCGATCTGCAGGGTGGTGCGGTCGTCCTTGGTGACGAGCAGCGCGATGCGCACGCCGTCGGCGGAGACCCGCAGCGACTCGACCCGCGCGCCGTCCCGCAGCCACGGCGTACTGACCTCGATCCGCTCGCCCTGACCGCCGGGCACCATCCACAGGCGCGGCTTGAGCCTGTTGCGGTCGGCCACCCACAGGTCGCCGCGGCCGTCCCAGCTCGGCGCCGACAGCCGGTCATCGGGCCTGAGCCCGGCACTGGTGACGACCGGCGCCGGCAACTCCTCGTCGGTGGTGATCGAACCGACCCGCAGCTCCCGTCCCTCCTGCAGGACCGCCGCCGCGTGGCTCTCCTCGCGGTCCACCGCGACGGACCGCAGCGCGACCACGCCCTTCCCGAACGGGCCGGGCACCTCGGCCGGCTTGTCGGGCTGCCGGCCGTCGACCGACAGCATCATCAGCTTGCCGTGCTCGTCGACGAAGTACGGGTTCTCACCCCGGCCCGGGTTCCGGACCGGCGAGAACTCGTCACGCGCCTGGCCCTTGCCGAGCAGGCACAGCCGATCGCCCTTGCTGCCCTGGATCTCGACCTGCTCGACCCGCACCGACGTCAGGTCACCCAGGGTGAACAGCAGCTGCGCCGCCATGCCCTTGCAGGCGAGTGCGCTCACGTGGTCGGCCTTGGCGTTCAGCGGCACCTTCAGCGTCGACTGGTCGTCCGTCGTGAGCGTGGTGACGCCTTCGCGCAGCTCCGTCCCGGACGGGAAGCGCGAGTCGACGGCGGGCTCCAGCCAGCCCGTCGGGCCCTCCAGGAGCGCCTTGACGGTCTGCGTCACCGGGTCCATGCGGGTCACCGGGTCCTGCCGCTGCCGGATGTAGACGGGGTCGGCGACCACCCAGTTCTCACCGGAGGCGAAGTAGTACTTGTTGACCGACCGGTAGTTGCGCAGGAAATCCGCCTCGCCGAGCACCAGGCCCTTCGGCAGGTTGTCGATGCGCCATTCCTTGCCCTTGCCGTCCGCCGAGGGCTGCTGGACGACGTGGATCGACTGGTTGTACTCGGCGGGCGCCTTCGGCTGGTACGCGTGGCTCGCGTCGACCGTCGCGATCTGCCGCCCGGACAGCGGATACGTCCGCCCCTTGTTCTCCGGATCGGCCATGCGGTCGGCCTGGTCGCGGCCGGGCGCGTTGGTGAGCACCGTGATGCTCTCCTCCGGCTTCCAGGTCCGCGCGGCCTGCCGCGTCAGGTACTTGCGCGCCGTGGCGAAGCCGGGGTCGTCACTCGTCATGGCCTCGAGGAAGCCGTCGACGATCTCGTCGGGATCGGCGTTCTCACGGGGCGCCACGGCGTACACGCGCACCTGCGAGTCACCCGGGTTGGACGCCTTCACGGTCTGTACGTCACCGCTGTCCGGCATGGTCGCGCACCCGGCCACCAGCAGCGAACCGCACGCCGCGAGGACCACGCCTCGCACCGGCCTTCCCCGCCCCAGGGTCTCCCGCTTCCCTCGAAGGTCAGCGCCCACCAGTACCGTCCTCCCGCTCGGCGCGCGTCGACGCCATCACCTCACCACCCTCGCCGTCGCCGCCCCCGGCCGCGGTGCTCCCCGCCTGCTCCGAGGGGCGGGCCACCACGCGCGCGCCACTGCCCGGCAGCGCCGTCGGATCCACCGTGGCCCGTGGCGCCGGCGGCATCCGCGGCGGTACGGGCAGGGCCGGGCCGTCCCCGGCCGGCTGCACGGGCACCGCCGACAGCCGCGCCCCGGCACCCGCTCCGCCGCCGGCGGAGCCCGTACCGGAGGCCGTGCCCCTGCCCGGACCCGATCCTGGCGCCGCGCCGGCCGCCGCCTGCTCGCGGTTGCGCCGCGAGTCCTCCGGCTCCAGCGGGATCGGGGAACCGCGCAGCGGCTCGTCCGCCGTCCGCGGCAGGGTCAGCCGGAACTGGGAGCCGCCGCCCGCCTCGCCCCACGCCTGGAGCCAGCCGCCGTGCAGCCGCGCGTCCTCCACCGCGATGGACAGGCCGAGGCCCGTACCCCCGGTGGTACGCGCGCGTGCCGGGTCGGCACGCCAGAACCGGTTGAACACCCGGGTCGCCTCGCCGGGCTTGAGGCCCACGCCGTAGTCGCGTACGGCGACGGCGACGGCCCCGCCCGCGGCGGCCAGCTTCACGATGACGTCCCGGCCCTCGCCGTGCTCGACGGCGTTCACGACCAGGTTGCGCAGCACCCGCTCGACCCGGCGGGCGTCCGCCTCGGCCACCACCGGCTGCTCGTCGCCGACGACGACGATCCGGCTGCCCTTGCGCTCGGCCAGCGGCTCGGCGCCGCCGATCACCCGCCGTACCACCTCACGCAGGTCTATCGGCGCTGCCTCCAGCGCGGCGGCGCCCGCGTCGAACCGGCTGATCTCCAGCAGGTCCGACAGCAGCGACTCGAAACGGTCGAGCTGGTCGCCCAGCAGCTCGGCGGAACGCGCCGTCACCGGATCGAAGTCGGCCCGCGCGTCATGGATGACGTCGGCCGCCATCCGTACGGTCGTCAGCGGGGTGCGCAGCTCGTGCGAGACGTCCGAGACGAACCGCCGCTGCATCCGCGACAGGTCCTCCAGCTGCTGGATCTTCAGCTGGAGGTTCTGCGCCATCTTGTTGAAGGCCTCGCCGAGGCGCGCGATGTCGTCCTCGCCGGTGACCTTCATCCGCTCCTGGAGCTTGCCGACGGACAGCCGCTCGGCGATGCCCGCGGCCATCCGCACCGGTGTGACGACCTGGCGCACCACCAGCCAGGCGATCGCGCCCAGCAGCACCACGACGAACAGTCCTGCCGTGGCGAGGGTGCCCTTGACCAGGGCGAGGGAGTCCTCCTCCTGCGTCAGCGGAAAGAGGTAGTACAGCTCGTACGGGGTGCCGTCGGCGTCGTTGAGCCGCTTGCCGATCACCAGGCCCGGCTCGGAGGCCTTGCCGCTGGTGTAGTGGATCCGCGCGAACTTCTGGAAGGTGCTGGTGCCCTGCGCGACGTTGTGCCGCAGGTCGGCGGGGATGCTGGTGGTCGGGTCGACCTCGCCGGACGCGCGGGCGCCGCGGCTGGCCGTGTCCCCGGTCTCCAGGGACAGCGCGACCACGTTGTAGGCGCTCTGGCCGCCGCTGGCCAGCTGCTCGACCAGCGTCGAGCGCCAGTTCACCGACGCGCCGGTGCGGCCGCCGTCCTGCTCGCCCGGCGCGGACGGCGTGGTTGCCGCCCGGTCCTGGGCGGCCGAGAACCCGCCGGCCGCCTGGCTCTGCGCTGCCTTCTCCTTGGCATCGAGCAGACCGTTGCGCACCTGGCCGATGACGACCAGGCCGAGGAGCAGCACGACTCCGAGGGACATGAGCAGGGTGCCCGCGACGACGCGCACCTGCAGGTTGCGCCGCCACAGCCGTACGGCGGGCAGCAGCGGACGGCGCACCCAGCGCACGACGAGCCGGAACACGGGCCCGCCCGGGGTCCCGTCCTGGAACAGACGGCCGAAACGCGAGCCCCCCCGCCCCGGTCCGGCAGCCCGCCCCGTACGGACCCGCGAGTCCCCGGCCTTCGGAGCAGCACTGCCTGCGCTCATGTCAGCTGGGCCCCGCCTTGTAACCGACACCGCGGACCGTCACCACGATCTCCGGGCGCTCCGGGTCCTTCTCGACCTTCGAGCGCAGTCGCTGCACGTGCACGTTCACCAGACGGGTGTCGGCCGCGTGCCGGTAGCCCCAGACCTGCTCCAGGAGCACCTCGCGCGTGAACACCTGCCACGGCTTGCGGGCGAGCGCGACCAGCAGGTCGAACTCCAGCGGCGTCAGGGCGATGGACTGCCCGTCCCGCTTCACGGAGTGACCGGCCACGTCGATGACCAGGTCCCCGATGGCCAGCTGCTCGGGCGCCGGCTCCTCCGACCTCCGCAGCCGCGCCCTGATGCGGGCGACGAGCTCCTTCGGCTTGAACGGCTTCACGATGTAGTCGTCGGCTCCGGACTCCAGTCCGACCACGACGTCGACGGTGTCGCTCTTGGCCGTGAGCATGACGATCGGCACCCCGGACTCGGCCCTGATGAGCCGGCACACCTCGATGCCGTCCCGCCCGGGCAGCATCAGGTCGAGCAGCACCAGGTCCGGCTTGGCCTCCCGGAACGCCGCGAGCGCCTTGTCGCCGTCAGAGACGAACGACGGCTCGAACCCTTCACCTCGCAGCACGATCCCGAGCATCTCGGCCAGTGCGGTGTCGTCATCGACGACAAGAACGCGTCCCTTCATATCGACATCATCCCATTTCCGTATCAGTCTCAAGGCGGCTGGTGAGATACCTCACTGACCTGCGGTGACGTCCGTGTGTGCCCGCCGTGAACCGCCGGTGTCTGTGGGTGTCGATGTCAGACAAGGATGTCAGCCTCGTGCCCCCCGTGGTCGCCCAGAACCGTACCCCGAGGTACCCGCTGCGGCCTATGGGAAGACTGGCTCAATCAATCCCCCGCCCGGCCCGCCCGGCTCCCGACCGGGCGTTGTCAGCGGAGACACCTGGCATCCTGCCTCCACGACCTCCAAGGCCCGGCACCTGCTGGGCTTCCCGCTGGAGCACCACAGCTCCCCTCTGGACGTCATCTACGGCGAAGAGCGCCTCGGCAAGGCCGACCACTGCGGTACGGCCCGCCGCAGTACCTTCCCGCGGCCCGGGCCGCTCGCAGCAGAGGCCCTGAGCCCCTGGCCGCCTGGCCGCCTGGCCGCAACGGGAACGACCATGGCGCCCACACACACCGACCGCCTCACCGTCGCCCCCGTCCCGTTCCGTCCCGTCCCCTCCATGGTTCGCCCCGCAATGATCGGCGTCCGTACGGTCTGCTCGCGGCCCGCCCCGTAAGGAAGGGGCCTCAGAAGGGTCGGGCCCGCCCGTCGGCGGGGCACGCGTGGCACGATGGCTCCCGGCCCGCCGCCCCGACAGGCGTACGGCTGCAGAGACCGAGCCGGTTCGGCGATCCGGCCCCGCGACCATTCCTCGAGGTGGACGACCGTGAACGACACTCCGGGCTGGACCTCGCCCGGATCTGCGCCCTCCGACGGCCACGACGGCGCCGGCGTCCCCCGGCCCGCCTCGCCCGGCGACGCGAACGGCCCTGCCCCGCAGTGGTCCGGCAACCAGCCGCCCGCCGGCCAGTGGCAGCCGCCCACCGCTCCCGGCCACGACGTCCCGCCGCCGCCTCCGGCGCCCGCGCACGGCGGCCCCGGCTGGGGCCGACCCCCGTACGGGCACTGGGGAGCGCCGCCGCCCGCGAAGCCCGGCGTGATCCCGCTGCGCCCACTGACCCTGGGCGACATCCTCGACGGCGCCGTGACGACCATGCGCCGCTACTGGCAGACCGTCCTGGCCATCACCATCACCGTCGCGGTCATCGTGCAGGTCGCGGACATCCTCGCCCAGCGCTATCTCGCTCCCGCGCCCGTGGCGATCGACCAGGACGCCAGCCCGGCCGAGCAGCTCTCCCAGAGCCTCGAATCCCTGAAGAACAGCCTCATCGGCATGGGCCCGACGTACGTCATCATGATCGCCGCCGGGCTCTTCAGCTCCGCGCTGCTCACCGTCGTCATCAGCCGCGCCGTCCTCGGCCGCCCCGTCACCCTCGGCGACGCGTGGCGGGAGGCCCGCCCGCGGCTGCTCCAGCTGCTCGGACTGACCCTGCTGGTACCGCTGGCGGCCGGCGCCATCATGCTCGTCGGGCTCCTGCCGGGGCTGCTCCTCGGCGGTAACGCCGGAGACACCCTCGCCTTCGTCGGCGGCGCCTGCGCCTTCGTGGCCGTGATGTGGCTGACGATCAGTCTGTCCCTGGCCTCTCCCGCGCTCATGCTGGAGCGTCAGGGCGTCATGAAGGCCCTCAAGCGCTCGGCCAAGCTGGTGCAGGGCTCCTGGTGGCGCATCTTCGGCATCAGCCTCCTCACCCAGCTGCTGATCTTCCTCTTCACGATGATCGTCGCGCTTCCGTTCGTCTTCGTCGCGATGGCCGTCGCCGGGGACGGCATCAGCGACATCATGAACGGCACCGTCCCGGAGACCAGCTGGGCGTTCCTGATCATCACGGGCATCGGCGGAGTCATCACCGGCGCCCTCACCTACCCGCTCTCCGCGGGCGTCGCCGTCCTCCTCTACATCGACCAGCGCATCCGCCGCGAGGCCCTCGACCTCGAACTCGCCCGCGCCGCCGGACTCCCCGGCTACGGAGGCTGATGGCGTGACGATCACGGGGGGCACGACCGGTGACACACCGGTGGACATTCCGCGCGTCCCCGCCCGGGAGGCGGCGGAACGCGAACTGTCCGAACCGATGTACCACGAGAACGATCCCAGCCTTCTCCAGCGCGGCATCGACCGCTTCTGGGACTGGGTCGGCGACCTCTTCGACAGCGCCGCCGGAGCGACGCCCGGCGGCGTCGTCGGTCTCGTGGCCGTCGCCGTCGTCGTGCTCGCCCTGATCGCCGCCCTCTGGTGGCGCCTCGGCACCCCCCGCCGCACGCCCGCCACCGCCGGCGACTCCCTCTTCGACGACGGCCCCCGCACCGCCGCCGAACACCGCGCCGCCGCGAGCCGCCACGCCTCGGCCGGCCAGTGGAACCAGGCCGTCCAGGAACGCATGCGGGCCATCGTCCGCTCCCTCGAGGAACGCACCCTCCTCGACCCGCGCCCGGGCCGCACCGCCGACGAAGCCGCCGCCGAAGCAGGCCGATCCCTGCCGACCCACGCCGAGGGACTGCGCGCCGCCGCCCGCGCCTTCGACGACGTCACATACGGCGGCCGCAGCGCCGACGAACCCGCGTACCGCCGCATCGAGCAGCTGGACAGCGCCCTGGAGCGGACGAAGCCGACGCTTGCCACGACCGCCGCCACCGGTTTCACGGAGGCGCCCCGATGAGCCGGCCGGCCACGACCAGCACCTCCACCTCGCTCACGCCCCGCCAGATCTGGAACCGAGTCCGGAGCGCCCTCCTGGTGCTCGCCCTGCTGCTGATCGGCGGCACCGTGCTGGCCACGATGCGCTCCAGCGGCCACCACGGCCGCCTCGACCCCCGCTCCGCCGACCCCTACGGCAGTCGCGCCGTCGCCGAACTCCTCAAGGCCGAGGGCGTCACCGTCGACGTCGCCGAGACCCTCACCGAGGCGATCGCCGCCACCGGCGCCGACACCACCCTGCTGGTGACGACCCCCGACCTGCTCACGCCGGAACAACAGACCGCGCTGCGCCGGGCGATGACCAGCTCCGCCGGCCGCACCGTCCTCCTGGGCCCCGGCCCGTCCTCCCTCAGCACCCTCGCGCCCGGAACGAGCACCGCCCTGAGCGTGGCCGTCGCCCCTCTCGAGCCCGGCTGCCCACTGCCCGCCGCGACCCGCGCCGGAAGCGTCGACCTCGGCGGCGAGCGCTACCACACCGGCACGGCCACCGCCGACTCCTGCTACCTCTCCGACGGCCTGCCCACCCTCGTCCGCCTCCCCGGCAAGGGCACGGCCGACACGGTCCTCCTCGGCTCCCCCGAACTCCTCTTCAACAAGCGCCTCGCCCACCAGGGCAACGCGTCCCTCGCGCTGCAACTCCTCGGCTCCCGGCCGCATCTCGTCTGGTACCTCCCCTCACTCGCCGACGTACCCGGCGCCACCGAGGCCCCACAGGACCCCGAGGCCACCTTCCTCGAACTGATTCCTTCCGGCTGGCTGTGGGGCACGCTCCAGCTCGCCGTCGCGGCCGTCCTCGCCGCCGTCTGGCGCGGCCGCCGCCTCGGCGCCCTCGTACCCGAACGGCTTCCCGTCGCCATCCGCGCCTCCGAGACCACCGAGGGCCGCGCCCGCCTCTACCGCAAGACCGACGCCCGCGACCGCGCCGCCACCGTCCTGCGCACCGCGACCCGCGACCGGCTCGCCCCGCTCCTCGGCGTCCCCGGCAAGGACGCCCACTCCCCCGATCTGCTCCTCTCCGCACTCTCCGCCCGGCTCCCCACGGCCCCCACGGTCCACCGGGACCTCCTCTTCGGCCCGGCTCCCGCCGACGACGCCGCCCTCATCCGCCTCGCGGACCAACTCGACGCCCTCGAAAGAGAGGTACGCACCTCATGAGCGCCCCGACCCCTGAGACCGCTACGAGCTCGGACGGCGCCCGCGCCTCCCTGGAGGCCCTGCGCACCGAGATCGGGAAGGCCGTTGTCGGCCAGGACCCCGCCGTCACCGGTCTCGTCGTCGCCCTCCTGTGCAAGGGCCACGTCCTGCTCGAAGGAGTCCCCGGCGTCGCGAAGACCCTCCTGGTGCGCGCTCTCGCCTCCGCGCTCGAACTCGACACCAAGCGCGTCCAGTTCACCCCCGATCTGATGCCGAGCGACATCACCGGCTCGCTCGTCTACGACACCCGGACCGCCGAGTTCTCCTTCCAGCCCGGCCCGGTGTTCACCAACCTGCTGCTCGCGGACGAGATCAACCGCACCCCTCCGAAGACCCAGTCCTCGCTCCTGGAGGCCATGGAGGAACGCCAGGTCACCGTGGACGGAACGCCCCGCCCGCTGCCCGAGCCGTTCCTCGTCGCGGCGACGCAGAACCCCGTCGAGTACGAAGGCACCTATCCGCTGCCCGAGGCCCAACTCGACCGCTTCCTGCTGAAACTGACGGTCCCGCTGCCCTCACGCGAGGACGAGATCAACGTCCTCACCCGGCACGCCCAGGGCTTCAACCCCCGCGACCTGAAGGCCGCCGGAGTCCGCCCCGTCGCCGGCCCCGCCGAAATCGAGGCCGCCCGCGAAGCCGTCGCCAAGGTCTCGGTCTCCGCCGAGATCGCCGGCTATGTCGTCGATATCTGCCGTGCCACGCGTGATTCCCCCTCGCTCACTCTCGGCGTCTCCCCCCGAGGAGCCACCGCCCTGCTGTCGACCGCCCGCGCCTGGGCCTGGCTCACCGGCCGGGACTACGTCACCCCGGACGACGTGAAGGCCCTGGCCCTGCCGACCCTGCGCCATCGCATCCAACTGCGGCCCGAGGCGGAGATGGAGGGAGTCACCTCCGACTCCGTCCTCAACTCGATCCTCGCCCACGTCCCCGTACCCCGCTGAGAACGGCACCCCATGGCCCTCACCGGACGAACCGCCCTGCTCGCCGCCATCGGGTCGCTCCCCGTGGGCATCCTCGCTCCCAGCTGGACCGGGATGCTCGCGGTGAACGCTCCGCTCACACTCGCAATTCTGTGCGACTACGCGATGGCCGCGCCAGTGCGAACGCTCCAGTTCACTCGAAGTGGTGATACATCAGTTCGATTGGGTGACGGCGCCGAAGTCCAGCTCACCGTCACCAACCCGTCCCGCCGCCGCCTCCGCGCCCAGCTCCGCGACGCCTGGCCCCCGAGCAGCGCCCAGAGCCCCGGTCGCCAGCAGCTGACGGTCCCCGCCGGCGAACGCCGCCGCATCACCACGGCCCTGCGGCCCACCCGCCGCGGTGACCGCCGCGCCGAGCGCGTCACCGTCCGCTCCTACGGCCCCCTCGGCCTCGCCGCCCGCCAGGGCAACCACCAGGTCCCCTGGACGGTCCGGGTCCTGCCACCGTTCACCAGCCGCAAACACCTGCCCTCGCGCCTCGCCCGCCTGCGTGAGCTCGACGGCCGCACCAGCGTCCTCACCCGCGGCGAGGGCACCGAGTTCGACAGCCTTCGCGAGTACGTCCCAGGCGACGACACCCGCTCCATCGACTGGCGCGCCACCGCCCGGCAGACCACGGTCGCCGTCCGCACCTGGCGCCCTGAACGCGACCGCCACATCCTCGTCGTCCTCGACACCGGCCGCACCTCCGCCGGCCGCGTCGGCGACGTTCCCCGCCTCGACGCCGCGATGGACGCCGCACTCCTCCTCACCGCCCTGGCCTCCCGCGCCGGCGACCGCGTCGACCTCGTGGCCTACGACCGCCGCCTCCGCGCCCAGGTCCAGGGCCGCTCGGCGAGCGACGTCCTGCCGGCCGTGGTCGACGCCCTGGCCAACCTCGAACCGGAACTCGTCGAGACCGACGCCCGTGGCCTCGCCGCCACCGCCCTGGCCCGAGCCCCGCGCCGCTCCCTCGTCGTCCTGCTCACCAGCCTCGACGCAGCTCCGGTGGAAGAGGGCCTACTGCCCGTCCTCCCTCAGCTCACGCAGCGCCACACCGTCGTGGTGGCGTCTCCCTCCGACCCCCACGTCGCCCGCATGTCGAGTACGCGCGGCACGATCGAGGGCGTCTACGAGGCCGCCGCCGCGACACAGGCCCAGACCCAGCGCGCCCGCACCGCGGAACAGCTCCAGCGCCACGGCGTCACCGTCGTCGACGCCACCCCCGACAACCTGGCCCCGGCCCTCGCGGACGCGTATCTCGCCCTGAAGGCCGCCGGCAAGCTCTGATCCCGAGCTGCGCTCGGCCGGCTCCTCCCGGGGGAGGAACGGGCCCGTAAACGCAGAAAAGCCCCGCACCATAAGGTGCGGGGCTTTCCCACAATGATTGTTCGGCGGCGTCCTACTCTCCCACAGGGTCCCCCCTGCAGTACCATCGGCGCTGAAAGGCTTAGCTTC